>NZ_JBJURI010000015.1:0-151203 GCF_046098255.1 Paenibacillus jiangxiensis
CGAACACGACCGTTAAGCCCTCCAGCGCCGATGGTACTTGGACCGAAGGGTCCTGGGAGAGTAGGACGTTGCCAGGCGGAACTGCGCTTGTTATCCAAGCGCATATATTCCCTGATAGCTCAGTTGGTAGAGCACTCGACTGTTAATCGAGTTGTCACAGGTTCGAGTCCTGTTCGGGGAGCCATGCTCTCATAGCTCAGTAGGTAGAGTGCATCCATGGTAAGGATGAGGTCACCGGTTCGATCCCGGTTGAGAGCTTATATGGCCCGTTGGTCAAGGGGTTAAGACACCTCCCTTTCACGGAGGTAACAGGGGTTCGAATCCCCTACGGGTCATAGCTTTCTTTAAAGCTTCAAGGGTGAGAACTCATGGGGTTCGCGGAAGTCATAAATGGAGGCTTAGCTCAGCTGGGAGAGCATCTGCCTTACAAGCAGAGGGTCGGGGGTTCGATCCCCTCAGCCTCCACCATATTTCTAATAAAATGACTGGTAATGGGGAATTTTATTCATATGCATAATGGGGATTAGCCAAGCGGTAAGGCAACGGACTTTGACTCCGTCATGCATAGGTTCGAATCCTATATCCCCAGCCATTTGCGAGCCATTAGCTCAGTCGGTAGAGCACCTGACTTTTAATCAGGGTGTCGAAGGTTCGAGTCCTTCATGGCTCACCAGTTTTTTCTAAAATATGCGGTCGTGGCGGAATTGGCAGACGCGCACGGTTCAGGTCCGTGTGGGCTAACCCCCCGTGGAGGTTCGAGTCCTCTCGACCGCACCATATTTTGCGGACGTGGCTCAGCGGTAGAGCATCGCCTTGCCAAGGCGAGGGTCGCGGGTTCGATTCCCGTCGTCCGCTCCATTGTTTGTCCCCTTAGCTCAGCTGGATAGAGCGTTTGACTACGAATCAAAAGGTCGGGAGTTCGAATCTCTCAGGGGACGCCATAATGCTTCAAGTAAATTGCATTATTTCGAATTATCGGGACGTAGCTCAGCTTGGTAGAGCACCTGGTTTGGGACCAGGGGGTCGCATGTTCAAATCGTGTCGTCCCGATACTTCATATGCGGGTGTAGTTCAATGGTAGAACTCCAGCCTTCCAAGCTGGTAGCGTGGGTTCGATTCCCATCACCCGCTCCATTGTGTACATACAAAGCCGCAAGGCTTTTTTTGCATTTCAATAAGAATATAGGCTGGAGAAAGCACTCGGTATGGTTTGGCTTTCTCCTTTTTTCTATATACATTTATACACATCCAAACTCTAAGGAGCAGCAGTATGAACTATTCAAAAGTGCGAACTAAAGCTCTGATTTCAAGGCAAATCGTTCTTTTATACGCGGAAGTTACATAGGGAATAATAATTTGCCTTTGTGAATAAAAAAACATACCTACTGGAAATAATAAAGTTCTTTTTCCTCGAAATTTTCCGTTTAAAATTAAAGCTTTTCACCGATTTTTATTGTATGATGTTAAGAAAGTGTCAATTTTTCGTGGTGTGAATATCGGATAAGATGGGAGGAAAAGCATGACTGAGCTTACGTTGACCGCAAATAAAAGCCAATCCAACAATCTACTGCGGCGTGACGTTCGTTTTTTGGGTACGATTCTCGGGGAGGTTCTTGTACACCAGGGAGGCAATGAGCTTCTTGATATCGTAGAGAGAATAAGAGAAACGAGCAAATCCTTACGGGCCGAATTTTTGCCTGAGCTTTTCGATGATTTCAAATCCATGATCGGGGATCTGGAGCCGGAAATCCGGCATCAGGTTATCCGGGCCTTCGCCATATATTTTCAACTGGTGAATATCGCAGAGCAAAATCACCGTATTCGCAGAAAGCGTGATTACGAACGCTCTGCCGGTGAGGAAATCCAGCCCGGCTCTATCGAAAAATCCGTTCAGGAGCTGAAGGAGCAGGGATTCACAGCAGAGGATGTACACTCCATACTGGAGGAGCTTTCCCTGGAGCTTGTGATGACCGCTCATCCGACAGAGGCCGTGCGGCGGGCTATTCTGGATATTCACAAGCGCATATCCGATTATGTAACGCAATTGGATAATCCGACGCTGACCAACCGTGAGCGCGAACAGCTTCGTCAGAACCTGTTGAATGAGATCATAACACTATGGCAAACCGATGAGCTGCGGGACCGCAAACCGACGGTACTGGACGAAGTCCGCAACGGCATGTATTTTTTCCATGAGACGCTGTTCCATGTATTGCCTGATGTGTATCAGGAGCTGGAACGTTGTCTGAATAAATATTATCCGGATACAAGATGGCATATCCCGACTTATCTCCGCTTCGGTTCCTGGATTGGCGGGGACAGAGACGGAAACCCTTCTGTAACCTCCGATATTACGTTGGATACCCTTCGGATGCAGCGCAAGCTGGCTGTGCGGGAGTATCATCGCATTCTGTATGACCTAATGAGTTCGCTGAGCTTCAGCACAAGCATCGTGAGCGTATCCGAGGAGCTATTGACTTCCATTGAGCAGGACAAACTAAATGTTCCTCTAAAAAAGATGGAAATCTGGCATAATGAAAAAGAGCCGTATCGTATTAAATTGGCCTACATGATCGCCAAAGTGAACAACGTGCTAGATGATGCCAAAAGGGGCACCAAAGAGCAGTACACAAGCGCTGAAGAGCTTATTGCAGACCTTAATATTATCGACAGCAGCCTGCGTACTCACTTTGCTGATTATGTGGCGGATACTTACATTCAAAAGGTAATACGTCAGGTCGAGCTGTTTGGTTTCCATACGGCAACTCTGGATATCCGCCAGCATAGCCAGGAGCATGAAAATGCCATGACGGAGATTTTGGCAAAAATGAATATCACGCCTGATTACAAAGCTCTGTCCGAAGAAGAGAAGATTGAGCTTCTGGAAACCCTGATGAATGATCCGCGCCCGATCACTTCGCGTTACCTGGATTACAGCGAAAGCACACGGGAATGCTTGAACGTCTACCAGACCATCTACAAGGCTCAGCAGGAATATGGTAAACAATGTATCACAAGCTACCTGATCAGTATGACACAAGGTGCGAGCGACATGCTGGAAGTGATGGTGCTGGCCAAAGAATCCGGTTTGTTCCGTAAGGAAGTGGACGGGACGATTGTCTGCAGCATTCAGTCCGTTCCGCTCTTTGAGACGATCGATGACCTGCATGCCGCTCCGGAAATCATGAGAAGACTGCTGAAGCTTCCGGTTTACCGCCAGTCGGTAGCAGCGATGAATCAAATGCAGGAAATTATGCTCGGTTATTCTGACAGCAACAAGGATGGCGGAGTCGTAACGGCGAATTATGAGCTTCGCGTAGCCATGAACGAGCTGACCAAAGTGGCGGGTGAGTTCGATATCAAGCTGAAATTCTTCCATGGGCGTGGAGGAGCGCTTGGACGGGGAGGCATGCCGCTGAACCGCAGCATTCTGGCTCAGCCGCCGGGAACGGTAGGTGGAGGGATCAAGATTACAGAGCAGGGAGAAGTTCTTTCGTCCCGTTATTCTTTAAAAGGAATCGCTTATCGCAGTCTTGAACAGGCGACATCCGCTCTGCTGACCTCGGCCATGTACCGCCGCTCCGGCAAGGAAGAAAAGCTGAATGAACAGTGGGAAACAATTATCTCACAGATTTCCGCAGTCTCGCTGGAGAAATATCAGGACCTGATTTTCCGTGATCCGGATTTCTTCTCCTTCTTTAAAGAGTCTACGCCGCTTCCGGAAATTGGAGAGTTGAACATCGGTTCCAGGCCGTCGAAGCGCAAAAACAGCGACCGCTTCGAGGATCTGCGCGCAATTCCTTGGGTGTTTGCTTGGACGCAGAGCCGTTACTTGCTGCCAGCCTGGTATGCGGCCGGCTCAGGGCTGCAAAGCTTCTACCAGGACAAGGAAGAGAACTTGCAGGTGCTGCAGACGATGTACCGGGAGTTCCCGTTCTTCCGTTCCTTGATCGATACGCTGCAAATGGCCATCGCCAAAGCGGATCTGCTGATTGCCAAGGAGTATGCCGGTATGACGGGGAATGATGAAGCACGCCAGCGTATACTCGGACTAATCACACAGGAGTATGAGCTGACCTCCAGCCTGATACTGAAAATTACAGGGCAGAACGAAATTCTGGATAATGTCCCGGTTATTCAGGAGTCCATCCGGTTGCGGAACCCTTATGTCGACCCGCTAAGCTACCTGCAGGTGCAGCTGCTAAGCGAGCTGCGCGCAACGAGACAGCAAAGCGGCGAAGACGCAGAGCTTCTGCGGGAGGTACTGCTTACCATCAACGGCATTGCGGCAGGGCTAAGGAATACCGGCTGATGCGTTTGCAGAGAGTGCAGAGATGCTTTAAAATATGCAGTCGGGTGCTCTAATGAGGACCCGACTGCTCTGTTATTGTTAGCAGGAAGAAAATCATATCAGCCCATCAGCAAGTCTGGGGGAATAACGGTGGAAAACATGGACAGCCGCTTAGTCAGGCTGATTCTTAAAGGGGATCAGCGGGCTTTTGCGGAGCTAGTGGAGCTTTACAAAGATAAAATATTTCATCTGACGTACCGCATGCTGGGAAATCGGCATGAAGCTGAAGATATGGTACAAGAGACGTTTTTACGCGTCTACCGCAATCTGGATAAGTATGATCCCAATCAAAAGTTCTCAACATGGATATACCGGATTGCTACCAATTTATGCATTGACCGGTTGCGAAGAAGAAAGCCTACATATTCTCTGGATGCGGAAATCAATGAGCAGGAGGGTAGCGATGGGTACGCCATGCTTCCAAGCGATGAACGTACACCTGAAGGCGAAGCCCTGCTGCTGGAGACGCAGACTCAAATCCGGGAGGCTATAGACAACCTGCCGGCTAAATACAAGTCTATTATGGTGCTCCGCTATTTACAGGATATGTCCCTCCAAGAGATCAGTGATGTGCTTAATTTGCCGGTCACGACAATTAAGACGCGGGTACACCGGGGGCGTGAGTTTTTGCGGAAAAAGCTTGAACACAAATTGTAGCATTTTATTTTTGTGAAACATATCTGCTGCGACAGCGTATGTAATGTTGTATGAACGGATCTTGCGCCAACGGGATGCGCCGACCTGAGTGTGTCCGCGTCTGCTGGCTGCAAATCGGAAGACTACAAGAAAGGATTGGCTCATATGGAATGCAAAGAGGCCGTCTCTTTGATGCACCTATACCTGGATGGCGATCTGTCCAAGCTGGAAAAGGAAGAGCTGCAGGATCATCTGCTGGAATGCCAGGATTGCCGGATGCGGTTTAAAGAGCTGGAGCGGACCGAAATGATGCTGTTCGGAATCCAGCATCCCCTGCCTTCTGTAACGGATGAGCTGACCGATCGGATTTTGGGCGTTATGCCAACACCGAAACGGCAACAGCCATGGGTCAAATGGATAAAAAGGCATCCGGCTGCGACTGCTGCGGCTTTCTTTCTCGTTGTCATCCTATCCAGTCTTTTAAGCAATTGGGGCCAGACCAGCCAGCTAGTGGTCCGTGGGGACAATCTGGATCAGGTGGTCATCCATGGCAACACGGTAATTGTGCCTGAAGGCAAGGCCATCAATGGAGATTTGACGGTGGAAAATGGAACTGCTCAGGTCTACGGGGATGTAGAAGGAAATTTGACGGTGATTGACGGATCCTATTATCAGGCCTCAACCGCACATATATCGGGACAGGTAAAGAGCATTGACCGGGCACTGGATTGGGTATGGTATAAAATTTCGGATTTGTTCACGGAAGTGGCATACCGCTAGGGCTTGGCCGGCAGTACCTATAAAAAGCGCCTTTTTCCGCGAAAAGGGCGCTTTTTTGAATTAGAGGGTTCCAGAAATTTGTGAAAATAACCGGAATGCACCATTAAATTCGGAGTTCGGCTTGCAACCTGACCGCGATCGTTATAACCTAGATAAAGAGACCATACTATATACATACTGACGCTTTAAACGACCCACTTATTACTGACACTGCGGGGGCATGCGCATGCTGGAGTACTTTACGGATATGACCTGGAAAGAGTCCATTAAGGACTTGATCGATATTTTAATTGTAACGTACATTATATATCAGATTATTTTGCTGGTACGGGGCACCCGGGCAGTTCAGCTGCTGAAAGGAATCCTCGTGCTGGTTGTGATATGGGCTCTCAGCACCTGGTTTGATTTGTATACGCTGAAGTGGCTGATGAACCAGATGTTCACCTTTGGGGTGCTGGCGGTCTTTATTATCTTTCAGCCTGAGCTCAGGCGGGGGCTTGAGCAGCTCGGCAGGGGGAAGCTGTTTGGCCGCTCGTCTGCCGAGGATGAAGAGCTGAATAAGCTGATCGGCGAGATTATCAAGGCGCTGAACTATCTTTCCCGCAGGAAAATTGGTGCCCTGATTGTCTTCGAACGCGAGACCGGCCTGAACGAATATACGGAGTCCGGGATAAGAACCCAGGCTGTGGTAAGTTCGGAGCTGCTTATCAACATCTTTATTCCGAATACGCCTCTGCATGACGGGGCGGTTATTATTCAGAACAACCAAATCGCAGCCGCAGCATGTTATCTTCCTCTATCGGAGAACCCTTTTATCAGCAAGGAGCTTGGTACAAGACACCGGGCCGCGATTGGCGTCAGTGAGATGGCTGATGCGGTTTCCATTGTCGTGTCTGAGGAGACAGGCCAAATTTCGCTTGCCATTAACGGGCAGGTAGTGAGGGACATTAAGGAAGAATCGCTGATCTCCAAATTATATGAGGAACTGCGCCCGGCCACATCGATTAAGGAAAAGCGCAAGCCGTTCTGGAAGCGGGGGGGAGGCGCCACCAACTCATGATGGACAGATGGTTTAATAATGCAACTTTTTCCAAAATACTGGCTTTGTTGATCAGCATCCTGCTTTGGGCTATGGTCCATCTGGACAGCGGCACGACTTCGCCGGGAATTACAACGGCTTATGATAATAAAACGATAAAAGATGTAGCGGTTCAGGCGGTAGGACTGGATGACAACTATGTGCTTTCTGCCATGAGTACGGACAGGGTAAATCTTGAAGTTAGGGGACAGCGTTCCCTGCTGACTTCGTTTTTTACGGATGACTATAAAGTAACTGTGGATTTATCTAAAGTGAAGGCGGGGACAGAGACGCTGCCGCTGAGAGCTGATCTGCCTTCCGAAGTTGAAGTGATCTCCATTAATCCGTCCATGGTTACGGTAACGGTGGAAGAGAAGAAAACGAAGTCATTCAATATAACCATTGCGACGGACGGTGAGCCGGCGGCTGGCATGAGGCTTGGTATTCCTTCCTCGGACCCTGCAGCAGTGAATGTCACTTTGGCTGAGAGCCGGCTTGAAGCGGTGGCTTCTGTACGCGGTACCGTGGATGTAAGCGGAGCGAAAGAAAATGTGGCCGAACGCAGAGTACGGCTTAAAGCATACGATAAGAATGGGCAGGAAATTGAGGAGGCTGTGATTGAGCCGGCTACGGTGTCCGCCGAAGTGCCGGTTGTTCAGGGCTACAAAACAATGCCAATACGGGTAAGCTACACAGGAGACCTGCCGGATGGCCTGGTTCTGGCCAGTGTGAAGCCCAGCGTGACAGAGGCAAGTGTGTATGCTCCAACCTCTGTATTGTCAGGAATAACGGGAAATGTTGCTGCGACACTGGATCTCAGCACGTTGACAGAAGCAGGGACCAAGCAGGTTCAGGCCAATCTGACCGTGCCTGACGGGGCGGAAAGAGTGGATCCGGCATCAATTACACTGGATGTTACAGTAGCTCCGGATGGAGCGGTACCCACAACGCAGAGGACGATAGAGAACGTTCCGATCCAAATCAGCGGAGCTGGTGATTCCGGAAGTGTTACGATAGTGAACCCGGAAAGCCAGACCATGAATGTCAGTATCATTGGACCGGAAGATCTAGTGAAGGAGTTGACGAATAACGATATTATATTGGCTGCGGATGTTACGGGCTTGGAGCCTGGGCAGCATGATGTGCCCCTCAAGGCAACGCTGCCGAAGTACGTATCACTTGCAGACGAAGGAGCCTCTTTAACGATTACCGTGCAAGTGCAGGGTGGTTCGGAGCCAACTGTTACGGACCCGGAAGGGGACACGGGAACAAATTCAACGGGGCAGAGCGGCGACCCGAGTGCCGGAGGCGCTCCTGACTCTCAGCCTGCGGATGGCGCTGCGGCAGGGGGAACGCCGGAGGGCGGGCAGGATGCCACCCAGCAGGGCAGTCAGAACGATGCAGCGGATACAGGTCAGCCTTAAGATAAACCAGACATATATATATTAAAGAGGGAGTCATTATAATGGGAAAATATTTTGGTACAGACGGCGTAAGAGGCGTAGCAAATAAAGAGCTGACGGCGGAATTGGCCTACAGTATCGGACGCTGCGGCGGATACGTGCTGGCTGGAAATGTGGAGAAACCGACGGTTGTGATCGGCATGGACACCCGGATATCGGGGGTAATGCTGGAATCGGCGCTGGTGGCCGGACTGCTGTCCATTGGAGCGAATGTAATCCGTCTAGGGGTGGTATCCACACCAGGCGTTGCATATATAACACGTCTGCTTAAAGCGGATGCGGGGGTAATGATTTCCGCTTCCCATAATCCGGTTGAGGATAATGGAATCAAGTTTTTTGGAGGGGACGGCTTCAAGCTGTCGGACGAGACGGAACTGAAGATCGAAGCATTAATGGATGCGGAGGAAGATCAGCTGCCTCGCCCTGTGGGAAGCGGACTGGGGGCAGTAACCGTGGATGACAAATCCCGTTACCTATACCTGGATTACTTGAAGACGACAGTTTCCAACTCTTTTAAAGGACTTAAAATCGTTCTGGATTGTGCCAATGGTGCAGCTTACGAACTGGCTCCCAAGCTTTTCGCTGAGCTGGGGGCGGAAGTGATCGCAATCGGAGCGGAGCCAAACGGCTTGAATATTAACGATCATTGCGGGTCTACACATCCGGAGAAGCTTAAGGAAGAGGTTCTTCGCCTGAAAGCGGATATCGGGCTTGCTTTTGACGGGGATGCGGACCGTCTGATCGCCATTGATGAAAACGGGGAAGAGGTAGACGGGGATTTCATTCTCTGCATTTGCGGGGATGCCATGAACCGTGCCGGCAAGTTGAAGGACAGCACGATCGTGTCTACGGTTATGAGCAATATCGGTTTCTATAAAGCGGCTGAGAAGCTTTCCCTGAAAACGGCGAAAACGGCTGTTGGCGACCGTTACGTCATGGAAGAAATGCGCCGCGGCGGCTACAATCTGGGCGGGGAGCAGTCAGGTCACGTCATTTTCCTGGATTATAATACGACTGGCGACGGTATGCTGACCGCCATTCAGTTGGTCGATACCCTTGTGGCGTCCGGCAAGAAGTTCAGTGAACTGAAATCCTTGATGAAGCAGTATCCTCAGGTGCTGGTGAACGTCCGTGTACAGGATAAAACCAATTACCCCGGCAATGCGGCCATCGCTGAAGCCATTCAGAAGGTCGAGCAGAAGCTCGGCGACAACGGACGCGTGCTTGTTCGCCCTTCCGGCACGGAATCGTTGATCCGGGTAATGGCGGAGGGTCCTGACAAGGCGGAGCTTGAGCATTATGTTGAAGAAATTGTCGAAGTTGTGAAAAAAGAGCTCGTGTAAAGGTGCAAGCAAACCTGTGCCCGGAGCGCTGCAGAACCTCCTTTGGGTTCGGACGGTATCGGGCACGGGAAATTATATGAAAGAAAAATTGGTACAGGCATGGTACAAAAACCATTGCCAAATCGACATAGACACGCATATAATGTACTAAGTATTTTGATTCAAGAATAGAAGGCGAGGGCAGTGAGGTTTACAACCACTAAGCGCCAGAGCTTGCATACATGCGCGGGGGAACTGAGGTTCACGGCATATCAAGCTGACGAGGTGGAGGTGTTCGAAATGTTCGGCGGGGACCTCCCGGTGATGCATCCAACCGTAAACCGGTTTTCGGAAAAGGAATGGGCGACCATTTTTACAACGACCCGGTAGATGCCACTAACTATAAAATTATGAATTCATTTCATGAATGTGCGGCCATCAACAGCTGTGCGGTACGGGAATGCGTGACATTCGTGAAGATTTTTAATTGTCGATTCGGTTATCTTTGACAACTTCATAATGAACTCTTTCCCGCATATTCCGCATGCTCTGTTTCTTGATGCCGTTCGCTCTGAAATGATGATCGGAGGAAATCGAACATGTGTGGTATTGTAGGGTATATTGGGGATAAGAATACACAGGAAATTTTGCTGGATGGCTTGAGCAAGCTGGAATACCGGGGGTACGATTCGGCGGGAATCGCCGTATTTACGAACGACGGTCTTAAAGTTGCCAAGTCCAAAGGCCGCCTCGCCAACCTGGAAGCGAAGCTGGAAGGTACTCCACTGATCGGCAGCGCCGGCATCGGACATACGCGCTGGGCTACACACGGTAAGCCTTCTGACGTAAACTCTCATCCGCATATGGATGAAAGCCGGAAGTTCTCGGTCGTTCATAACGGCATTATTGAGAATTACCTGGAGCTGAAGGAGGAGCTGATGAAGGAAGGGCACACGTTCCTGTCCGAAACGGATACGGAAATCGTGTCCCACCTGATCGCACGTGAGTACCAGGGGGATATCGTCAAAGCGGTGCAGAAAGCCATTACCCATATCCGGGGAGCGTTTGCGCTGGGGGTATTGACTGAATATGAGCCAGACAGACTGGTTGCTGTTCGTCAGGCAAGCCCGCTGGTCATCGGTGTAGGGGAAGGCGAAAATTTCATTGGTTCTGATATTCCCGCTATTTTAAAATATACACGTAATGTATACATTCTCGAAGACGGTGAGATGGCTGTACTGACGAAGGACGCTGTCGAACTGTTGACGATTGAAGGGAACTTTATTGCTCGGGAAATGATCCATGTCGATTGGGATGCCGTGACTGCTGAAAAAGGCGGTTATGAGCATTTCATGCTGAAGGAAATTCATGAGCAACCACGAGCTTACCGGGACACGATGCTTGGACGTATCGATCATGACAATCATCAGGTCGTTCTGCCGGAGCTCAAGCTGTCTAACGAGCAAATTAAAAATATCCGCAACGTCCAGATCGTTGCCTGCGGTACGGCATATAATGCCGGTCTGATTGGCCGCACAGTAATCGAGCAGTTTGCCCGCATTCCGGTTGAGAATGATGTGGCTTCCGAATACCGTTACCGTTCGCCAATCATCACTCCGGAGACGCTCGTGATCGTAGTCAGCCAATCCGGGGAAACAGCCGATACGTTAGCCGCGCTGCGTGAAGCGCAAGCGAACGGCGCGCATGTGCTCGCCATCACCAATGTGGTTGGCAGCTCCATCGCACGCGATGCGGATGATGTGCTCGTCACGCTGGCCGGTCCTGAGATTGCCGTAGCTTCGACTAAAGCGTACACTTCTCAGCTGATTGCTTTTTATCTGTTCGGTCTGTACCTTGCACAAGTGCGTGGAACAATGAACAAGGAAGAAATCGCTCATGTACTGGCGGCAATGGAAGCACTGCCTGAGCAAGTAGAAGCGATGCTGGGCAATGCGGATACGATCAAATCTTATGCCGAGCATATTGCGAAGCACAAGCATCTGTTCTTCATTGGCCGCGGTCAAGACTACGCTGTAGTGCAGGAGGGCTCTCTGAAGCTGAAGGAGATCTCCTACATTCATTCCGAGGCTTATGCTGCGGGCGAGCTGAAGCACGGCACGCTGGCGCTGATTGAAGATGGCATTCCAGTCATCTCCCTGCTCACCCAGGAAGCCGTGATGGAGAAAACGTTGAGCAACATCAAGGAAGTAAAAGCACGCGGCGCCGAGGTGCTCGCAATCTCCTATGAAGAGCACGCTGCCGAGTTGCTGAAATCCGTAGACCATGTGATTGCGATTCCGAAAACTCTGCCGATTCTGACGGCTGCGCTTTCGGTCGTAACGCTTCAACTGCTGGCATACTACGCTTCTCTCGCACTGGGTCATGATGTCGATAAGCCACGTAATCTGGCGAAGAGCGTGACGGTGGAGTAATTATTTTATAAATGTGTGGAACCGCCACACCCGATTTTATTAGCATTAAGAGGGTAGCCCTAGTGAAGAGATTTCAAAGGGCTACCCTTTTTTGGTAATTAACGTTTTCCTTAATGACTCATTACAATAAAGTGTTGTTCTGAGCTGAAAAACTACAAATAAGTTTTGTTCTATAAACATCATGGGCCGTCCTACGAGGTGAGGACGGCCCATTTTTGTTGTGGAAGGGGGATAGGCGACTACAAATTCCTATCTAACAATACTCCTGTTTGTTCTGCTATCACACGCGGTGGTAAAGGCATATCATTCCTGAACCACCATTCCACAGCCCCCACGACCGCTGCCCCAAAAAATTGAAGAATAACATCTTCACTTAACCCCTGATTTTTTCCTTTAGTTACATCCACTTCAACCTTGTACTCTTCAACTACTAGATCAAGGAACCGACTACGAAAATAAGCTGCACTTTTCGTGTTTAGCATTGTTGAAAAGAATATATGATTGTTGGCAAAGTATTCAAACCATACATAGTTTCCTTCTTTAAAAGTCATTTCAGACGCAGATTGACATAACTCTCGGAGATTACTTATATGCTCTTCGATAATCTTAGCAAGTAAGTCGAATTTATCTGTGTAATGGAGATAGATCGTTACTCGATTAACATCTGCTCGATCAGAAATATCACGAATTGTAATGTCATCGAAGTCTTTTTCAGCCATCAGTTCAAGAACTGCTTTCTTTATTGCTTCTTGTGATTTAAGTGTCCTTCTATCCACTTTAGCCATTTTATAAGCTCACCTTTCTTGGATGATCAACAAATAATTATTATTTGTTGAGTAATCAGCACATCACATAAAATTGCCGATTGAAAGTGTCCTGTTCTTGATTAAGAATTATAAACGAGAGTTGATTAAACAATCAATGTTTAATATGTCGAAAGCATTGGATAACTATGACGAGTTTAGAGGAGGATACATTCATGGATAAATGGTCGAATGACGCCGAGCGAAACCAGTTCCTAGTAGAACGTAAAATCGGATGAAAGCCTGACGATCCCGATTTTTGATACATCAATCAACACCTTATAACGATTTGTTCATTAATTAACAAATCGTCTATTATTGACGATTGCAATCATTTCATTTTTCTTTAAAATATAGACGTGTGTTGATAAATAGTTTTTTGTTCAATAAATGTAAGTCTCATTCAGTCGCCAAAGAAGCAGGAGGGCTATTTATGAATCGAATTGAAAAGAGCCAAGAAAAATATAAACAACTATTTGGTGATGGAGTCCCTGCCGCGTATGCTACAGATCCGGATTTACAGGACATCCTGAGTCGCTTTATATTTGGGGAAGTTTTTTATCAAGGTCACCTGGATATTAAACAACGGGAGCTTATCACTCTGGTTGTGCTTACAGCGAACCAAACATTGCCTCAGCTAAAGGCTCACGTTCACGCCGCGCTGAACGTTGGGCTCACACCGGTGGAAATCAAAGAGGCGATTTACCAGTGTGCGCCGTACCTGGGATTTCCCAAAACGCTGAACGCGAGTAATGAAGTGAACGAGGTTTTCAAAGCGAGGAATATTGTACTGCCGCTTGAAAGCCAAACGCAGGTTGAAGAAGATACCCGTTTCGACAATGGACTTGCTGTGCAAACAAAGATTTTTGGCGATGTCATTCCCAGAATGCGCGAAAGTGCTCCGGCCAACCAAAAACACATACAGGATTATCTTTCTTCTTTCTGTTTTGGGGACTTCTATACCCGCGGCGGGCTTGATTTGAAAACACGGGAGTTGTTGACACTTTGCATCATATGTGCACTGGGTGGTGCTGAAGGTCAAGTGAAGGCACATGTGCAGGGCAACGTAAATGTTGGCAATGACAAGGAAACATTGATTACGGCCATTACCCACAGCCTCCCATATATAGGCTTTCCGAGAACACTGAATGCATTGGCATGTATTAATGAAATTATTCCTGAAATTTAAGTTAAACGCTGGAGAGCAAGCATCTCTGTTTCATTTAAAGAAATTGTGAATGGGCAATGGGAAAACCAAGGATTTAGGAAAAGGAATTCCCCAAAATATATCCATGCAAAGGAGACCTAAGGTATGTTTAACGAAACTTACAAATTATCAAATAATATTGAAATTCCCAAATTAGGCCTTGGTACCTGGCTGCTTGACGATGAACAGGCGGCACAGGCAGTGCGTGATGCGGTAGCACTTGGATATCGCCATATTGATACTGCTCAGGCTTATATGAATGAAGCTGGTGTAGGTGAAGGAATCCGTTCCTGCGGTGTCGCAAGAGAAGAACTTTTCATTACGACAAAGGTTGCAGCAGAAGCAAAGAACTATGATGCAGTTAAGCAGTCCATTGATGGGTCTTTAGCAAAAATGGGACTGGATTACATTGACCTTCTGATTATCCACAGCCCACAACCCTGGAAGGAGTTCCGTGAGGAGAACCGGTATTTCGAGGAAAACAAAGAAGTATGGAAGGCAATGGAGGATGCTTATAAGACAGGCAAAGTAAAGGCAATCGGTCTTTCTAACTTCCTTCAGGATGATGTAGAGAATATTTTTGCAAGCTGTGGGATCAAACCTATGGTAAATCAGATATTGGCACATGTGAGCAATACTCCTTTGGAGTTAATTGAATTCTGCCAGAAGAATGACATCCTTGTAGAGGCATATTCACCAATTGCACACGGTGCGATCCTTGGTAATACAGAGGTTAAGGCAATAGCCGATAAGTATGGAGTATCTGTTGCTCAGCTTTGCCTGCGTTACGATATCCAGTTGGGTCTTGTCGTAATCCCAAAGACGGCAAATCCAGATCACATGAGAATCAATGCAGAGCTTGATTTTGTTATCAGTGATGCAGATATGGAAACTTTGAAGAATGTAGAGCACATCCAGAATTATGGTGAGCATAGTTTCTTCCCGGTATTTGGCGGGAAATTAAAGTAAATCGGTAATGAATGGGGGTTTTTTTACAATGGCAAAACATGAAGAAGTGCAAAATGGCGTGATTTTCCCCGTGGGAGAGAAGAATGAAGCATTTGCAAATTATTTTGTGGGACAAAGTTACCTAAAAACGTTGGTTGCCGATCCTAAAGTTAATGTTGGAGTCGGGAATGTGACCTTTGAACCGGGTTGTCGGAATAACTGGCACATCCATCGAAATGGGTATCAAATTTTATTAGTAACTGGCGGTGAAGGGTGGTACCAGGAAGAGGGACAACCTGCCCAATTCTTGAAAGCCGGTGATGTTATTGTTACCCATGATGGTGTAAAACACTGGCATGGTGCAACAAAAGACAGCTGGTTTGAACATATTGCAATCACTGCAGGTACGCCGGAATGGCTGGAGCCAGTGTCAGATGAAGAATATACCAAACTTTAAGTGATAAAAAACAGTAGATGGCGTTAAATATAGCCACTATCCCTAAGCTAACAGGCAGCTATACTTAAGACGACACCGGTGTTCTTGCACGGTGTCGTCTTTTTGTTCACTATCCATTTAGTTGTTGAAGTGTTGAATCCTGTTCAAGATCCGCGATTATGGCGTATAGAACGTTTTCAAGCCCGTGCCTGTTGATGAAAAGCGACCAAGGTGCAAGCCTGAATGGGCTGGTCAAAGATCCCATCATGCAGCGCGTTGTTTTGGATCAATCGAGCCAATCGAGCCGTCTCCGCTTCAAGCATTCTCTTATCGTTTGACTCCGATGGACCCGAATAGCATCTGGCATTCTCATACGATCGAAAGCATCTCCTTATTTTTGCAGCAGCATACCTTGCAGCGATTCCCAGACAACCTGCTCCCCTGGCCTTAAGTCTATAATCAAGAATAAGCATAGGTATTAATAGGTCTTTAGGTCCTTCTTTTGCTTCCAAAGGATACCTCCCCTTTTTCAAAGGAGTGTTAAGTGAAGAAAACATGTCTAATGGTGCAGGAAAAAAGACCCTATATGTCGAAATAATGAAATAATGCAGAAGCGAAGGCTTTCCATTTATATCTAAACTGGGGGTTTGAAAAGTGCAACAATTTTCCATCATTTTAAGGGAGATACGGAATTGGTTTGAATCATTGAAATGGTATCGACTCTTTCAGAAAGTCGAGTTACAGCTGCTCTTCGGGGGGCTGGGCATAGTTTTTCTAGAAGAACTGCTTTTTGCCATTCTGCCATATCAAAGCCTTAACGTACTGACGACTATTTTCTATACCATTCCTTTAGTAACCATTGCATCTTACGCTTTTCTAATTGGTGTATGGTCATCTCTAGTATCCGGTAATGTCAAGTATGTACCCTATGGGCTATGGTTTAATGCCTTCATCATTCTATTTCCTTTTACAGGGATATCGCTATCTACACTCATTTCGGCAGCCGTGTATGTCTTCCTTGGTTATATCCTGTTTAAATACACGGTTTCTCCGTATTCGGCAAGGTAGTCATCCTAGATTCCATTATCATATGAACTGGAGGGAAACTAGTGAGTTTTCTAAACAAAATGAAAAGCAGTTTGAACCAAGTGAAAGACAAAGCTCAGCAAACAGTGGAGACAACTCGATTGAGTGCTCAGATTTCAGCGAAGCGAAAGGAGAAGACCACAAAGTTTACAGAGTTAGGCGAAATAGTACACCGTGCTTATTGTGCCGGTGAATTGAGTGAAAAGGTAAGTCAAATTGATGAACTTTCAAAAGCCGTGCTTCTTATCGATGAAGAGATCGAGCATTTAGAACAGCAATTGCTTAAGTTAAAGGGCGAGAAGACATGTACATGTGGAGCAGTTGTCGGATATGACTCCAAGTTCTGTAATAGCTGCGGCCAGACGTTACAGCATGATGAATCTCCCCAGGTATATGATGAACCAACTAAAGCAGAGGTAACAGAGGCTCAATCAGAAACGATTGATCAACCATCTTCGGCGGTTAAACTTTGTCACAGTTGTCAGTCACCAATTGAAGATGATTCACGTTTTTGCACCTCTTGCGGTGCAAAGGCGGAATAAAACAAGCCTCCAACCCCCTCTTTGGTGGTTGGGGGTTTTGTATGTTTTTATTTTTTTACATAGTAATACTTGGTCAGTGTATGAAATAGGGGGGATACAATGAAGTGTCCAAGATGTTCGGCGCAGGTAAAGGAGAATAATAAATTCTGCGGGAACTGCGGGATGTTACTTACCGAAGATATGGATCTTAGAACTAATTTAGATGAGACAGGTGAACCGTCCATACAGGTAGAGCACCTGGTATATGAATCCGAATCATCAACTCTGTTACCACCTACTGAGCAGACAAAGGCAGAGCAGGTAGGACAGTCGGTAGACGAAGTACAACTAACAGTGGAAGATGGACATAAATCCGACGTGGACGTCGAACCACAAGGAACAGAAACAGCTATAACTACTGAGAGAGATACAACACTGATCCCTGATACTTCAGCTGTGTCCTTAGAGAGTAATAATGGCATAAACGAAAGAATCATCCGATTTGCTTCAGTGCCGACATTTCTCTACATAGCCCTTAGTATGGTAGTCATTTTTCTTACTTGTATTTATGCATGGAAAGGATAGGGAGAGATTCGATTGAAATTCAAAGTAACTACATTGATTGCGTTCATATTGCTCTTAGCTGGAGCTTTTGTGTTTTTTTACATTGAGGACCATCGGAGTAGACCTGTTAAAGCTGAAGAGAATACTGACGTTACAAGGGATCAACTCGAGCAAGCCTACAATGATTGGTGGAACAGTAATGATAAAAAGATAGAAAGTCGCCTTTCATATGGTACCAAGTTTGCTGTCGTTCATGTTGGAGAATTGAACAGCGACGCATACTTAGATATGTGGGGACTTGACCTTGACCGGCGGCATGCATCACTGAATCCTGAAACCAAGGCAATCTACTTTTATGACCAAGATTATATTCCTTCGGAAAACGATAATATGATTGTTATTCATGATGCAAATAGTCTGGAAGTACTTCTTAAGGAAGCTGTATACAGAGATCAAAACGAGATAGATATCCCGTTTGCTCCTATCTCGAGTGACACAGTGTCAGAGAAGCCAAAGCCGGAAGACTTGGTTATGGAAGAGGGAAGACTGTACTCAAATACCCCCATGCAAATTGAGTTGCTTAATGACAGTGGGGCCATCCGACTTGAGTTCGATGGACAGATCAAGGAATTAAAGGTAGATGAGAAAGCTGTTTTCAACAAGAGCAAGGTTTTCAATGGAAAAACCGTTCGTTCCAAGGTGGTTGTAACCAACTATGGTATGTGGGACGCCATTAATATGAAGTACGTTATCAGCGACATGGATGGGGGGCTGTAGTATGAAGCGTTTCATCATTATGGTCCTTATAATAGCGCTTCTGCTGCCAGTCAGCCCTACGAAATCCGGAGCCGCTGAAGTGTTTGATCCGTATAAAACGACAGAATATATTCCTGTATTATTTGTTCACGGTTATAACGATGAGGCGTCTTCTTGGGAAGCTGCTGAAATATATAGTTACTTGAATATTCAAGGATCCCCGGTGGTCGCTGTTGATTACGGTGAGTATAACCGGAACGACATCACATCAGATACAATTCAACAACGAATGACTGATGCGATTAACAAGCTACCAAGGGATGCCCAATTCGATATCATTGTTCACAGCATGGGAGGCTTGCTAACCCGATATTATTTTACACAGCACCCAGAGATTCAGAAGCGTGTTCGCAGAGTTATTTTCATGGGAACACCAAATCACGGATCTCAAGCCGCCTTCATGAATCGAATTCAGACCATGTTTGATGATCCAGAAGATTACTTTCAGGATGGACTTGATAATAAGGAAATTCAAAAATACCGTGGTTACTACCAAGATTACTCCAATAAAATGATGGAATCTTGGAATGGTGGTCAAATTCCCTCGCAACCCTATGAAGAATGGTTGAATAAAAACCATACAGAGGTTATACAGACTATCAAAGGTCGCCAATTAACGGAAGCGGGTCTTAACCTATCAAAGTTGGGGACAGATGTACTTGAAGGGAGCCTGGATTACCGATATAGTGGTGCATTTGAGGAGTACGCCAAATTGATGCTTGGACGTGTTTTAGAGCGTGAGGAAAGAAGCAGGGGGCAATACTCATTGAAACCCGTTTTTAAAGACGATGAGTCAGATTCAGTGAAGCTAGTGGATCGGAATCTTATCGACGAGGGTACGATTGTTTCAGAACTAAAGGCACGATGTTGGGGCTTTTGTTTGGACGGTCAGCAGCTGTCAGCGAAGAATGTTGTACAGGATCGTTTAATGTCGGAACGCTTCTATCTGCTTAATCATATTGATGAGGATGGCAAAGAGGTGAAGGAGAGTGTTATTTCTAATTTGTTTCTTCACCGTTTATGGCTTGACGAGTCATTGTATCGAAATTCTACACTAAGGAATAATGGATATCTTCCGCAGTATATAACAGTAGCTACCGTTGATGATCCTTACCATTTAATAGGGCGTTATCCTGTAGATAGATTCATAAAAAATATTAGCCTATGGGATGCTGAAGAGAACGATGCGGTAGTCCCATTAAGCAGCGTTAAGCTTGAGATATGGCCTGATTTAGAAGTTGAAAAAAATATGGACCGGAATCTACGGATTCTCCCTGATCTTGAAATGGCGGATGACAAGGAAGTTGAAGAACAACTAGGTCCATATATCTACCACTCCGACCAGATGAAAGAAACAGAAATTATTAAGAAACAAGTTGAGAATCCGCTTACCGGTAAAGATGATAATGAACTAGTCATGTTGCTGAATCCTAACCAGACTATCTCAAAGTCAGGTAATAAGATTATCGTTCGCGAGGACATTAGTTACTATGGTAAACCCGTGAAACTTAAGGTTAGCTCACGCACTCGTGCGAATGTAAGAATTATGGAGCGGGATCAATATCAGACATGGGAACGAATGGTTCCTGTCCCCATGAAGTGGATTGAAAATAATCAATGGGAGGGAGAATTTGAGTATAAACCTTCCGACGAAGTAAAGGATGTTTTAGTTTTTGCAGACACTGAGGTTACAGTCAGTTATGAGCCTGCATTAGAAGAGCAACCAGTGCCTGAATATCCTTATTACATCCAAATGCTTGATAGTGAGATGAAGGATGGTAGAATCATCCATACGTTCCGGGTGATAGATAGATCTACGGGGAATTCAGTAGCTACGCTTGATTCCACTGACTTTGTAGCTAAATTAAACGGAAAGCCACTCGTGAATCCATTCATAACTAAGAATAAAAAGACACTTATGACCTCTGGTAGTATTCTCATGAACTTAGACTACTCGAGTAGTATGGACGGATATCCAAAGGCCATCTCAAAAGTCTATGCAGAGAGGTACATTTCCAGTCTTCAGAATAAGACAGAGGCAAAAGTGGGTATTATCGGCTTCACAGATATGATCACCGTTCTTCAGACTCTAACGCTGGATTACCAAGAGGCGAGTAAAAGAGTGTATACAAATATTAGTGGTGGGACATCTTTGTATGATTCGATTGTTGCGGGGGCACGCCTGCTTTCGTATGAAGCGGGTAGAAAATCAATGATTCTGATGACAGACGGGAACGAGTCTGGCAGCAGCGAAGCGACTATGGAAGAAGCCGTTCAGGCTGCGAAAGCAAATAACTTAGCCTTATATATTGTTGCTCTTGGCCTAACAGATATGAATACATTACAGCAGATTGCCGATCAAACAGGTGGAAAGTTAATGTATTCATTGTCACCTGATGATCTAATTGAAGCATACAGTACCGTCACTGAAGAGGAAGACTATGTTTATACACTACAATACGATGTAGGGAATCTTAGCCAGGCTAATACTTTGCTACTTCGAATGACAGATGACCGTTCAAATGAGGCAGTGGCGGAATATGCATCTTACGGGTTAATGTATTTGGAATGGCCTTGGGAAAAACTCAGCAGTATGGTGGCGGACATTAAGGAGGGCTACTGGCTTGGAAACAGCAGCTATTGATGACATAAATCTGGTCGAGGGGAACAAAAAGTCTGATACAATGCTGGAACGTCTGTTTAGTTGGATGCATCCCCTATCCATTTGGGTGGCTATTCTTGTCTCGTTGGCTTTATATACGATGGGTTCAGCAATCGCCAACTCTATCATCATTTTGTTTATGTTCTGGCAAATATGGTCCAAAAAATCATTTTGGCCATATTGGATCACCTTTCACCTTTTTTTATCTATCGGTCTTTTTGCAGCTCACCGTTTTGATCCTTCGAAATCGTTCGATTGGTTGCTTGGATCGGTACTTCCCTTTGCGCTAATTAGTTTGCTGCTACAATACATAACCCGCATAAATCTATGGAGCAAAGTTGGTCGGAAAACTTGCTCTTTGCTCATGTATAGGATTAAGCTACATCCTTTACCAGGGACATTGCTGTTTGTTTGCGCAATTATTTGGGGTGTGGGAGATTATGTTCAAGGCTGGTTAGGGTTTATTATCATTACATTAGTGGCCGTGATGATGGAATCTAACAAGCTTAAGGCGACAATGGTTATCCTATATGCGGCTATGCTTCACTTATTTGTATGGAAGGGAATGATTACGCTATATACCGATACAATTCAATACTTGACGATATTTGTAGATCGTATTGTGTTTCCTATAGCGATGTTAGTGTTTCTAATTTTACAAAACGGTACGGATAAAGACGCTAATAGGGAGTTGAGAATAGAAGTCCAGGGCGAATAATAGGGAGGATAGATAATGGCAATACCGACTATTTTATTATTTATTTTGATTGCAATAACAGTCACCGCATGGATAAACTCTTACCGTGAGCAGAGCGTCGCTTTTATGATAGGGTTAGCCATTTATTTGACAGGACTTGTGTTAGATCCCCCCAGCACCGGTCCGGGATTAAGGTTAGAGGGTATTTATTTCACACTTATCACCATATTAGTTGTGTTTCCTTTATATTTTCTCGGCAGTATCTCTTGGTTGATTGCCTATATCCGAAGAAGAAAGGGAGAGTAGAGTTAAGAAAAGGATTACATTCTAATATAGTAAAAATGGATTAGTATAAATGGATTATTAAGGAGAGGAGGTGTACTTTTGTCACGAGAATATCTTAAATATAACTCCCATGAAAAATAAGGTTACGACTCAATTTGATTTAAGAAGTCGTTTCTTAAAATATATATAGTCACAACTGCGCTAAAAAAGGGGATATATATGAAGAATTGTAATAACTGTGGGAAAGAGATTTTAAACCAACAGGCAAAATTTTGCCCAAGCTGCGGACATAGGGTTGAGTCCCACGCACAAATGACTGAGCATAATGAATTAACAAAAAAAGAACAAGTCATTGAGAGTGCGAAAGATCGAACAGAACCTAAAAAAGGCATTAAAAATCTGATTCAAAAAAATAGATTACTCCTGATTTTGGTCCTAGGGCTAATCGTAATCTTATCCGTCTCCTTTAAGGTTGGAAGCAACCTGATGTCAAAGGATAGGTTGATAAACCGCTTTGAGGTTGCAGTAAGGGAGGATAAGCCCGAAGCTTTGAAGAATCTGCTGTCTTCTTCCGACGACCGATTAATCATTAATGATAAAGGTGTTCAAGGCTTTCTTACATATTTAAATCAACATCCTAATGTCGAAGAACGAGTTGTAGAAAATCTAAAAATCCAGGCTAATTCTGGGGAAATAGATTGGTACACTCAAAATGAAATGGTCAATTTGTATAAAGACGGGAAATTTCTGTTTTTTGATAGATACAAATTAGAAGTTCAACCTGCTTTCCTTACAGTGGAAACCAATTATCCAAATGTACAACTGTATGCTAATGGAGAAGAAATTGCAACGATTGCTAAAGCAAACTCAGAACAAACCGTAGGGCCTTTTTTGCCTGGACAATATGAGATAGAGGCAAAACTCAAGAACGATTTTGTTGAGCTAAGCAGAAAAGAAGAGGTCGCTCTCATTCAAGATACAGAGGCGGTTACTCTCGATCTTGATGGCGAGAATGTCAAATTTGATATTGCTATTAGATCCGATTATGCAATTGAAGGTGTTAAAGGGGATTTATTAATCAATGGGAAATCAGTTGGTATTAATCCTCTTCAGGAGGAAACTTATGGCCCACTATTAACAAATGGATCTCTGACTGCTTCTTTTGAAGGGGATTTTCCATGGGGGAAAGTTAAAACAGCTGATGTCCCTATCGATAGCTCACGTGTTGTAATCAATCCTACAAATGAAGAAAAATTTCAACAGGCAATTATGGAGCAAGTAACAAAAAATTTTAATGAATACATGGAGGCCTACACAACCGGTAATATTGAAAAGCTGACAATTGCCACTGATAATTATAAAAATCAAGTTAAAGGTGGTATTGATTCGGACAAGTTTTGGGGGAACAGATATTCTGGAAAATATATTGGGACTACATTTGATTTATCGTCGTTTTATTTGTCTAATATAAACAATCAATGGACTTTAAGACTTGATGTTAGTAATAAATTTAATGAAGATTCTACCTTTAGAAAAGGGGAGAAACCCGAACTAAAGGAAGAGAATCATGTTTATAATGTTACTCTCGTATATGATACAAACAATTCTAAGTGGTTAGTGGATGCAGTGTATAATAAATACTGGAAATTGGACAGCGAGAATACAAAGGAAGTTGTACAGGATAACCCTAAAACTTACACATCATCATGGTAAATTGAAAATTAATATACAAGCTATGAATACACGCCCACACCAAAAGGAGGTCGACCAGTAAGCGCTGGCGACCTCACTCCAATACTAATGATGATCTATCCGTTTGTACTAAGCGCCAACAATCGTTTTAGGTTGTCATCAATAAATTGATTATCGGCATTGTTGATTCCACGACCGGCAAAATGGCCCCAGATCGACTCGATAGGACTAAAAACAGCATTAGGTATAAGCTTAGTCTCGTATTCGTTATCGTCCGCCTTGCAGAAGAGATCCGTGCTCCCTGGCATGACGCAGGCAAGCGCTTTAATGCTTTTGAGCGCCTTATCAAAATCTCCGTTATAGGTTGGGTTTGCACTAATATCGGCATTTTGGCCTGTCCATAACATAGCCAGGACATTGTGCGGATCCATCTTCATAAAGCTATCTTCCCAGACACCCGCCACAAAACCTGCCAATGAGTCAAATCCCAGTTCACGATAGAGTTCATCTCTATAAAATGCATCCGATAAACCCCATCCCGCATAGACACGGCCAACGGCGCGCATGTCAGCAGAAGTCAACTGGTTTAGTTTACTTGAATCGAAGCGGACTGCAGCCATGAGCGCAGCTTTCATTCCGTCCAGGACCAGATACGTTTGGGGCCAAGGCTTGGCAACTCCGGCGAAAGGCGCAATTCGTTCCACCATATCCGGATAACTTGCCCCCCATTGGAAGGATTGAATACCTCCCATTGACCATCCTACTACGAGAGCGATCTTGTGAATGCCGAATTTTTCGGTCACCAGCCGATGCTGAAATTGAACGTTGTCATAGATGGTTACCTGCGGGAAATTAGCCCGGTCGAATGGGGGAGGCGTGTTCGTAGGAGACGAAGATAACCCGTTGCCCAGCAGATTGGGAACGATTATGAAATATTTCTGCGGATCCAGTGCCATGCCATTTCCAATCAACCATTCATTCTGAACATGCGTGTCGCCAAAAGCAGTTGGATAGACGATGACATTATCTTTCTGTTCATTCAATTTTCCATAAGTCTTATAAGCAAGAAAAGCACCCGGTAACGTCACTCCTGATTGTAAGGTTACGTCACCCAAATCGAAAATCTCATAATCCATCGTATTGTCGCTCCCTTCAAAATGAAACCACACAATTAAACATGTATTTCTTGTACCTAGTATAGGCCTGTGGTACTCTCAATAAAAGTGAATAGAATTCAAAGCAGTATTCAATAATATTGAAAGTAAAAGGGGGATCGTATGATGGAATTGCGTCAACTCAATACGTTCCGTATGGTTGCCTCAACGTTAAATTTCAGCCGTGCTGCGGAAGTGCTGGGCTATGTCCCCTCCAACGTCACGATGCAAATAAAAGCATTGGAGGATGAGCTTGGTGTTCGTCTCTTTGACCGCTTGGGCAAGCAGCTCGTTCTCACAACGGCGGGTAAAAGCTTTTTAACTCATATTCAAAGCGTTCTGGACAAATTGGACGAAGCTCGCAGCGCCGTTCATGACAATGAGGTTCTAAGCGGCACCCTAACGATCAGTGCCAATGAGGTGATTTGCGCCTATCGGCTTCCAATAGTCTTTCGCGTATTTCGTTCGCGCTATCCGGGAGTTCGTCTGATCTTCCGCTCCGTTCCAAATCAAGAGCTCAAGCAAACCCTATTTGAGGGAACCGCGGATGTCGTCTTTATGTTGGATGAACCCATTCGTTCGGGCGGACTTGCAGTGGAACCGTTGGTGGAAGAAACTTTCCGTCTTTTCGCTGCTCCGGACCACCCGCTCGCAAAACGAACTGTGCTACAGCTGGAGGATTTTCACGGAGAAGTGTTCCTGACGAATGAAAAGGGTTGTCCCTACCGAACCATGTTCGACCGGTCATTTGAGAAAGAGGGTATAGATAGTATTACGTATCTAGAGTTTCAAAGTGCTGAAGCCATTAAACAATGTGCAATTTCGGGAATCGGTATTGCCTTTCTTCCTGAAATCGTAGCTGAAGCCGAAGTTGAGCGGGGCGAACTTGTTGCTCTTCCATGGAAAATTCCGGACTTGCACGTGTATACACAGATGTCATGGCATAAAGACAAGTGGCTTTCACCAATCATATTATCTTTCATAGAAGCAGCAAGGGAAGTTATCGCTATAGAAGAGGAGAATAAAACCGTTTAGCCTTTTCAGCGATAGGAAAACAAAAGGGTTGGAGCAGGGCATAACCCCGACCCAACCCTTTTGTCTTGCTTACGGCTCAATTCCCCATACAAGCTGACCGTTCATATACCCGGTAACCTGTTCATTGTTTGCGAACTGACTGCTGGAAGCCTTAAACGAGTAATCGTCAGCCTGGTTGTAATTGGACCAGTTGGTTTTGGAAAACCGTGCTTGAATTTCTGCGCTCTCGCCGGGGTTCAGCGTTCCGGCCGAACTCGTAAAGCCCATTTCCAGAACATAATCTGCTCCGGCAACCGGAGTTGCCAGTTTAACGAATTTGCCGGTTACATTCGCACTCCCGATGCTGGCCCAGTCGCACCAGAAACTCTGTGAGTTTTCCCCGTCAATCGTATAGTAATACTGGAGTTTTACGTCACTTAACTGAATCGCGGAATCACCGGTGTTGACTACTCTGAATTTGGGCGAAATTCCGTTGGTGGAGGCACTCGTGTTGCCGTTGAATGCTTGGATGGTCAAGTCTCCTGCGGGTACAGGAGGAGTACTGCTGTCCACTACATTTACTGTAAGAACAGCGTTTTTTCCTCCGCTGAAATGAAAGGTTATCGCATTCTGGCCCAGCGGTAGCGTGGAAAGATAGGATTGGCTCAGAACGACAGCAGCGCTTGACTCCGTATAATCCTGGCCCGATGTAAGAGTATCATTTTTTCCATTCGTTATGTTAGTAAGCTGGTGTCCGTTCAAAGTAAGGGTTACGGAAATATCCTGCCCTAGATTCTCCGCTTTATCATATGTCGCATTCACGGGCGTAATCGCAGCGCTTGGTGTTGGATTGTCATTCTTTAAATCGGGCAGCTCATCCAACGTGATTACATAATCACTTTGATAAAGCGTTGTCAGGGTGGCCGGATAATTAAAGGCGGAACTCATGAGATGCTCGCCATACCAGGGGCAGAAGTAGAGCCATCCCGCTTTTTCCTCCGTCAAATTCTGTACGCTTGGGACAGTGTCATTCTCCGTCATGGCCACCATTTTCGTGCCGTCGGTTAAATCAACAAGCTGATAGAAAATCGAGGTAATGGCATCCTCATTGGGTACGCCGGACAAACCGTCATGACGGTTGTAGATCGTATTGTATTTATCATAGCCGACAATATCCACCTGATCGTCGCCGGGATACCATGCGGGAGAAGTGTTATACACGTAGCTGTTGTAGGTCCAGATCAAGTTGTGCAAGCCATACGTCTCTGTAAGTTCGGTATAGAGCAGATCCCACAGCTGTTTGTACACCTCCGCACCTGCCGAAGCCCACCAGAACCACGCGCCTTCCCCATTCAAACCGCCGTTGCCCTCCGCCTCATGATAGGGCCGGAAAATAACCGGCACATTGTTGTTTTGCAGAATCTGCAGCTGTTCCGCCAAATCCTCAATGGTCATCATTACGTATTGATATTCTTTAGTACCGGGAACCACCGCATTGGCTGTATTAAAATTGGTTTCCGTCGGCTTGTAGGTGGCTTCCTTCCAATCCACAAACTCCCCGATCTGATAGGAGGTGAAATCTCGGGGCACATTGATATGCCAGCTAGCTGTCGCGATCCCGCCGCGGTTATTCACCCAATCGATCATCCGCTCGGTTGTGCCGTCCTCCCAACCGTAGAGCGGATTATAGTTCATTAAATCGAAGCCGCGGATGGCAGGATACTTTCCGGTTAAACTGTAGATCCAATCAAACTCCAACTCATAATCGCCGTTATTTCCGCCCCCGTAGATCTCCTGCTGGCCGGAGAGAATATGGTTGCCGTAAACCTCTGTTAAATAATTCATCAAAGTCTGCGTTTCCGGTGTGGCTTGAGGATCGGTAAGAACAGGCTGCACATCCAGGGGATCAAGATCGGCATAATCCACAGTGAAGGTATCAAAATAAGCAAACCCCCAACCGGCCTTCAGTTGAATGGTGTTGTTTCCTTGCTTCAGCTTATGGAAACCAAAGTCGTAATTCGACCACTCGGTCGTATAGGGCAGCATATACGAACCCTTGGTAATACCGTTCACTGATAAATATTGAAGCCTGCCGTCTGGACTGAGCTCCTGCATATATCGGGTGGAGATCGCATACATGCCGGTTTCCGGGACGGTCACAGTAAAAGTGATAGTGCCAGAATTCTGCATCCAGACAAACCCGGTCCCGGAGAACCCGGGCTTGGGTTGTCCGTAAATTTCAGTCACCACTTGAAGATCGGAGGTGAGCTGAGCATCTTCGCTTTCAATTGTGAAAAGTGCGGTGTCTGCATGAACGGGCGCTGCCATCAATCCAAACAATCCAAGCAGCAGAGTAAATGCCAGCATCATTGCGCTTGCCTTTTTGAGCCAATGTTTCATTGCCATCTTTCCTTTCCATCTGAAATAGGAGGAACAATAACATAATGTATCAACTCATGGTAGCGCTTACAAAATAAACATAGCACATGAACCAAATTTTGTAAATATTTCGACATTGAAAAGTTCAGATCTTCCTTGTGTCTTGAAAACGACATACTTGTCGTTTATCGTTGAGGTGAATGATGGCACCCATTGTAAGCGAAGATTATAAGGAGAAGAAGAGGCAGACAGAATAAATGAAGGTGTCCCCAAAGCTTTGCTTTTGAGACACCTTCAACATGAAATCACTTATAGAATTATCATTTACACAAATTACATTGTGCTAATGTCAATCACGAATCTATACTTCACATCTGAAGCTAACACACGTTGGTAGGCTTCGTCAATCTGGTCGGCCGATATCACTTCGATCTTAGGAATAATATTGTGTTTGGCACAGAAATCCAGCATTTCCTGTGTCTCACGGATGCCGCCTATCATTGAACCTGCAAATGAACGGCGATGTCCGATGAGTGACATCACATTTAATGACAACGGCTCCCCAGGGGCACCGACGTTCACCAAGGTTCCATCAAGAGTGAGCAGTGAGAAATACGCATCCATATCAATCTTTGCACTTACGGTGTTAATAATTAAGTCAAAGGTTCCGGCAAGTTTCGCGAAAGTTTCCGGATCGCTTGTGGCATAGTAGTTGTCTGCGCCCAATTGCAACCCATCGTCTTTTTTCGACAGTGTTTGTGACAGAACGGTGACCTCCGCACCCATGGCATGAGCAATTTGGACAGCCATGTGACCAAGACCGCCCATACCCACAACAGCTACTTTTTTACCTGGACCAGCGTTCCAGTGGTGTAGCGGTGAATAAGTCGTAATACCTGCGCAAAGTAATGGAGCAGCCGCGTCAAGCTCAATGTTATCCGGAATTCTGACTACAAAGTTCTCGGTTACGACAATATGGGTAGAATATCCACCTTGTGTAGGTTCGCCGTATTTGTCAACACCAGCGTAGGTAGGGATATTTCCTTTAAGACAGTATTGTTCTTCTCCTTTACGGCAGTTCTCACATTCGCCACAGGAATCAACCATACATCCGACCCCTACCCGGTCACCAACCTTGTATTTTGTAACCTCTGCTCCTACATCCGAGACAATTCCCGCAATTTCATGTCCAGGTACAAGTGGATAGTTTACAGGTCCCCATTCGCCGTGAGCAGTATGGATATCCGAATGGCATATGCCGGCATATTTAATTTCAATCAGAACATCATGGGAATCAAGATCACGTCTATTAATTTCTGCCGCTCGAAACGGTTTGTCCGGACCATCTACAGCTCGTGCTTTAGCAGTTATCATTCATAAATCCTCCTATAATTTAAATTTTTCAAGAGAAGATGCTTGCATCAGGTAAATGAAATCAATCAGGTTTCATTTCTATCCCTTCTCTTGCAAAACAATTTTAGTCCTTATAGTTAACTCTAGGTCAAGTGATTATTTATAAGAGGCAATTTTTACTTTCCTTAAAGGTGGCTTTGACATTCAGCAAATAACGTGATAAAGTGCCCTTTATACCATAAAGTTAACTCGAACTCTAATATATTTAGAATAGGAGATGCAAGATGAAGACTTATTCTATCAGCGAAATTGCAAAAGAATTGAATCTTACACCATATACCTTGCGTTACTACGATAGGGAGGGACTTATGCCCTTTGTAGAACGGACATCCAGCGGAACACGATTATTTAAAGAATCCGACATCGATGCTTTAAAAGTAATTGAATGTCTAAAATCCACCGGGATGCCGATCAAGGAAATTAAAAATTTCATTGATTGGTGTTCTGAGGGGGACTGCTCATTGCAACAAAGATATGACATGTTTATGGAACGGAAAGCTACTGTAGAAGCTCAAATGGAAGAACTAAAAAAAACAATGGCAGTCATCGAACATAAATGCTTATATTACAAGACTGCATTGGATGCCGGAACGGAAGATATTCATAAAAACGTAAAAATAGGGAGTGTCTTTACTAATTAATAAAAGCCACCTGTAAATTCATAAGTTTTCATATGGATTACAGGTGGTTTTTTTGTGACAGCCGCGGTGTAGCCTGTTACCTTTTATACCCGTATAACCCAAACCTGTCTGACTCCGCCCCTCCTTGGTAAGATAACCGCATAGATAATCTATCGAGGAGGTTCTCAAGATGAAATCAATTGTTATTGAAAAGGCAGGCGGAGCCGAGGTACTGCAGGTAAAGGAAATGCCGGATCTTGCGCCAAGATACGGGGAAATGATTGTAGATGTGGCGTATGCAGGCGTCGGGCTCGTGGATATATTGATCCGCAAAGGCGAGTTTACGGAGTTGTTTCCATTTCCGGTGATCCCGGGACTTGAGGTGTCTGGATATGTCCGTTCAATAGGAGAGGGCGTTCAAGGATTTAGGATCGGCCAGCCGGTCGCTTCCATGAAGCTGCTTGAGCTTGGTGGCTACGCCACCCAGGCTAGAGTTACGCCGCAACTTTCGGTACCGCTTGATGAGCTTGGAGGTGATGTGAAGATGCCTGAGGCTGCTGCCTCCATTGTCAACCTGACAACGGCCTATATGGCAGTCAAGCATGTGAACCGGATGAAGGAAAGAGACACCATTCTGGTTCATGCCGCTGCAGGCGGATTGGGCAGCTTTCTTGGGCAAATCGCAAGGCGGTTTGGTGCAGGTACCGTGCTGGGAACGGTTGGCTCATCGGATAAGATCAAGCTGGCCGCCTCGCTTGGATATGACGAACTGCTGCTGCGTTCGGATTTTGTGGATGCAACCAAACAGATTGTGGGAGTGCAGGGAGTCGACGCCGTTTTTGACCCGGTCGGCGGAGAGACAAGGGCCCGCAGCCAGGAGCTCCTGAAGCCGCTGGGGCAAATGATCGCCTTGGGCAATGCCAGCGGCGGTGAGTTGATGCACGCCACGAATGATATTTGGCTGGGCAACATGAACATCGCCGGATTTAACCTGGGGGCATATGCCGTATATGATCCGATGTCGGTGGGGCAGGCGGCACGGGAAGCGCTACAGCTGCTCGCCAGCGGGGATGTCCGCTCGGAAGTGTACGGTATATATCCAATGGAGTACGCATCTGATGCCCACCGCCTGCTCGAGAGCCGGCAGACGTCGGGCAAGCTGGTGCTGCAGATGGGATGATGAATAATGGATAACAGTATGAACAACAGGTAACATCAGAACCTATCAAAACCCATCAAAACCCATCAAAGTGTATATCTTCCGCGATTTAAAGCCTTTCGCCCGCCAACAGGCGGACGAGAGGCTTTCTTTTGAGCGGTATGGATGGTAACATTTAAATATTTGATGAACGCCATCTCGGAGGTGCTGCTTTTTTATGACACAAACCCGGAATTTGCTCGGGGAATTTTTAAAATCACGCAGGGAAAGGCTTCAGCCGGAGGATGTCGGCATCAGCGGGGGATACGGCAGAAGGAGAACGCCCGGACTTCGCAGGGAAGAAGTGGCGGAAATCGCGAATGTCAGCACCACCTGGTATACGTGGCTGGAGCAGGGAAGAGACGTGACTGCTTCTAGGGAAGTGATGGAGAATATCGCGAGAGCACTGCTCCTGTCCCCCGACGAGAAGCTGCATGTTATGCGGCTATCGGGATTTGGAGATCTGCCGGACTGGCCCGAACAAGTGCTTTCCTCGCCGCTTGAACCCGGACTGCAGAAGATCATTGACCAGCTGCTGTATCCCGCCATCATTGTCAATCGCCGTACCGAAATCATCGCCTGGAATCGCCAGGCGCCCCGCCTTCTGTATGACTTTCTGGAAGACCCTGCGATGGGGCGCAACATGACCTGGTCTCTCTTCATGAACCCGTATTTGCGGGACCGCGTCTTGAACTGGGAAGAGTTTACCGGATACAGTGCTGCCATTCTCCGCTCGTATTATGGGCAATCGAAGGGGGACGCGTGGTATGAGGAGTTTGCCCAAAGGCTTTCCGCAAAAAGTCCAGAATTTGCGGCACTTTGGGATCATCACGATGTCAAAGAGAAGAAGTCGCAGCCTTTTCTGCTTAATCACCCGGACTTTGGTGCATTATCCTTTGAAATCAACACCTTTGGCCATATCAACGGCAACGAGGAATTTCACTGCTGTGTCTATACGCCGATGGCCGGTACCGGAACTGAGGAGAAGCTGGCGAAATGTGCGTCGACATAAGCATAGGTGCGTTGAAAGCCTCCACAAATATTACACACCCGCGGATACGCTCAGCGTTTGACCGGTTATAGCGGCGGCCGCATCGGAAGCAAGATAGATGGCAGCCGCAGCAACCTCAGATGTTTCCACAAAACGCTGCAGAGGCTGTCTGCCCAAAAGATGTTTATGGAGAGCTTCCTCCTCCGTGATCCCGTCTTCTTTAGCTAAATTGGCCAGTTGCTGCATGACCAATTCCGTTCTGACAGCAGCCGGCAAAATAGCGTTGACCGTAATTCCCTCGTTTACCGTTTCAAGCGCTACTGTACGCGTTAGGCCCACAACACCGTGTTTTGCAGACACATAGGCAGATTTATAAGGGGAAGCCATTTTCCCATGAACAGATGAGATATTGATAATTCTTCCATATTGTTGTTTTTTCATTAAAGGAACCACGTACTTCGTTAACAAGAAGGGCCCGGTCAGCATGACATTAATCAGTTGGTTCCATTTTTCAATTGGAAAATCCTCTACTTTGTCAATGTGCTGCAAGCCTGCATTGTTGACCAGAACGTGGACGTTACCCCGATCTGCTGCCACCTGTTGGACAAAAAGCTGTACGGATTCCGGATCTCCGACATTTACTTCGTAACCTTTTGCCCGGTCTCCGAAATCATGGATACGGCCAGCCGCACCTTCCAGATTCAAATCGCCAACCGCGACGAAGTCACCATTTTTGACAAATGCTTCGGCAATAGCATAACCAATGCCGCGAGCGGCGCCTGTGACGATAACTGTTCTTTCCCCTTGAAATGACATTCCGCATTTCCTCCAATTCTTGTAAAATAGCCTATTCTGAAATGATATCGGCTCCGGTTTAAATATCGTTTTCTTCTTATGCAGGCATAGCAACATCGTAATTGGACCATCTATACAATATCTGAACAGAGTTTAGTTATAGTCGGATTGTCTTTGATATGTTTATAAGGAAGCCTCCCGGTTCAGGATTACTCTATCATTTCAGAGGTTCGCCGTATGTTGAACGTGGGCGGGTTTTAACAGAAAATTCTGTTCAGAATTTGTATAGATATTGTATAGATGTTGTACAGATGGAAGATTTATCATTTTGTTATGCCTAAGTTATGCATGCAGGTGTATTGTCGAAAGACTAGGTAATAAAGTGAAATTTGTTGTTTTATAGTTGTTATGTGGTGCGAATCAGCTCTGAATTGTTAAAGGGGGGACTGGGAGTGGTTGCGTGGACGTAATCGAGGTCCGTTAAAAGCTTTCTGCGGAGGTTTGACCACAATATGGATCAATCGAATAAAAGCAATTTGCTGGATCAATTAGAAACAAAAATCAGTCAATGCCAATACTCTGATGCATTTACTACCCTTTATGATGGATTAAGCCACATACGTTCACATTCTTCAGCAGAAGAATGGAAGCAATTCATCACCCAATATCGTGAACATGCAGTAAGCCGTTTTTTCCTACAGGAGCCGCTAACCCGCCGGGCATTTGAGAAACCGCGTGGTTATGCAGGCGATCCCGAAATGATCGACTTTTTATATGACCATGATAAATCAGCACCACCTACCGCCAGATCAACCGAGATTTCCGAAATTTTAAACTGCGAGCTTAACCGTATAAGCCATGCAAGCCATGCTGTTCGTGAAAGAAAACGTATTCTTTCCAGAAAGATTAATCAAACTGCAGACCGGGTTGCGAATCCCTATATCCTCTCGGTCGCTTGCGGCTATTTGCGGGAAGCGTTGGATAGTTTGGCGGTTAAAAACAGAAAAATAGGAAAATTTGTCGCTATGGATCAGGATGAGGAAGCTCTTTCTGTCGTTGCCGAACAAATAAAGGATTTTGGAGAAACGATCCATGCCTCTTTACTCGACATTATTAGTGATACCGTGCCTCTCCCTACGTTCGATTTTATTTATACCGCCGGTTTATATGATTATCTGCCAGACAGCCTTGCGAAAAAAATAACCAGCAAACTATTTAATTTACTCAATCCGGGAGGCCGATTGCTGATAGCGAACTATCTTCCGGATACTCCCTCTATTGCTTATATGGAAGCTGTGATGGATTGGTGGCTTATTTATCGCGATAAGGACCAAATGCAAGAGTTAATCGAACTAATACCGCAAGAAAGCATTCATGATGTGGAAATGTTCGTGGAAAAAAACCAGGTTATTATTTTTATGGAAATTGAGAAAGTGGGTGGTGGTTAGTCATGTCAGATCAGCACAATCCATGTAATATCGCAGTTGTTGGAGTTAGTGCTCTGTTTCCGGGATCGACGGATGTTAATGGTTTTTGGAAGGATATACTCGCTGGAACGGACTTGATTCAGGAAGTTCCCCCTACACACTGGCTGGTCGAGGATTATTATGATCCTGATCCTGCTGCTATGGATAAAACCTATTGCAAAAGAGGGGCATTTTTGGGGGATGTTGACTTTGATACATTGGAGTATGCGCTCCCTCCCCTTAATCTTCCAGCCACTGATCCGAGTCAGTTATTAGCCTTGATTGTGGCCAATCAGGTGCTGCACGATGCTGCACGCGGACAGTTCCAACATATGGACCGCGAGCGCATCAGCGTTATTCTCGGTTCCTGGACAGCCTCATTGGCTTGCGACATGGCTTCCAGGCTGCAGCGTCCAGTATGGGCCAGGGCATTGCGTGAGAGCGGATTGCCGGAGTCACAGATCGATGCGATCTGTGATCGCATTGCGGCTTCTTATGTGCCGTGGCAGGAAAATACATTCCCTGGATTGCTTGGCAACGTTGTTGCCGGCCGCATCGCGAATCGGCTCAATTTGGGCGGAACCAACTGCATCGTCGATGCTGCCTGCGCCAGTTCCTTATCAGCGCTTTCCATGTCTATTATGGAGCTGGCAGCAGGAAAATCGGATATGGTGATTACAGGCGGCGTTGATGCGATGAACAACATTTTTGCATATATGTGCTTCAGCAAGACTCCCGCACTATCGCCTACCGGGGATTGTCGTCCTTTTTCGGAGGCTGCGGACGGCACAATCCTTGGAGAGGGAATCGGGATGGTTGCACTCAAGCGGCTGGCCGATGCGGAGCGTGATGGGGATAAAATTTATGCTGTCATAAAAGGAGTGGGCACATCTTCTGACGGAAATTCCAAAAGTGTGTATGCTCCTGTAGCAGAAGGCCAGGTGAAGGCATTGCGGCGAGCTTATAAAGAGGCTGGATATTCCCCGCAAACCGTCGAATTAATGGAAGCGCACGGGACGGGAACAAAAGCAGGCGATGTTACCGAATTCGAGGGCTTGAAGCTTGCTTTTATGCAGCAGGAGGCAGCTTCGGCGCCATGGTGTGCAATTGGATCGGTCAAGTCCCAGATTGGCCACACCAAAGCTGCTGCGGGTGCCGCAGGTTTGATCAAGGCGGTTATGGCTTTGCATCATAAAGTTCTGCCGCCCACGATTAAGATCGAACGTCCCAATCCCAAGCTGGGGATCGAAACAAGCCCGTTTTATTTAAATACGATGACCCGGCCCTGGATTCGGGACGGATTGCATCCACGGCGGGCATCTGTAAGTTCCTTTGGGTTTGGCGGGACTAATTTTCACGTTACGCTCGAGGAATATTCCGGTCCTGGAAAGAGGGCTGAGAAGGTGAGGTCTTTTCCGACAGAGTTATTCCTGTTTAGCGCTGATCTGCTGGAGGAGCTTCTGTCTGAATGCCGCCAGGTGGCCGAGCTTTCTCTTGACGGCAAAACCTGGGTGGCCGCCGCCCGTCAATCACAGAAGAATTTTGACCCTGGCAAGCGATTAAGGTTAGCTGTAATCTCCGCAGGCGGCAGCGATTTAAGCGCCAAGCTCCACAAGGCAGTTGCACTCATGGAGACAAACAGCAGTTTTTCAATCATGGGTATGCACTTCGCAAATTCGAGCCCATCATACGGCCGTATCGCATTCCTGTTCCCTGGCCAAGGCAGCCAATATGTCAACATGGGGGCTGATCTGGTTATGGGGTATGACCAGGCAAGACTGGTTTGGGACCGTTCGGCCAATATTTCCTTTACCGGGACTGACACTAGACTTCACCAGGTCGTGTATCCGATTCCAAGGTTTACAGATGAAGAGCGTAAAGCACAAACGGATGTATTGCTGCAAACGGAGTGGGCGCAGCCTGCCCTAGGCACAGCATCCTTAGCAGCACTTGGCGTGCTGCGGGCTGTGGGACTCAAAGCTGATGTTATGGGTGGGCATAGCTTTGGCGAGCTGACTGCTTTGTGTGCAGCCGGTGTTATAGACGAAACTGCTCTCATTGAAATTGCACGCACGCGGGGAGAATTAATGGCGCAAGCCGCAACCATTCCGGGTGCCATGAGCGCTGTGTTCGGCGATAAAGCATCCGTGGCAGAGCTGATCCGCATCAACCATTTGAATGTTGTCATCGCCAATTATAATAGTCCGGCACAGCTCGTGGTGTCCGGCCGGACAGATGAGGTCGAGCGGCTTGAATTGTACTTGGCGCAGAAGAACATTCAGTACAGACGTTTACATGTAGCAACTGCGTTCCATTCTTCTGTGGTGGAATCATCCGTTGCACCCTTCCTGGAAAGCTTGCGAAAATATCCGTTTCAAATACCTGATACCAAAGTATATTCGAACATGACAGGAGAACTATTCTCTTCGGATGCAGAGGTGATCCGTGAAACGATCGCGCAGCAAATTGCCAAACCGGTATTATTTGAGCAGCAGCTGCAGTCCATGTATGAAGATGGGGTGCGAACCTTCATCGAGGTAGGGCCGGGCGGTGTTCTGACAGGTTTGGTCGAACAAACCTTCAAGGACCGGCAGGTCACGGCAGTATGTATGGACCGCAAAGGCCAGCATGGAGTGACCATGTTGTGGAACGCACTGGGGAAATTAGCCGCTGCCGGATTGACATTGGATTATGAAGCACTCCGGGAAGAGGCTGTGCCCGATGAAACTGAACCGGAAACGAAGAAGAAGCCGCGTATGAGTGTGAAAATTAACGGTTCAGGCTACAAAAAACCATATCCTCCTCTTGGGGGCACGACCAGCGTTGCCAAAGCCTGATCCGGAAAAAGTGGAGAAATACCCGCAGTGACCCGAGTTTTTACCGAAAACGACAATACAAAAAGTTACTGAACCTAGGAGGAATACCTATGACAAACCAAGCGGGAAATCACATGTTGGCCCAAGTCAATTCTGAGTACAGTGCCTTGCTTCACACCTTTCAGGAGCTGCAAAAGCAAACCGCAGACGCCCATATTGCACACCAACAATTCATGGCGACCGGACATGCTGCGTTTCTTCGCGCAGCTGAGGCAACATTTACAAACCTCACTAGATTAATCTCAGGAGAATCGACCGCAAGCAATCAACACTCGGCTGCGCGAGAAGCAGTTATTGATGAACAGCCCAAGCCCCTGCAAAACCCTGAAATTACTGAGCTTCCTCATCATCATGCGCCAAATGAGCCGGATCGAGTCCATCCTATTGCAGCCGCTCCTGAACTGGAGCAGATTGCTGAGGTACAGCCTGCCAGTCAACCTTCGGAACAGCCCGCCACACCTTCTGCAGTTATGCCATCCGGCATGCAATCTGATGAATCGATCATCGGTAAACCACCACAAATTGACCTTCAGCAGCAACCAAATGCAGCCACACAAAACGCAGCACAATTATTACTTGATATCGTCTCCGACAAAACCGGATATCCAATGGAGATGCTTGATCTATCGATGGAAATGGAATCCGAGCTCGGCATTGATTCTATTAAACGTGTGGAGATTTTTTCCGCCCTCCAGGACCAACTGCCAACCGGTATCCAAATAAATGCCAATGAATTGGCTGTCCGCCGGACCCTGGGAGAAATTGCAGACTACGTGGAGCGCAGCTTTGAAAAAAAGTCGTAACGGTTGAATCGTCAGTTTCGGATTCGCCGGTTCAGCCGCTTGGACGTTTTTGTTTAAGCCTGCAAAAGGCACCAGCAACAGGCTTTGCGATGAAGGCCTTAAGTTTCATGGTGGAGGGTGTCTTGGCCATCACGGATGATGAAACAGGCATCGCCCCATTACTCGCTAACAAACTCAAGGCTCATGGTATTCAGGCTGAGGTTGTTGGCAGAGTGCCAAATCATGCGTCCGGGGTTGTGTTCCTCGGAGGTTTACGAAATTTGGTAACGGAGTCAGAGGCGTTAGCTGTCAATTATGAAGCTTTTGCCGCAGCGAAGTCAGTAGCTCAACAGCTTACGGCTCGTGGCGGACTTTTCGTAACCGTGCAGAGTACAGGCGGCTCCTTTGGCCTACGCGGTATAGAGTTACAACAAGCCTGGACAGGCGGGTTGTCGGGCCTGGTCAAGACAGCTGCTTTGGAATGGCCGAAAGCTTCGGTTAAAGCCATTGATTTGGAAATGACCGCTCTTACCAAGGAACAGGCCGCTGATGCGATTATGGTTGAGCTGCTTTGGGGAGGGCCGGAAGTCGAGGTGGGGTTGCGGGTGAATGAACCACGTATGACCGTTCATGCCGAGCCTGCTTCGCTCCCCAAATCCGCATCTATGCGGGTTTTAAATCAAAAGGGTGTAGTCATTGTCACGGGCGGGGCCCGCGGTGTTACGGCTGCCGCATTGCAAGCACTCGCTGAAACCGTATCTCTGCGATTTGTGTTGCTGGGCCGCACAGCTTTGACGGAGGAACCGGCCATCTGTAAACATGCCAATTCGGAAGCCGAGCTTAGACAAATCCTGTTTGATTCATATAAGGCCAACGGGCAGAAAATTACACCGGGAGAACTGTCAACGCGCGCTCAGGAAATTCTTGCCAATAGGGAAATCAAAGAGACCTTGTATACTTTAAAAAAATCAGGTTCTCATGCAAGCTACTATGCAGTTGATATTCAGGATCAACAGTCATTAGTCCATACTTTATCGGAAGTGCGCCGGGAATGGGGGCAGATTACAGGCATTATTCACGGTGCGGGCGTTCTGGCTGATAAAAGGATTGCCGACAAAACACCCGAAAATTTCGATCTCGTATTTCGCACCAAGGTAGAAGGGCTGCGTAATTTATTGGCTGCAACCCAACAGGACCCGTTGGATATGATTGTCTTATTTTCATCTATTGCTGCGAGAGCAGGGAATATAGGGCAATGTGATTATGCGATGGCAAACGAGATTTTGAATAAAGTCGCGGCAGCCCAGGCAGCACAACGCGGAGTTGGCTGTCTGGTCAAATCTTTCAACTGGGGAGCCTGGGATGGAGGGATGGTGACCCCGAGTCTGCGGACACATTTTACTGAAAGGGGAGTCAACCTCATTCCGATTGAACAGGGGGCTCGTGCCTTTGTTGAGGAGCTGTTATTCGGCGATCGGGAGCAAATAGAAGTGGTTATTACCGGTGATAGAGCTGGCCAAGGCCTGATGGGAGGACAGACATGAGCTTTCAGCGAACCGTTATGAATTATCACAATCAGCTTGTTCAAACGCATAGGGATTATCAAACTCAACAAGGGGAGCTTCATCTGCAGTTTTTACAGCAGAGGGAACTGGCTCTTAAGGAAATGACCGCCGCTTTGTCTAAATCCGCAGGAACAAGTGAGCGTTCACATCCGTTTCGGCCTGTGGGGCCTTCATTCTCCCGGGCTGAACTTGAGGTGTTGGCGTCTGGCAAGGTTTCCGGCATATTAGGAAGCCGATTCGAAGCACAGGACAAGTATGCTCATCAAGTTCGAATGCCCAAACCCCCGCTGTTATTCGCTGATCGGGTTCTCGGAATGGAAGGTGAGCCGGGCTCTCTTGGCTTGGGCAAGATCTGGTCTGAAATCGATGTTTCGGGAGACTCATGGTTTCTGCATGATGGTTGTATGCCCGCAGGCCTCATGATTGAAGGGGTGGCCAATCCCGTTGGCCTTCTTATGTCCTGGCTGGGGATCGAGTCACACAATAAAGGGAACCGTAATTTACGGCTCTTAGGCTGTGAGTTCATGTTTCATGAATCGCTTGTTAAGCATAATACGACAATTACATCTGAACTTACTGTAGATGCCCACGCCCATAATGGTGGTACCTGGATTACCTCTTTCCACACCGACTGTTATGCCGCAGGACAGAAACGGTTCACAATGCGAAAAGGACAGGTCGGTTTCTTCACTGCAGCTGAATTGCTTGGATCCCGTGGTGTGAACTGGGATGCTGAAACTGCACGGTTTCATGCAGATGCCAGACGGGATGCTCCAGTTGTGGTTTGCGAACATCGTTCATTCTCCAAGGAACAAGTAAGCTTATTCGCCAAAGGACGTACTGCTGAATGCTTCGGAACCGGATATGAAGCGGCTTCTACACACACAAGATCACCGCGTATTCAAGCGGGAAACATGCTCATGATGGATGAAGTGCAATGCTTTGATCCGCAAGGGGGACCTTGGGGGAAAGGCTACTTAAAGGCGAAAAAAGCAATTCAGCCTAATGAATGGTTTTTCTTATGTCATTTCCATAACGATCCAGTGATGCCGGGCATGCTGCAATTTGAAGGCTGTCTGCAAGCGATGGCGTTCTATCTCGCTGGACTTGGGTTTACGTTGGATAAGGATGGGTATCGCTTTGATCCCATTCCTGAGGTGCTGTATGATCTGCAGTTGCGGGGACAAGCCCCTCCAACCGCTAAAGAAATTATCTATGAGGTATTTGTCGAAGAGGTTCATGGTGGAGATGAGCCCAGGTTATATGCGGATTTGTTGGTCACTGTGGATGGTTTAAAAGCTTGTTATTGCCGAAGAATGGGATTGCACCTCGTCAAAATGGAAGATCAAAGAGAGGGATGAGCGGTATGAAGCAGCAATCTGCAGGAAATTGGAATGCAGAGGGTGTAATTGGAGGCTGGCAAAGCGCTGGTGAATCCCCGCTCTTTGATCCAGAGGACATAAAAAGCACGGTCTCCAGAATTCGCGAACCGATCCATATCGTGGGTGGCGGCCCAAACGGATCACGGGGGGTAGCCTTCGGAGGAAGTATACACCATAGTTCACATGTTGGTCAGGAGGGAATCTATCCGCTGATTGCCTCCTTGCCGGCCATTTATCCGGAATGGCTGGGGGATCGTTCATTTTTGCAGACCCATGGTTTGCGCTTTCCATATGTCGTCGGTGAAATGGCCAACGGGCTTGCAACCACTGCCATGGTTATAGCCGCAGCAAAAGCGGGGATGCTCGGTTTTTTTGGATCTGCCGGGTTATCTCCACAGCGTGTCGCACAAGCCATTGACGAATTGAAAGCCGGGCTTGAACCGCTTGGACTGCCATGGGGCGTGAATTTGATTCACAGCCCAAGCGAGACGGATACGGAAGAAACGAATGTCGACTTGTATCTTAAACTTGGTGTTACTCGTATGTCAGCATCGGCATTTATGAGTCTGACACCGAGTATCGTCCGGTATGCGTGCAGCGGATTGCGATTGAATGAAAACGGGCATATTGTGCGGCTGAATCATGTATTTGCGAAAATTTCCCGTCCCGAAATTGCGAAGCTGTTCATGTCACCGGCACCTGAGCATATTCTGCTGAGTCTTGTCAGGAGCGGAAAACTCACAGCCGAGGAAGCCCGGCTGGCAAGCCGTATTCCGGTGTCAGAAGATATAACGGTTGAAGCGGATTCAGGCGGACATACCGATAACAGGCCCCTGGGCACATTATTCTCAACCATTGCAGCTTTACGCGATGAATTAATGGCCTTTTATGGATATGACCGGTCTATTCGGGTGGGAGCAGCAGGGGGAATTGGCACCCCTGCCGCCGCTGCGGCCGCTTTTGCTTTAGGTGCAGCGTATATTGTTACAGGCTCGATTAATCAAGCGTCGCTGGAATCGGGTTTGTCCGATGCGGGCAAGCAAATGCTGGCCAAGGCGGATTTGGCCGATGTCACCATGGCTCCGTCAGCGGATATGTTTGAAATGGGAGTCAAGGTGCAGGTGCTTAAGCGAGGGACCATGTTCAGTGGGCGGGCGCATCGTTTATTCGAAGTGTATCGGCAATTTGAATCCCTTGAATCCATACCCTTGGACCAACGGGCGAAGCTGGAGAAGGAAATTTTTCAAGACTCTCTGGAACAGATTTGGGACGAAACAGAACGCTTTTTTCAGAATAGGGACCCCCAGCAGTTAGTCAGAGCCCAAAAAGATGCCAAGCATCGGATGGCGCTTGTTTTTCGTTGGTATTTGGGACATGCGAGCCGATGGGCCATTCAGGGAACAGCGGAGCGCAGACTGGACTATCAAATCTGGTGCGGTCCGGCGATCGGGGCATTTAATGCCTGGGCAGCAGGTTCATTTTTGGAAGATCCAGCGAACCGTGGTGTCGTGCCAATCGCATTGAATATGATGGAGGGAGCTGCTGTCATCACCCGAGCCCATCAATTACGTACATATGGCATTGCCGTAGTTCCGGGAGCATTTAATTTTTACCCAAGGCCAATGTCCGTATGAACCCGGAATACCGATGAATTGTTACCCCAACAATATCGGCTCCATCGCTGAGACCTTGTTCCCGCTAATCTTAGACAAATTTATTGTGATTTTTAAAGATATTCTATATTATTGCAATAACAGAGGAAGATTTTGGATACGCCTTCGCATCTTGAAAAATCCTGGCGACATTTGCAGTGCATGAAATGGGTGAGCAACAGAGGTTGGCAACTATGTTTCTGTCGTATTACAAAAGCTTACAGGGGAGAACTGCTGATGAACGTAATACTTCTAGATAATGATCGCTTCGCGTTGGATTACCTTGAGGAGCAACTTTTGGAAATGGCAAATGTTACAATTGTTGGCAAGTACCTGAATCCTCTGCTAGGAAAGGCCAGAGCTCTAAGCGATGAGGTAGATGTTGTTTTTCTGGATGTAAATTTAGGAACAATGAATGGGGTACAATTAGCGGAGCAGATTTTAGAGGTTAAGCCCAGCCAGAAATTTGTTTTTGTCACCGCTTATTATGAATATGCAATAAAAGCATTTGAACTTAACGCAGTCGATTACATCCTTAAACCGGCTTGTTCGGTACGTTTGACGAAAACATTACAACGGATCCAAGGGGAGGATCGTTCGAGTGTTCATGTCCGTCGCATAGACGAGCCCATAATGCTTCATGTATTTCAACAGGTCACAATTTCAGCAAAAAACGAAGATACCATGTTTCATTGGCGGACAACGAAAGCGCAGGAAATGTTTTTATACTTACTGCAGCACCGGGGGCAATTGGTGCGCAAATCCGTGCTGCTTGATTTGCTGTGGCCGGAATATGACTCATACAAGGTTTCATCGCAATTATACTCCACCGTGTATCAGGTGAGGAGAACGTTAGAACCTTACAGGGAACGGTTACAGATTGAGAGACATACGGATGGCTATATCCTGAAGTTGCATAACGTTATAGTGGACGCAAAGGATTGGGAGCGTAGGATAAACTCAGCCCCCCCAATCAGTGATGAAACCATTAAATACTATGAACAAACCATGAGGCTGTACACAGGGGATTACCTTCAGGAGTATGATTTTTGGTGGGCGGAAGGTGAGCGTCACCGGCTTAAGATGTTATGGCTGAACACGGCGCTATTGATGGCCAGGTGGTATCAGAATGCACATTATATAGAGAAGGCGGTCGGGTGGTACCAGGAGATATGCAATCGGGAACCACAGGCGGAAGAAGCACACTTTGCCTTAATAAGTATTTATGCGTCTATCGGCAATCATATCGCGGTAGATCGGCAATATCGGCTTCTGGTCAAGGTGCTGCAGGAAGAATTAAGTGAGCGCCCCAGTCCGTACATTGATGATTGGTATCACAGCTGGAAGCAGACAAGAGTGAAATTTTCTATACAGGGATAAGCGAGACATCCGTCACCCCTCCTTGGTGATATTAACCAAAAAGATCACCGACCTTATAAACCATTAGTCTAAATTAGTTACTCAGTTGGCTTGGAGCTTTTCTGCTATTAGAAGTGCTAACGAAAAAAAACCGTCTCCTCAGAGGGACGGTTTTCCGCTTTTCCGTTTCCCCAGGCTCGCCCATACCGATAAAACCCATGAAGTCCGTTTGGTGGGGAGTAGCTGATTAGCTGTAGTTTTGCTCGACGCTGGTTCCCCGGTCAAACCGTATTTCCGCATCTGCCGGGCTTGCCGGTATTCCATCAACTTTTCATTTATATAATCTTGTTCAAGCATGTTTACCCTCCTCAAACACCAGTTCTTATGATGGTTTTTTTTGTTTGTTTTTTGTCTAACCCCATTATGCTCTATTCAAAAGGGGATAAAAAGCGTATACTTGCGCCAAGGTATTTCCTCTTTTATTGTCATGTGATCGAAAGGGGGAGGGGATTATGCTGCTGGATGAGAGATACCTGCTGCTGTTTGAGCGTTTTGGAAGAGATACGGAACTGGGGGATCCTGTAGAAGTGAAGCTGGAGCAGCTGTCTGAAGCACTTTATTGCACCCCGCGTAATGCCAAACTCATTCTTGCAAAGCTCCGGAGTGAGCAGCTTATTGATTGGTTCCCTGGTCGGGGGAGGGGTAACCGGTCCAGAATTGCCTTTAAGATGGACAAAGAGGCCTACTTAATGGAGTTTTCACAAAGCCTGGTTGAAGAGGGGAATTATAAGCGGGCATTTGATCTGATCGGATTACATGCTACCGGAACGTTTGCCAAACCCAAGTTTCTGGAATGGCTGGATAAGCAATTCGGCTATAAAAAGGGGGAAGCGGGAGAAGGTCAGCATCCCCGGGATACACTCGTGTTCCCGGTATTGAAGCAGCCGCTGACGCTTGATCCCGCCGAGCTTTTGTATTCATTTGATTCGCATTTGATCCGTCAAATTTTTGACCGGTTACTCAGGTTTGATATGCAGCAGGGCTCGATTGTGCCCATGTTAGCCCATGCATGGAGCTCCAATAGCAATGCGACGGAATGGACGTTTCACCTGCGCAAAGGGGTGCGTTTTCATAATGGCCAGGAAATGACTTCCCGAGATGTAAAGTTTACGCTTGAGCGGCTCCAGAACGGACCGGCCAACAGCTGGCTGATGCGGGGAGTCGAAAGTATTGAGACGATGGGGCCCCGGACGCTCCGTGTGAAGCTTAGTCGGCCTAACCGGATCTTTGACCGCTTCATGTGCTCTGCGGCAGCTTCCATTCTTCCCTACGGATTTGCCGGTATGGAGGAGGAGGATTATTGGAGCCTCCCGGTGGGAACGGGAGCTTTTAGATTGATCTCCTGGACAACAGGGCGAATTGAGCTTGCCGCTTTTGATGCTTATTTTCAGGGCCGGCCCTACCTGGATAGTGTAGATATCGTGATTTTACCGAAAGACTGCGCCCTTGAAGTGGAAGAAAATGCAAAGGTTCATCACAGTATGGATACGATGCGGATGTACTCTTATGCTAAGGGGGAGGCCTGGCAGGAAATCGAGAAGCTGTGTCAGGGCTGCACCATGTTGATCTGGAACGTTTCCCGCGAGGGTCTCCAGCAGTCCGAAGCTTTGCGGAGAACGGTGAAAATGATACTTCATCCCGGAGAAATGGTTGCAGAGCTCGGCGGCGAACGGGTGCTTCCCGCTTTCGGGTTCCGTCCCGAAACCAGCCGTTCCCATACGGTTGAACCCATGAGGCCCGAACGTATTCGCAGGGCATTGGAAGAGTCGGGCTACGCCGGGGAGGTTCTTCGTTTTGCCTGCCATCCAAAATATAGCGAAGATGGCTTATGGATCATGAACAGGCTCTCCGAATGGGGAATCTCTGTCGAAGCGGTGGATTATGAGTCGTGGTCCGATGCTGACCTCTGTATTTCGGGGCTCGTGTTCCCGGAAGATGAAGTATGCGAAATCGAAGCTTATGAGCACCGGGATTACATTATGCACTCTTATTTCGACGAAGAGCGAAAGAAGTGGATCACCGGCCGGATTGATGAGGCGGTTGCGGCCGAATCAACGGATCAAAGACGCATGTATTTGAAGGAAATTGAAGACCTCGTTCGGGATAAGGCAACGGTGATCTTCCTGCACCATCGTCGGATAAGCACCTTTATGCATCCTTCCGTCCGCGGCGTAAGCCTGAACTCGCTCGGCTGGGTCGACTTTCAGAATGTTTGGTTGGAGTAATAAAGCAGCCTTCTTACCATGAAATAATATCTAATCTCACGATAAGAAGGCGTTGAAGTTTAATGTAAATGACAGTTGATATGTTAGTATTTAAATTTGACCGTCAGATCCTGCAGCTTCTGTGACATATCCGACAGGGTCGAAGCCAAGCTGGTGATCTGCTGCATGGAAGCCAGCTGCTCTTCCGCGGACGCCGCAATATTCTGCGAGTTGTCCGCCGCTTGAACGGCCAGGCTCGAGACGTTTTCTCCGCTCGCCGATATTTCCTGGGCACTTGCGGTGATTTGCTGCGCGATGCTTGCCAGCTCCTCTGTTTGCTGAGCGATGTGACTTGTAGAAGTCACAATTTTGTTGAACTGCTGCTCTGTCTCATTGGCAATTTGAATACCGGAGTCGACATCCACTTTTACGCGTTCCATGGTCTTAAGCGAATGTTCCATATCTATGCGCATGTCCTGAATTAACCGGGAAATCTGCTCGGAAGACTGGTTCGATTGTTCCGCAAGCTTGCGCACCTCTTCGGCAACTACGGAGAAACCGCGGCCTTCTTCACCGGCACGGGCGGCCTCAATCGAAGCGTTGAGTGCAAGAAGGTTGGTCTGCTTTGCGATATCCGTAATGGCATGCAGCATCGTATCGATCTGTTGGGTACGATCGTCCAGCTGTCTCATAACCGCATCGGTTTCATTTACGGAATTGTTGATCAGGCCCATTTGTTTTACAGTATGCTGTACAGCAGTTCCGCCAATGCTTGCCATTTCCATCGCATCTGCAGACGATTCAGCTATGGTCAAGGAGCTCTCCGTGATCCGCTGCATTCCAATTGAAATTTCCTCCAGCGAGCTGGTTGTTTTCTGGAGCATCACTTGCTGCTCCTTCGCACCGGCTGCCGATTCCTGGATCGCGATGGTGATATGCTCGGTCGCCTGCCCGGTGTGCTCTGCTCCCAGGGTCAATTCTTTTGAGGATGAAGCTACCTGCTTTGTGGACAGATTTACCTCACGGATCAGATGTCTTATATTTTTGATCATATGATTAAAGTCCTGTGCAAGCTCGCCAATCTCATCATTTGATTTCAATTTGACCTCTTCGACGGTTAAATCACCGTCCGCAACGGCGTTAAGCCGCTTTGCGATCAGGAGAATAGGCTTCGTAAAACGCCCGGAAACAAAGCTTACGATAATTGCTCCCAGAACAACCGCAACAGCCGCAATAACCAGAACAAGATACAGGACTTGGGTCGCGCCACTGTTAAACTCGCTTAGATATGCGCCGGAACCGATAATCCATCCCCAATGGGGATCCATTTCAACATACGATACTTTCGTTTCCACTTGATTTGTACCAGGCAAAGCCCATTTATAAGTGACAAACCCGCCGCCGCTTGTACCGACTTCAACGAGTTCTTTTCCCAGATACACACCGTCTTCCGTTACGACATCTGTCAAATTCTGGCCTTCATTTGAAGGGTTCATCACCGAAACGGCATCCTTGCCAACAGCCCACGGGTAACCCGTTTCTCCTACAGTATATTCACTCTTTATCTGTCGTTTGTTATCTGCATTTTTGGCGCCGAGGAGCTCAACACGCAGCTTTTCCTGTGCCTGCTCCAATGTTAAATCTCCGTTCTCGACTTGCTCGTTGAGAAGATTAATCATGCCAATGACCATATTCACACTTTGCTTAAGCGCCGCCTTGCCTGATTCATTCATTTCGTTTTTGGAGCCTAAATAAGAGCTGGCCCCAATCACGAGAGTAGGTACAATTAAAATAACCAAGCACAATATGGTTAGCTTCATTCTTAATGATCTCAACTTCATGATGGACCCTATCTTTGTTTTCACTGCATTTCCCCCTCAGATATTGACTTACAGACTCATCCCACCGCTATGGTAGTTAATCAAATAAAAAGGCTGTATATCATATATCGTAATAACGTGGCGGGAAATGAAGCCCTCATCAGCGGCACTTTCATGTTATCCGCCAAATTCGCCCGTATGATCGAGGTGGGGGAGATGAAAATTCAGAGTCATCGTAACATTGCAAGCCGAATATAAAAACGGGCGGTCCCTCGAGAGCGGGCGCCCGTTATTCATCGTTTTGCTATTTTTTACTCGCTGATCAAACCTTTTTCAACCAGAAAATCATGCGCAACATCTTCTTCCTTGAGTCCCTCGATATCAACCTGCCCGTTCAGCTTCTGCATATCTTCTTCTGAAATCGACCCACCGAGCTGGTTAAGAACTTCTTTCAGCTCCGGATATTGGTCCAGCGTATCCTTGCGAATGACCGTTCCCGCGTCATAAGGAGGGAAGAACTGCTTGTCGTCTTCCAGGATGACCAGGTTATGGGCTTCGATTTGAGCATCTGTGGAATAGGCGTTTGTTACGTCTGTTTCTCCTTCGCTGATCGACCGATACATGATGCCGTGGTCCATACCTTTGGCATCTTTAAAGTTCATGCCATACAGCTTCTTAATGCCGGGATACCCGTCTTCCCGGTCCAAAAATTCAAATTCAACACCGAGCACGAGGCCCTGGGACACCTTTGCCAGATCACTGAAGGTTTTGAGATTATATTTCTCAGCCGTTTCCTTCGTTACAGCCAGTGTATACGTATTGTTAAACCCGAACGGTGCCAAAAATTCCAGTCCGTCCTTCTCCACAAGCTCTTTCGTCTTTGTAAGTGTCTCTTCGGAAGTTCCCGTCTCCTGTTGATAGTAGTTGGCGACAATTGTGCCGGTATAGTCCGGATACAGCTGGATTTCATTATTTTTAAGTGCACCCCAGGCAACGTTCGAACCACCCAGGTTGACTTTGCGTACGACCGATAGATCTGTTTTATCTTCAATTAAATCGGCTATCATATGCGCAAGCAGTATGTTTTCGGTAAAGTTTTTGGATCCGATGGTGATGGTGCCGCCGTTTGCGGTTTTGTCGCTGGCAGCGCTTGAACCACCACAGGCCGCAAGCAGAAGCATGAGAGACGTCAAAATCATGGTCAACAGCGTTCTTATTTTCGTGTTCATAGTTGTCCTCCCTTTTGTAAAAGCTTATGAAATTAGACCTTGAGTCCTTTCGGCGTTGTCGCTTTTTCAAGCAGTCCGAGCAAATAATCCATGAGAAGCGCAAGCAGCGCCGCAGGTATGGCACCCAGCAGTGTGAGCGCCTCGATATTTCTTTGGATGCCGAGGAATATAAATTCACCCAGTCCTCCTGCTCCGATAAAAGCAGCCAGCGTTGCCGTCCCGACATTGATCACGGCCGCCGTTCGAATTCCCGCCATGATCACGCTAAAAGACAGGGGCAGCTGCACCTTGAATAAGATTTGCCAGCTTTTCATGCCCATCCCCCGTGCGGCTTCCACAATCGACTTATCGACATCGGTGATGCCCGCGTATGTGTTACGGATGATGGGAAGCAGCGAATAGAGGAAGAGGGCGGCAACTGCCGTCTTCATACCGATTCCGAATAAAGGAATCATGAAGCCAAGCATGGCCAAGCTGGGAATGGTCTGCAGGATGCCGGCCACCCCGAGTACAGTGCCTTTCAACGGTTTCATACGTGTGATCAGGATGCCCAGAGCAATACCGATGACGACCGCCAGAAGCATGGACAACAGCACCAGCTGGATGTGCACGCCAAGCGACTGAAGCAGGTCTTCCTTACGGCTGTCGAATTGTCTCAGCATCTGTTCCCATAACGTCAAATCTCTCATTTTGCAATCTCCCCCTCGCCGACCCATTTGGAGGCAAAAGCGGTCAGAAGACTGCTTCTTGTCACAATACCTGCAATTTTGCCCTCATCGGTGACAACCGGAATAATACCAAATGGCGCATCGGTAATGAGCGCAAGCGCGTCTCTTGCCGTTGCCGTATCCCTCAGCACCGCTTCGAGCGGTGTCATGATCTCATCAATGGTACGGATTTCTTCTATTTTGGCGGAAATATCATAAGCCGAAACAATACCGAGCAGATTACCCGAATCATTGACAACCAGCAGAGTATCGGTTCTGCGTTGGCGCATAAAGGTAAGTGCCTTGCCTGGCGCACGTCCCGGATAGGTTATGGATGGATTGGTACGCATGACGTCCGTGACCGGAATAAATTCGGGGTTTTGAAAAAGGCGGTTTTTACCGATGAAGCTTTCTACGAAATCGTTGGCAGGCTGGCTCAGGATCTGATCCGGTGTATCCAATTGCACCAGTTCTCCATCTTTCAGAATGGCAATCTTGTCGCCGAGCTTTAGAGCTTCCTCCATATCATGGGTGACAAAAACAATCGTTTTATGCAGTTCCTGCTGCAGCCTCAGCAGCTCATCCTGCAGCTGCTCGCGTGTGATCGGATCAAGTGCCCCGAAAGGCTCATCCATAAGCACGATTTCAGGATCGGCCGCCAGTGCCCTGGCAACGCCGATGCGCTGCTGCTGGCCCCCGGACAGCTGTTTGGGATAACGCTTGGCGAACACGGCAGGATCAAGCCCGACCAGACGAAGCATTTCGTTGACTCGTTCCTTTTTTCTGGCCGCGTCCCAGCCTTTGAGCTGTGGAATCAGTCCCACATTGTCTTCAATCGTGTAATGGGGGAATAAACCGATTTGCTGAATGACATAACCAATATTTCTGCGGAGTAGATCGGGGTTCTCTTTCGTAATGTCCTTGCCTTTCAAAAAAATTGTTCCTGACGTATGCGGCACGAGACGATTGATCATTTTCATTGTAGTCGTTTTACCGCAGCCGCTTGGTCCGATGAGAACCAGAATTTCACCGGCAGAGATTTCAAAATTCATGTTTTTGACAGCCTGATACCCGTTGGAATACTGCTTGTTGACCTGTTCGAATTTAAGCATGAATACCCCTTTCATTTAATAATCTTTGTGTAAAATTGATTTTTTGTAATTATAACAAGCAGCATCCATACTGACAACCCAAATTAATAATATAAGTTGTTTGTATATTAATGTAAATTAAATTTTGCGCACAAAAAAACGACCCTGTTCTAAGAATTCCAGGATCGTCTTATTTGCTTTTTCGCTGATTATGAATGTGAAACTTATTCAGGTATAGAATTCAGTCTGATTAATAAATTGTGCTGTTCGCTCATACATCTTTTCGTCCCCTACGACGACCAATGTATCCTTTTCACGCAAAATAACATGCGGACCCGGAGATATCGACACTTCCGTCCCTCTGCGCAATGCGATGATGGTGGCGCCTGTGTGCTGCCAGAACTGCAGCATGCCGATCGTTTTTCCTATGACATGTGACTTATCGGAAATTCGGATCTCTACCGGGTTATACGGTTTGAGATTCTGAAGTCTGTCCGAAGTCTCTATAATTTCAGTAAGCAGGATATCAAAGTGGCGATCCAACTTTTTCTTTTCGGATAAAAGCAACTGCAGGTCCTGCTTCAAAGAGTAGGCGGATTTTAGATAATGGTTCCTTGTTATATATTCATTTGCTTTTTCGTCCGAAATCACAATGATTTCCTTACCCTGTGAAACCGATACGATTCCTTCCTCCTTCAGCAATCCTATGGACTTGCGGATGGTTTCGGGAGATACATGGTATTGACCTGCGAGCAAAGATCTCCCTGAGATTTTGGATCGAACGGGAAATTCTCCGCTAACGATTCTTTGTGCAATATCCAGTGCGATCGATTTATAACCTGCCATTTCCTGCATTGCCGACGTCTACCCCTTGTTCATGAAAATAAAAACTCACACACAGTATACCTCTTTTTATTAGACAAATAAACGAAGTGAGATAATGAACAAATATCAATGGTCTGTTCACTAATTAACAAATCAGGCTAATCTAACAATTGCATGATACATATGCTTTTTTATAATAGTAGGCGTTAGTTCAATATTTCCCCATTTAAGCAAAGGAGCGAATCGGAATGGAATATGTAAAACTCGGCAATACAGGCTTGGACGTATCACGGCTTTGTCTTGGCTGCATGGGCTTCGGTGTAGCAGAACGGTGGGTGCATCCGTGGGTGCTGAATGAGGAGAACAGCCGGCCGATTATCAAAAAAGCGCTGGAGCTTGGCATCAACTTTTTTGATACGGCGAATGTATATTCGGACGGAACGAGCGAGGAGATTGTGGGACGGGCGTTAAAGGATTTTGCTAATCGGGATGAAATTGTGCTCGCGACAAAGGTCCATTTTCGCATGCATGAAGGTCCAAACGGTGCAGGGCTTTCGCGCAAGGCCATTATGAGTGAAATTGATAAGAGCTTGAAGAGGCTGGGGACCGATTATGTGGATCTGTACCAGATTCACCGCTGGGATTACAATACACCCATTGAAGAGACGATGGAAGCCTTGCATGATGTGGTGAAGGCAGGCAAAGCGAGATATATCGGGGCTTCTGCGATGTATGCATGGCAGTTCCTGAAGGCGCTTCATGTCGCGGAGAAAAACGGATGGACCCGGTTCGTATCGATGCAGAACCATTACAACCTCATCTATCGTGAAGAAGAGCGCGAGATGATGCCGCTCTGCAGGGCTGAAAAAATTGGCGTGATTCCGTACAGCCCGCTCGCATCCGGAAGATTGACACGGGATTGGACGGAAAAAACACATCGTTCCGAAACCGATCAGGTTCAGAAATCGAAATACGATGCCACCGCCGATACTGACCGATTGATCGTGGAAAGAGTTGCAGAAATTGCAGAAAAACGCGGCGTTCCGCGTGCCCACATCGCTATTGCCTGGCTGCTGCAGAAAGAGCCGGTCACTGCTCCTATTATCGGTGCTACGAAAATATCCCATCTCGAAGATGCGGCTGCTGCCCTGTCGGTGAAGTTAACTCCAGAAGAAATCGCTTCACTGGAAGAGCCGTATATTCCTCATCCCGTAGTTGGCGCTCTGTAACTGGAAAGTTGCGCTGGTGAAATATAAGCCGCCAATCCTAAGTTTGGGATCGGCGGCTTTAGTTATTGTTTAATGTATTTTTTATACTCATCTCCCCATATTTCAAGTTCTCTTAGAACAGGTAAAAGTTTCAATCCCATTTCGGCTAATGAATATTCTACGCGTGGCGGAACTTCCGGGTACACTTTTCTATTTATGAGCTGGAAGCTCTCTAATCTACGGAGTTCTTTTGTTAAAGTAGCTTGTGTTAATTCTGGCATTTGACGATTCAATTCTCCAAAGCGAAGTATTCCTGTACTTAAATTGTATAGTATCCGAAGAGCCCATTTCCCTCCGAGTATTTTCTGCGCTATTGCAATTGGGCAGTCATCAAGATCGATTCTATTCATACTTCTCCACCTCCATACTATCATTTTAGATAGTACCTATTAAATTTAATCCTACTTGAGATATTTATTGTAACATTATAGTATGTACGTGTAAATGAGACCCATGGGATAAGAAAATACGAAATGTAATTTTTCGAAGAAAGGTGATAATCATGATTACATCAACGGATTTCTGTAAGGTACAAAAACTGGACGATGATTTATATATCATTACTGAAGCTGGACTGGTGCATTTTTATCTAATCTTGGGGGAGAAGAAAGCGGTCTTAATTGACGCCGGCTTTGGCTTCGAGGACATAAGGCCTATCATCAGAAGTATAACCGATCTGCCGGTGATGCTGGTATTGACCCATGGCGATCCTGACCACAGCTACGGAAGCGAATACTTTGGAGATGTATGGCTGTACCAGCCGGACTACGGTCAGATTATGGGTTTTGACACAAAGCAAGAAAGGCAGTTCGCGGCAGAGTTGGGAGTACAATTTCTGAAAGAAAATAACCCTGAAGCCATTGAACGTTTCGATAGCAAAGCATTTGCTGAAAAGAGCCTGCTCCGAGTCCTGACTCCGCATTTTGTAAAGGATGGAGAATTGTTTGACTTGGGCGGAAAGACTTTGGAGGTAGTATTTACACCAGGGCATTCTTATGGGCATATCATGCTGCTGGATAGGGCAAAAAAGAGACTTTTTTCAGGAGATATGATTTGTGATTACGTCATCATGTACTTTTTCGAATCGGATAGAAATGCACCGTTTTCCATGGCCCTGGACAGCTGGAAAAAGATAAAACGATTAGAAAAGGACATCAAAGATATTTATAGCAGCCATGGACAGAACCCAATTACAATAGAATGGGTCGACGCATACATCGAATGTTTTTCGGGAGAATTTCAGCAGAATTATTTAAGGGATAAACCGTTTTCCAGGGGACATTTAGGCAGCGGGTACCAGCATATCTATAAAACCGTCAATATCCAATACACCGATAAGAGACTAGAGGAATTTTTAGGACACAAAGTGGAACGAATTGATCTGTAGTGCCTCAGCCCGGTTTTCTTTTATGGAGGGAGGTATGCAAGCTGGAACGCCTATGGACCAAGTCGTTTGTGCTCATGACCATCGGGATGCTTTTTTTGTTCATCGCATTTTACTCGTTGCTTCCGACATTACCCCAATTTATCAAAAAGATTGGCGGAAACGAGTCGCAGGTTGGGCTGGCGACGGGGGTGTTTATGCTGTCCGCGGTTATTTTTCGGCCGGTCGTTGGCGGGCTGCTGGATAGAGTCGGCAGGCGTCCGTTTATGATTTGGGGACTGCTTATTTTCGCTGTGGCGATGTATATGTATGACTGGGTCGGCGGAATCATCGTTCTATTGGGGCTCCGGATCTTGCATGGGATGAGCTGGGCCTTTTCTACAACCGCGATGATTACAGCGGCTACGGATATGATCCCGGCCGCCCGCCGCGGAGAAGGGATGGGGTGGTTCGGCATGGCCATGACCCTGGCGATGGCCATTGGACCGATGTACGGACTCTGGGTTGCGGAGAATCTGTCATACCACACTCTTTTTCTCCTCGCCGTCGGACTCACCGCTGTATCGCTGCTTTTGACACTGGGAGCAAAAATGCCTTTTCAGCCTCAAACGGGCACACGAAAAATAGAGCTTTTCGAAAGGTCGGTTTTATCGATCACCATAGCGGTCTTTTTTCTGTCTATCGCTTACGGAGGCATTACCGCCTTTGTCGCGCTGTTCGCTAACTCCATCGGGGTGAATTCGGGCGTATTCTTTTTGGTTTATGCCGCCACGCTTGTCCTGATTCGCCCTCTGGCAGGAAAACTGGCGGACCGGCACGGCGAGAGCTATGTCATTGTGCCGTCCCTTGTCATTGCGGTTGCGGCGTTGCTTGTCTTGAGCCTTGCAACCGGATTGGCCGGTGTTCTGGTTTCAGCGGTGCTCTACGGCATCGGCTTCGGTTCGGCTCAACCCGCTCTGCAAGCGGCGACGATTAACCTTGCCCGCCCGGACCGCAAAGGGGTTGCCAACGCTTCTTTGCTGACGGCTACCGATCTCGGCATCGGGCTGGGGGCGATTATACTGGGCTGGGTCTCGGAGCTTGCGGGCTACCAGGCCATGTTTATCGCTTGCGCCTTGTCATCAGGTATTTGCTTTCTGCTGTTTGTGATCTTTGTGAAACGTCTGTTGAAAAACAAAGCCGAACAGAACCGGGAGCAGCTCGCCCAGGGCAGCAGCTCCTAGAATGGCGGGTTAGGTCATGCAAACAGAAGCCCCCAGCCTCCTTAAAGGAGGTTTGGAGGCTCTTTTTCACATGAAAAACAGTCGTCAATTCATATATTGCTTGCGAAATTGCAGGGGGGACAAGCCAACGCCATGTTTGAAGCTGGATGAGAAGTAAGGTGCATTGCGGTAGCCGACCTCTTCCGATATGCGTTCCACTGACCAATCCGTAGTAATGAGCAGACGCTTTGCCCGTTCAAGCCGGAACTCGTGCAAATAATCGGTGGGTGTGCGGCTGTACTTCATTTTCATACAACGAATAATGTAATTGGGATGAAAGTGAAAAACATCGGCCAAAGTTTCGCTGGTGATTTTGTCCCTATAGTTTTGCTGAATATAAGCTGCGACCCGTTCCGCCAATCGTGCCGGTGCTGACCTTACGCCGTTCAAGCCACCTTCTTCTTCCAGCATAGCAAGCAGCTCGGCCAGCAAACGCTGCTCCTCCCAGAAAGAGTGATCCATCGGCAGCGCCAATAGCTGTTGTGCAAGGCTGAGGGCCGTCTGCGGGTTGGAAAGCTTTGAATGCTTTGGAAGGCGCAGCGTATAAGGGTTGCCAAATGGCCGGGATGAATAGGACACCCCTTTGTTATAGGTATTCGTTGTCGACGAACTTTCATATCTGCCCGCATGCTCAAAATGAACCCAGTAAAACACCGTATCCTGCTCGCAGGGCTTGACCGAAAAATGTTCGCCGTCCGGCAGCAGGAGCAATGTATCTCCAGCTGTCAGCGTCCATTGCTGACCATTCTCTCCGATGTGCAGCTCCCCCTTGACCATGATCAATACATCGTAAATGCCCAGCTTTCTTCGATTCGGGTGATGATCACCGGTACGGAACTCGGTCAGACCTGATCCCAAATAATAGGGAAGCGGCGGGGTTTTTAGTTCAATAACCGTCTCTCCGCTCATACAGCTCACTCTCTTCTTTTGTGTCATTTTTTATAAAAAAAGGTTCAATCCCTTTCTATTTCACCCGTTTATCAAAGCATATAATTGAAATCACAGTGGGTCAAATTCTATAGGAGGGATTGCATATGCAGAAAACTCAAGTTTACATTCAGGATGATTTCTGGGAAGATTATTCCGAACTGATTCGCCACACCGTCATTCCTTATCAATGGGAAGCGCTGAACGATAGAATAGAAGGAGCGGAGCCCAGCTACGCCATCCGAAACTTTCGGATCGCAGCGGGTCTGGAGGAAGGGGAATTTGGCGGCTGGATATTTCAGGACAGTGATCTTTACAAATGGTTGGAAGCGGTTTCTTATTCACTTCGTCATCATCCGGATCCGGAGCTGGAGCGAATCGCTGATGAAGCCATTGACCTCATCGGTCAGGCGCAGCACGACAACGGTTATCTGAACACCTATTTCACGATTAAGGAACCCGGAAAGCAGTGGACGAATCTATACGAAGCCCATGAGCTTTATTGCGCAGGCCATTTGATCGAAGCTGCTGTTGCTTATTATCAGGCTACAGGCAAGCGCAAGCTGCTGGATATCTCCTGCCGTTTTGCTGATCTGATTGAAAGATTGTTTGGTACGGAACCGGGGCAAATGCGGGCTTATTGCGGGCATCAAGAGATTGAACTGGCCCTGGTCAAGCTGCACGGGATTACGGGAGAAGAGCGCTACTTGAAACTGAGCCGCTACTTTATTGACGAACGGGGCAGCAAGCCGAACTATTTTATTGAAGAATGGGAACGCCGGGGCAGGACGAGCATTTGGAACCATGGCACACCTAACCTTGAAGTGTATCAAAGCCATCTTCCTGTACGTGAGCAAACGGTTGCCGTTGGTCACGCTGTCCGGGCCGTCTATATGTATACCGCGATGGCTGATCTGGCGCGCCTAACGGGGGATGACAGTCTGCGTGAGGCCTGCGAGCGGTTATGGGCCAATGTGACGCGCAAGCAGATGTATATCACCGGCGGCGTCGGTGCGACTCATCTTGGCGAGGCCTTTACTTTCGACTATGATCTGCCCAACGATACGGTGTATGCCGAGACCTGTGCATCTATCGGCTTGATCTTCTGGGCGCGCCGGATGCTGCAATTGGAGGCAAAAAGCGAGTACGCCGATGTGATGGAGAGAGCGCTCTACAACAATGTGCTTGGCAGCATGTCCAAGGATGGAAAGCATTTCTTCTATGTAAATCCGCTCGAAGTATGGCCGGATGCCAGTCAGAAGAATCCCGACAAGTTCCATGTGAAGCCTGTGCGCCAGAAATGGTTTGGCTGCTCATGCTGTCCGCCCAACGTGGCCCGTTTGCTGAGCTCGCTTAAAGATTATATTTATGATGTATCCGATGACGGATCGACGGTATATGCTCATTTGTTTATCGGCAGCGAGATCAGCTTTGCAGCCCCTGACGGCTGTCTAGTGACGTTGCATCAGCGGTCCAAATTACCTTGGGAGGGCCGGACCGAGTTCTCGGTTTCGCTTGCGAACGGTGCACCCGGCACTGTGTTTGAACTAGCGCTTCGAGTCCCCGACTGGTTCCAGAGTGGACACCCGGTATTGAAAGTCAACGGGGAAATTCAAGATTACCGCGTGGAAAATGGTTATGCGAAAGTTGAACGAACCTGGTCAGAAGGAGATACTTTGGAATGGCTGCTCCCTATGGAGGCAAAGCTGGTTGCTGCTCACCCGCAAATCCGTGCAAATGCCGGCAAAGCCGCTATTCAGCGCGGGCCGCTCGTCTACTGTGTCGAAGAAGCGGATAACGGTTCTCCGCTGGCCTCGCTGTCATTGGCAGGGGAGCCGAAGCTGTCAGAGCACCTGGTACCGGAACTGCTCGGCGGCTGTGTCGTTGTCGAAGCTGACGGGCTGGCTGCCGATGATTCCGTGTGGCCGGAAGATGAGCCATATCAGCCTTTCAGGAAGCAGACGACGCCCGTCCGTTTCAAGGCGATTCCTTATTATTTATGGGGCAACCGTCAGTCCGGGGAAATGAGTGTCTGGCTGCGCTGCTGATATAAGATTTTTCTGAATCATCATTGAATCCTGAAGGCTTCCGGGTAAAAGTCCCGAGAACCCTTCAGGATTGTTAGCATTGTAAGAACGCATTATTATGAAGGAAAGATCTGTCTGGAGATGAAAACATGAACCCGGAGAATGGATGGAAGTCCCGCATAGAACGAATGACGTTGAAAAACCGGATTCTCCTGCTTTTTGTGGCATCAACACTGATCCCTTTTATCTGTACCTGTTATCTATCCTACAAAACCATCAATTCCATCCTGATCACGAAGCTGCAGTCCGGCATTCAAAGCAATTTGAAACAGGTGACGCTGTCGCTTGAGAACACATTGAACAACCTGAACCATGTTTCGCAGCAGCTCGCCTTCGAAGGCAATATCGGCAAACAGCTGGAGCAGTTCATGATCGCAGATCAGCCCTATGACCGCAGCTATCTGACGGATCAGATCAAGTACCAGCTTAACCTGGTTACATTCACCAATCCCAATATCGGTCTGACGATGTATTACTTTCACAATGACCGCTCTTTTCTCTTTGAGACTACGGGCGTGAAGGAATCTTTTAATATTGACCGTCTTCCCGTCATCGCTTCCTATTACGGCATCACTTATTATGGGCCTCATCTCAGCAACGACCAGTTCAATAATCAGTATGTGCTCTCCGCATTGCGAAAGGTCGAGCTGCCGGAGCGGGAGGATGCATATGTCTACATCGAATCCGGTTTTAAGTTGACGCAGAGCATTCTCGACCTTGACGGAGTCAGCAAAAACGCGAACCATTTGATCCTCGACAACAATGGACGGATCTCGTATAGCGAGTTGAAGGACGTTTTTCCTGAAAACACCATGTTCCCGGATTTGAAATCCCCGTCACTGGGTTCCGGTGAGACTTCCGAATATTATTGGTACCGCCAGATCAGCAATCAGGGCTGGAGCGTGGTGTCCCTGATCTCCAAAGCCGATTACAACCGGGAAAAAAATCGCTGGATTGTACAGATGCTGGCGTTGTTCCTGCTGTTCACCTTAGTCAGTCTTGTTTTTGGCTGGCTCCTGTGGAAAATGGTGTACCGGCCTCTGTCTAAATTCAACAAGGAAATCAAACGGATGGCAAACAGTAATTTCGATGCCGTTACTATGCAATCACGCATACCGGAATTTGAAATGCTGTTAACCCAGTTCCAGCATATGAAGTTGCAAATTGCACAGCTGTACGCGGAGGTGCAAATCAAGGAAAAACGCAGGGCGGATCTGGAGATTGAGAAGCTGCTCTACCAGATTAACCCGCATTTTCTGATGAATACGCTGGATACGGCCCACTGGCTTGCCGTAATGAACGGACAGGAGGAAATTGACCGTCTTGTCACGTCATTGAACAAGCTACTTTACTACAACCTTCGCAAAGGCAATCAGGTTGCAACGATTCGGGAAGAAATCGACTCGCTCAAGCATTATCTTACTTTGCAGCAAATCCGATACAACTTTCAGTTTGATGTTCGTATACAAGTAGACGACGAACTGTTAGGTGTAAGCGTTCCCAGATTTATTCTGCAGCCTTTGGTTGAGAATGCCTTATATCACGGGCTTGATGATGAAGGCAGGATTGAGGTCGAAGTCAGCAAGAACGAGCGGCTCGAGATTGCCATTCAGGACAACGGCGCGGGTATTTCCGAGGAGAGCATCTCGGCATTGCTCGAGCAGGAACAAACGGAGCGCCAGCGGGCGGGGATGGGAATCGGTTTGAATTATGTCAAGCGTATGCTGGAATCTTACTATGACGGGAATGCCAGTCTCACGGTATCCAGTGAAATTGGCAAAGGCACCCGGATCGTCATCCGGCTGCCAATCCACAGAGAAGGAGAATAGTGCAGCATGATTGATGTGCTCATCGTTGATGATGATAAGCTGGTGCGCAAAGGGCTCATGTCCGCCATGCCATGGGACTCCTTCGGAATGAGAGTGATCGGTGAGGCGGCAAATGGCGAGAAGGCGCTTGAATTTCTGAAGGATAACCGGGTAGATCTATTGATGACCGATGTGGCCATGCCGGTCATGTCAGGCATCGAATTGATCCGGATCGTTCGCAAACGATACCCGGACGTCGCCATCGCTGTGTTGACCCTGCACCAGGACTTTGAATACATTCAGGAGGCGCTGCGTTTGGGGGCCGTCGATTACATCGCCAAGGTTCAGCTTGAAAAGGAGCGGTTTGAGGAAGTGCTTGGCCGCATTCATGAACTCATCCTTAATCAAAGACGGAGGCCGTCGAATGAACCGGATACTGTTGATAAAGACGTTTATCCGTTCGATACGGCATACGCAATTCTGGCGCTGGGGGATCAACCTCTTGTAAATGGACGCAGGCAGCATACGGATTTTTCGCAGGGCTGGAGAGTGGAGGCGGACGGACATATTTTACTGTGGACGCCAGACCTTCGGGAAGAGCTTCGGACAGAAGTGGACTCAGATCACGAAGGGCTTCCGCCGCTGCCGGACGAAGCTCTTGATGCTGACTGGAGACTAGTGCGGCTGAGGCATATCATCGGGCTAACGCAGTTTGACCTGCTGCAGATGCTTCGTAATTACAGGCAAAGGGATTTCTTCTATGATTGTGACGGATATGAGCCAAATCCCATCGCGAAATCCGTTCAGGAATTGCAGGCTGACCAGCCGGAGCCAAGTGAACAAGAGATGGAGAAGGTGAAGGAAGCGCTGCATGCCTTTCGCTGGGTCCATGACGATTCGTGTTTTGATACGTTGTGCAGCCAGCTGAGGGAGCTGAGGCTGCCAACTCCGAAACTGATGCAGCTGCTCTACGGTTTTATTGTGGATTGGTCCCGGCTATTTAAAGCCCTTACGAAAACGGGGATCACGCTGCCCGACACATTCTCGTGCTGGAGCGAGGTCGTTGTGTGGATGGGAGGCTTTAGGGAAATGGCGGTCACGTTGTCCGGTCATCTGCAGCTCAGCAGGGAAGTGAGCGTCAGCATCATGTCTGCCGTAAAAATCGTACATGACGAGTTTGAGTTTCCTCTGTTTGCTGTTGATGTCGCGAAACGGGTCAATCTGAGCCGCAGCTATTTTAACCAATGCTTCAAAGCGATTGTCGGTTATTCATTCAACGAATATCTGCGCAAGGTTCGAATAGACAAGGCGCGGGAATATCTTGCGCAAACAGCTAAACCGATTGTGTGGGTTGCTGAACATACCGGATATGCAGACGAGAAGTATTTCAGCAGAACCTTTCGCGAGCAGACAGGCATGCTGCCAAGTGAATATCGGCAGCAGCACAAGTCAAGATAGAGTAATGAACGGCATAAAGGGGGAGAAATGAATGGTAAGCGCTATCATTTTCGTTCATTTATCCCCCTTTGTCTCGTTCTCTGCCCTATCCATGAATCCATTTAAGCCATGCTATATTGATGTTGCTTGACAATACTGACAACGTGACAGAAGGGGGAAATCCGCTTGGCCAAGAAATTTGTCCTGATTGCAATGACTTTGCTGCTGATTATGTTAAGCGCTTGCAGTGGCACGAACGGCAAGGAGAACGATTCCGCTGCGGAAAGCACAACGCCTGGTACTGCAGATGGAGGCAGCGAGCCCGGCGATCCGTTTGGTAAATACCCTGAGACGATTACCCTTACGTACGGCAAATCCGTGGATCCTACGGACAAAAGCTTGCCTGCCGGAGATACACCGGAAACGAATCAGTATTCCCGTTATGTCAAGGAACACCTGAATATTGACACCAAGGTGACCTGGCAGGCCGCAACCGGTACGAATTATGACCAGAAAGTGAATCTGGCCATCTCCAGCAATGACCTTCCGGATGCGCTCGTAGTCAAGGACACCCAGTTAAGGGCGATGGTGAAATCCGGCCAGCTGGCTGATCTTACGGATGTATTCAATAAATATGCTTCACCGGCGATGAAAAGCTATATGGAGAAGACCAACGGCGTCTCGAGCGAGGCGGTTACCTTTGACGGAAAAATGTATGCGATTCCAAGCATACAAGTGCAGTCCGATGGTGTCCATCAAATGTGGATTCGCAAGGATTGGCTCGACAAGCTCGGGCTGCAGCCTCCGAAGACGATAGAGGAGCTTGAGAAGGTTGCGAAGGCGTTTGTCGAGCAGGACCCGGACGGCAATGGGCAGAAGGATACGATCGGCATTGCCGGCCAGCAGAACGGGGACCGGTTGTATGCGAATTTTCTTGAATCGACGAATAATACGTATGGTCTTGATCCGATCTTTGGCGCTTATAAATCCTATCCCGGCTTTTGGGTGAAGGACGCTTCCGGCAATCCTGTGTACGGCTCCACCCTTCCGGAGACGAAGCAGGCGCTGGCCAAGCTGCGCGATATGTACGCGAACGGGCTGATTGACAAAGAAATCGGCATCCGGAAAAGCGCTTCTGAAACCGTTGTCAACGGCAAGGCCGGCATATTCTTCGGCCCATGGTGGATGGGGTACGGACCGATTGGAGATGCGATTAAGAACGATCCCAAGGCCAACTGGCAATCCTATCTGCTGCCGCTCGACGCAGACGGGCAGTTCAATGCCCACATGGGTGCGCCATCCACGGTATTTGTCGTTGTCCGCAAAGACTACGAGCATCCCGAGGCGGTGATTAAAATGCTGAATCTGCTGATCCGCGATGAATCGAAGCTCGATATTACCGTCCCCATTGGCTACTATCCGCTCCGCGTCCCTATGTCTTATACGGACGAAAGTGAATATTCTGCCAAAGCGCTGCAGGACATTTTATCAGGGGCGAAAAAACCGGAGGACTTCACAGATCCGGGCTATAAGCTGCTTGCGGCCGACATTGAGAACGTGAAGAAGGTCAAAAAAGAACCATATGACAATATGGACATTCAATATTGGGATCCGCAGGCAGATCTCGGGATCTGGAGCCGTATTTACTCGCTCCTCGTTGGAGCCGCTCCGCTGCAACAGGACTACAACAAAGTATACAGTGTGCTGTACTCCCAGACCCGAACGATGGAGAGCCGCTGGTCCAACCTCAAGAAGATGGAAGATGAGACCTTTTTGAAGATTATTATGGGCGCCGCGCCGATTGATGATTTTGACAAGTTCGTTGACGATTGGAAAAGGCAGGGCGGCGATAGGATTACTGAGGAAGTGAAAGAGTACATGAAGTAAAAACGATGCTGGCAGGGACGCGGCGGGCCAATCCGGCGCGTCTTGCTGGTCATGCAGACTGAAGGAGGAGCGAAAAGGTGAGAAACAGAGGTTTTACCAAGCATTATTACATCATGCTTCTGCCCGGTTTCGTCTGGCTGCTGCTGATCAATATCATCCCCATGTTCGGGATTGTCATCGCTTTTCAGGACTTTAATCCCGGACAGGGATTCTTCAAATCGGAATGGATCGGACTTGAAAATTTCGATTATATGTTCAGCCTGAACGATACACGAGTTATTTTCTTTAACACCGTATTTATTGCCGTCATGAAGATCGCGGGCAACCTGATTGTGCCGCTTGTGTTCGCCATTATGCTGAATGAGCTTCGCTTAATGGTGGTTAAACGGTGGATTCAGACGATTGTCTACCTGCCGCATTTTTTATCCTGGGTGATTCTGTCTGGCATTCTGCTTGATGTATTCTCCTATACAGGCCCTGTAAATGGATTGTTAAAGCTTTTTGGCGTGGAGCCGGTGCTTTTTTTCGCCCGCGCGGACCTATTTCCCTTTATCGTTGCAGGCAGCGATGTGTGGAAAGAGTTCGGTTTTAATACCATTATTTATTTGGCGGCATTAACGGGAATCAATCCCTCTCTCTACGAGGCTGCTTCCATCGATGGAGCGTCCCGACTGCGCCGGATCTGGCATGTCACGCTTCCGGGGCTGAGAACGACCATTGTGCTGCTTGCCGTGTTAAGTCTCGGTAATGTTTTGAATGCGGGTTTTGATCAAATTTTTAACTTGTACAATCCGCTGCTCTATTCGACTGGCGACATTATCGATACATGGGTATACCGCGAAGGGCTGCTGAATATGCAGTACGGGCTTGCGACAGCGGTCGGCCTGTTGAAGTCGGTGGTCAGCTTTATCCTGATCATCGTGTCTTACGCGCTGGCGTCGAAGTTTGCGAATTACCGGATATTCTGACAAAGGAGTAACCATATGATAAGAGAAAAGACACTGCGCTCCAAGCTGTTCGATACCCTTCTTCTGATCGTATTGCTCCTGATTGCTTTTGTGTGTATTCTGCCGCTGTGGTATACGCTGGCTGTCTCTCTCAGCGAGAAATCGGCCGCGGCTGCGGGACAGGTGTGGCTGTGGCCTGTAGGCTTCAATTTTAATTCATACCGGCAAATTATCGGCGACAGCTCCTTCTTTAATTCCTTTTGGATATCCATCCAGCGCGTTGTGCTGGGTGCTTTGATCACATTTGTTGTCACTACCTTGATGGCATACCCGCTGTCCCGCAGCACCCGGGAATTCAGGTTGCGCAACGTGTTCATGTGGATTCTCGTTTTCACGCTGCTGTTTAACGGAGGTTTAATTCCCTGGTATATGACGGTGAAGGCGCTCGGGCTGTATGATACAATCTGGGCACTCGTGCTTGGGGGTGGTGTTCCGGTGTTTAACGTCATCCTCATTGTGAACTTCTTCCGCAATTTGCCGAAGGAGCTGGACGAGGCGGCGCTCGTTGACGGAGCCGGTCCGTGGCGGATGCTTATTATGATGTATATTCCTTTGGCGGTGCCGGTGTTGGCAACGGTTACGTTGTTCACCATCGTATACCATTGGAATGAATTTTTTCACGGTCTTGTTTTGACTTCAGGGCAGGATCACTACCCGTTGCAGACGTTAATCCAGCAATTCGTTGTGGTCATTGATTCGGCAAATATGACGGAGGATCAATACAAGCGGTTAAACGAGCTTTCCAATCAAACGCTTAACGCGGCGAAAATTTTTATCGCCATGCTTCCCGTGCTTGTTGTATACCCGTTCCTGCAGCGTTTTTTCATTCATGGAATTACGCTTGGCTCAGTTAAGGAATAGAGAAAAAGGATCAAGAGGTGACAAGAGGATAGATGGTTAAGAAGCCGCGGCACTGCGGCTTTTTTTGTGCGACGGAATTCGGCTTCTTAAGAGAGTTCTGCTAACGGGCAGTTATATTCATATTTCTCCCATTCACTAATAAAAAATCGTTGTAAAAGTATCCTTACCCATATAACAGTCAAGAAAATAAAACAAGCAACGCCAAGTAGGATGAAAATATTTCTTTCTGGTTATGATTATTAGAAACCTACAAATTTATAGTTTTGAATTGAGAGGTTTAACAAATGCAAGCAGTAAGTTAACTGAAGATATTGTAACTTGGAATAGAGATAGGGAGGCTGAGTTACAGGCAAAAGCTAGGTTGCTGGAACTAGCTATGAGCAGATTGTCCAGTGTACAGCGGAGTTATCTGGATGAAGAGGGAGAGTCCGATGCAATTGGTATACTTGCTGCATCATTAAATCTTATAGTTATGACTAATAAAATGCCGGATAAAATTTGCGGTTAAATCAAAAGAGACAAAGTGTATAGAATCTTCGTCTCTTTTCCTTGTTAATATTTTGATTCTACTGATTTAATAGTGGGTCTTTGGAAAATCCTATTCCCGTACGAGAAAAAATATTCTTCTCCAACTTTTAGAACGGGAATTTCGGAATGTGAATTAATATAAATAGTTCTTCTTTCTCTTGTTGCATTGTTTCTTTCAATAACCAAGTGATCACTTTTGATATCAACTAACTTTGCGCTTTCGTAAGTATTGGAGCCGCTAAAATAATAAAGTGTTCCTAAAATCGATAATACAATAATTACTTTTATTGTATTTCTAAAAACAACTAGGTAATTTTTACTGTTTTTCATAAAACACCTCCATTTACTGGTATTCATTATAACTATATAAGAGAAACAGGGGATACTCATATAAAGGGGATCTTAATAGTAAACCACTCAATAAAACTAAGTCCAAGGGAAAGAAATCCATTTTATGCTACTGAACAACTTGGTGGTTTTAAAAAAAGTATATCGTGTTCGGATCGCCGACTTGGGATAAAAGGTTTGATTCCAATACTTGCATACAAGTATAATAGTTCTATTCGCAGCACATTAGGTAAGGTGAAAATATGAATCTACCCAACATATCCAAAAAAAGGAATACCCTATCCGATCATGCCTATCATGTTATTCGGGGGGCTATTGTTACATTGCAGCTGGAACCCGGGCAGCTTGTATTTGAATCGGAATTAGGAAATACATTAGGGGTAAGCCGCACACCGATAAGAGAGGCTTTCCGCCGTTTGTTGACAGAAGAGTTAATCGAGATCCTGCCGCAGCGCGGCGCCCGCATCGCATATATGTCCAAGAAGAAGATTGAGGAGGCTCGCTTTGTACGTGTGAGTCTTGAGGTGAGCGCTTTTAAAGAAGTGGCCAGGAAGTGGAGTGCAAACGATGCCAGCTTCGAGAAGCCGTATCAGCAGATCAAGGGCATCCTGGAAGAGCATCGAAAAATGATTGATCAACAACACTTCGATAAGTTCCTTGAGCTTGATGAGAGCTTCCATAATACGGTTTTGGAGCTCACGGGAAATTCCACCTTGGTATCGATCATCAATCAAATGCGAGGTCATTTAAACCGTATGCGGTATTTGGAGCTGCTGGAAACGAAGCATATGAATCAGCTTGTAAACGAACACGAGTCTATATTCGAAGCCATAACAGCTAATAACGAAGAGGAAACGGAACGGTTGCTCAGAGAGCACATTACATCGCTTGAAAATTTTACGCCTGATTTAATTAACAAGTACTCGCATTATTTCCAATCGTAAAGTGATTCCCTAATCATTTTACGATTTTTTTGTTTTACAAGGAGGTGCGTCGGCAACAAAATTACAGCAAATTTTAACTTGTATACTAGCATAATGTATGCTAGTATTTCATTTGTGGTCGACCCAAAGGTTTCACAGGTGAAACAATTTGAAAAAAGAAAACGCTTTATTTTGATTGAAATGAGCAATGCAAACTGCAGGGAGGATCATCGATGAGAATGGTATGTACGTAGATGAACTTTATCGCAAAATCCATTTTTGAAGGGAGTTAACAGCTCATGTTATCTAAAGGGCGTGGCATCGTTCTGGTTCTGCTGTTTCTGGCGGGAGTTATCAATTATCTGGATCGCTCGGCCTTCTCCGTTGCAGCTCCATTAATTCAGGAAAATTTTCAGCTGGATGCGGCCCAAATGGGCCTATTATTCAGCAGCTTCTTTATTGGTTACGCTCTCTTTAACTTTATAGGCGGTTTCTTGTCCGACAAATTTGGGCCGAAAAAGGTACTCGGTTATTCCATGACATTATGGTCGCTTTTTGCCGGTTTAACCGCCGCTACCTTCAACTTCTCCTCTTTGTTTGTTGCACGCGTATTGTTTGGGATGGGGGAAGGCCCGCTTTCCTCATCGCAAAGCAAAATGGTCAATAACTGGTTTCCGAAGAAATACCGGGCCAGAGCATTATCGATCTCCATGGCCGGAACCTCGCTTGGTGGAGCCATTTCGGGTCCTATCGTCGGGATCATAGCCTTGACGTGGGGCTGGAAAGTATCCTTTGTCCTGATTACGATTATAGGCCTGATTTGGACTGTGTTCTGGATCAAATGCGTGAAGGATGCTCCGCAGAACGCTGCAGACGATGAAGCTGATGAAGAAGAGGTGCAACAGGCTCCGGCCGGCAAATCCAAAACGCCGCTCTCATACTATTTGAAGCATCCGACGATTTTGTTTACGTCAGTTGCGTTTTTTGCCTACAACTATATCTTGTTTTTCTTCCTGACCTGGTTCCCGAGTTATTTAATCCAGGCCAGAGGGCTTGACATCAAGGAAATGAGCTTTGCCACGATGATTCCGTGGACGGTTGGATTTCTAGGTTTTGCCCTGGGCGGTTTTATTATCGATTTTCTTTACAAAAAGACGGGAAATGCCATGTTCTCGCGTAAGGTCGTATTGGTCACTTGTTTGCTTGGCGCCGCGGTCAGTATCGGTTGTGCGGGTCTCGTTAACACAACGACCGCTGCAGTTTCATTGATGGCATCGGCGGTATTCTTCCTGTATCTTACAGCGATTACATACTGGGCGATTATTCAAGATACGGTTGAAAAAGAGCGGGTCGGCGGCGTCGGTGGTTTCATGCATTTTCTGGCGAACACATCCGGCATCATAGGGCCGACGGCTACGGGAATGCTCGTGCAAACAACAGGCCATTTTACAAGCGCTTTCATTTTGGCAGGAGGTTTGGCGGTGATCGGGGCATTGTGCGTTGCTTTCTTCGTTAAGCCTATTAAGGTCAAAAAAGTGAATGCTGGTGTGGAACGAACGATGGCTTAAATATATAAACCCAAATTATAAGTGATGGAGTGAGTGGATTGAAAGCAATACAAGTTGTAGAACCAGGGAAAATGAGACTGATCGAAAAAGAAATGCCGCGTATTGTTCACAGTAACGAGGTGCTGATTAAGGTTCGCATGGTAGGCATATGCGGCTCCGACATGCACATTTATCACGGGACCTCTCCGGTAGCGACCTACCCCCGCGTCATCGGACACGAGATGGTGGGGGAAATCGCAGAAGTCGGCGCGGATGTCAACCGGCTGATGCCCGGAGATAAGGTTGTCATGGAACCGATCGAAACCTGCGGGCAATGTTATGCTTGCAAAGCCGGCCGCCAAAATGTGTGTGTCAAGCTGCAGGTGTACGGAGTTCACAAAGACGGCTCCTTCCAGGAGTATATTGTTCTTCCCGAGCATTTAGTGCATAAAGTGGACAATCGCCTGGCCTGGGAGGAGGCGGTTTTGGTCGAACCATTCACGATCGGCGCTCAAGCGAACTGGCGTGGTGATGTTCGGGCTGGAGATTATGTTTTTATTATGGGAGCGGGTCCGATCGGATTGTGTGCGCTGCAGGTCGCCAAAATCAAAGGCGCGGTATGCATGATTTCCGACTTAAGCGATGAGAAGCTTGCTTATGCCAAGGAAGTTGGTGCCGACTATACATTGAATCCGCTTACGGATAATGTAGCCGACGAGATCAGTCGCATTACGGGCGGATTAGGTCCGAACGTAACGATTGATGCGGTTTGTACGGAAAAAACCTTCGAGCAGGCGGTAGAGTTGACCTCGGTGGCCGGACGGGTCGTCGTTCTCGGCTTTGGCGTAACCCCTTCGCAAATACCGCAGTTCCTCATTACCAAGAAGGAATTAACTATTGCGGGATCCCGATTACAATCGGGTAAATTTCCTGAAGTGATAGAATGGTTTAACAGCGGGAAGATCGATGTGAATGCTTTTGTCAGTCATCGTTTTGCGTTGGAGAATTTTCAAGAAGCGATCGAGCTCATCGAAACCAACCCTAACCAGGTTCGGAAAGTAGTCCTGGAGCTCCATACGAATTAGAGAAGATCCAAGTCACAACTGATGAATACGGGTTGGGGAGACGCTCCCCAGCCCGTTTTTGTCACAGGGGATACACAGTGCTTCCAAAAGAACCTAGAATGACGGGTTTGGTGTCTCGTCATATTTTTCCTTCAATGCTTTAATGTCTGCTCTGGGTGGAGAACCAAACATACGTGAATATTCGCGGCTGAATTGAGAAGCACTTTCATAACCTACCCGGAATGCGACATCAGCGGCTTCTGCCGACTCGGATAACAGGATTCGGCGTGCTTCCTGCAATCTCAACTGCTTTTGCAGCTGAATCGGACTCATAGCGGTTGCTTCTTTAAAGTTTCTATGAAATGACGAGACACTCATTTTGGCCATGTCTGCGAGCTCATCAACCCGCAAAGGTTTATCGTAATTTTGGATAATTTCTTCAATAGCTTCCCTGATGCGGTAGGTGCTGCTTCGCTCCATGGCAATTTGCCCCAGCGTCACTCCAAACTCTCCCTGCAGAAGCTTGTACAGAATTTCCTTGGTATAGAGGGGAGCAAGGTACGGGATATCTTGCGGCTTTTCTAGCAATCGGGCTAATCTGAGCACCGCATCCATGAGGGATGACTCCATCCGGCCAATAAACACAGCCAGCTTGGCATTTTCCTTCTGGTTGACTTGAATAGCTGTATCATTTAAAACTTCTAAAATTTGCGATCGCGTAAATTCAATCTTGAAGCCCAAATAGGGAACGTCGAGAGAAGCTTTGATCACCTGACTGACCAGCGGAAGCTTCATGGATGTAATAAGGTAGTTTGCAGCACCATATTCAAAGCGCTCTTGTGCCAGCAGCATTTCTTTCAGACCTTGAGCAGTGGCACAGAATGCAGGATTGTAAATCCTGTAGACCGGCTCGGTTACATCCGTAAAACGCATAAAAAACAGAGACCGGATAGCCGTTTCATGAACTCCGTCCCGGTCTGAATGACGCTCAATCAATTTGGCGAGCTCTTCCTGCTGGTTCAGCATTTCCTCAAGCATAGAATCCTCCTTATAGCTTTATCCTTTTTTAATTATAAGGTACCCATGTCTGTAAAGTTAGTGGTAATAAGAGAATAAGGCAATCATTCAAGACAATTATGGTACCGGTCTTGTTTTCATTTGCTGCACAATAAGGCTGTACCCAAAAGATCAGCATATTTAAAATGGGAGGGTTTCAAATGCGGAAAGTAATGCTGAACAATGGTGTTGAAATGCCGATCATCGGTTTTGGCGTTTATCAGATTAATGATGCGCAGGAATGTGAACAAAGCGTTTATGACGCTATTATGGCAGGCTATCGTTTAATCGATACCGCTTCCGGTTATCAAAATGAAGAAGCCGTCGGCAGAGCTATCAAGCGGAGCGGCGTGCCAAGAGATGAATTGTTTATTACGACCAAGCTCTGGATACAAAATGCGGGTTATGATAGCACAAAGAAGGCCTTTGCAAAGTCACTGGAAAGATTGCAATTGGATTATTTGGATCTGTATCTGATTCACCAGCCATTTGGTGATGTATATGGTTCCTGGCGTGCAATGGAGGAGCTGTATCATGAGGGGAAAATCAGAGCCATCGGTGTGAGCAACTTCCACCCGGACCGTCTTGTGGATTTGATTCTTCATAACGAAATCACTCCTGCCGTCAATCAGGTGGAAACACATCCTTTCTGCCAGCAAATTGAAAGTGCTGCTCTTATGAAGGAATACAATGTGCAGATCGAATCCTGGGGACCTTTTGCCGAAGGCAGAAATCATATGTTCCAGAACGAAGTTCTGATGTCGCTGGCTGAAAAACATCATAAATCCGTAGCTCAGGTGATTTTGCGCTGGTTGACACAAAGAGAAGTGGTCGTCATTCCAAAGTCGGTCCATAAAGAAAGAATTATCGAAAATTTCAATATTTTCGACTTTGAATTAAGCCAGGAGGATATGGAGACAATCGCCAAGCTGGATACGAAGCAAAGCAGCTTCCTCTCATATCATGATCCGGAAACGGTGAAATCACTAAGTAGTATTAAGCTGGACAGTTTAATACTCGATGTCTGATTTGATGTCTTTAGCAACTTACATGGAATTGTGTTGACATATCGGAAAATATCGATATAATGGTGGCATGAAACCAATTGATCCCATTGAAGTGTTCAAGGCATTATCTAATGAGGCTCGTCTGCAAATCCTGGAGTGGCTGAAAGATCCTAAAGCTCATTTTGTTGGACTCCAGGAAGGGGTTGACCTTCTCGACGTTGGGGTATGTGTCAGTCAGATCACAGCCAAGTTGAAGATGACCCAATCGACAACATCTCAATATTTGTCCATACTGCAGCGGGCAGGGCTTGTACATGCGACCCGGGTGGGAAAATGGACATATTACAGAAGAGATGAAGAAGCAATACAACAAATTGCTTCCTATATTCAGCAGGACCTGTAATAAAAACTGAATTCTATATCATGAATTCAGTTTTTATATATATAATATATCGACAATTCGCGAAATGTTATTTTTTTCGTCATTCATATCGACATATCCCGAATTGTAATATTATTTTCTGAAAAGGAGCTGTTTCATATGTTCAACGATTCCAACTTGTCCAACAGTGCCAAAACGCTTGTGATTGTTGTCCATCCGGATTTGGGATCATCCCGGATCAACAAACGATTGGCGACCGAGCTTGAGCGAAGAGGCCATGTTACCGTTCACCGGCTGTACGAGACGTATCCGGACGAAAAGATCGACGTTGCCCGTGAGCAGGCGCTGTTGTCGGCACATGACCGTATCGTATTTCAATTTCCATTGCATTGGTATAGTTCTCCTTCTCTGCTGAAGAAATGGCTGGATGAAGTATTTGAGCTTGGTTTTGCGCACGGCAGAGGCGGCGATAAGCTGAAGGGCAAGGAGCTCCTTGTTGCTATTTCTTCGGGAGGAGCTGCAAGCATGTTCCAGGCTGGCGGACTGCACAATTATTCCTACAGCGAGCTGCTGCGCCCGTTCCAGCAGACCGCCAATTACACCGGAATGACCTACCGCAGCCCTTTTATAATAGGCGGAATTCGCGAAGTGACCGATGAACAGCTCGAAAAATATGCTGTGGAATACGCCGACTATGTGGAGGGCCAGCCAGCCGTCATAGGTGCAAAAGGTTAACGGCAATCGTACTGCATCGAAGATAAAAACGCGCAAATCCTTTCTTAGGAATTCATTTGTGTGGGGAAATTAGAGTGAAAAAAACGACAAGGTTACAGGGACTTAAACCAATAGCCTTGTTTTTTTGCATGAAGCAGGGATATTGCCCAAATTGGAACCTTACTACCTATGACTTGTTCACATTTCCTCTTCGGATTGCTCTCTTGTCCATACGAATATAACATTATAGTTGACGCATCAACCTAAGTGTGATAAATTATATCCAAGTTGATATATCAACCTAATGCTGTATTACAAAAATCGAAGGATTCATCACAATTATACCAATCAAAGAAAGGAACATTTATTATGGAAATTCGTGACAAAGTTGTTCTTATTACTGGGGCATCTGCTGGTATCGGCTTAGCTACAGCACGCCGCTTTGCCGCCGCAGGTGCCAAATTGGCATTGGTAGCTCGTTCTGCCGATGTACTCGATCATCTCGCCGAGGAATTAAAGAGCCAGGGAAGTGACGCTGTAGCTCTGCCCGCTGACGTGAGCGATCCGAAGCAAGTTCAACGAGTCATTGAGGAGACGGCACGGCACTTTGGCCGCCTGGATGTGGTCATCAATAACGTAGGTCAAGCTGTAGTTGGCACGATCGCCGACGTCAATCCTGATGACTTCCGCAGGATCTTTGACCTTAATGTGATTGGACCATTAGCGGCTATGCAAGCTGTGATCCCTCTCATGAGAGAGCAAGGAGGCGGACTGATCATCAATATAAGTTCGGTGGTCTCCAAGATGAATATTCCCGGAATCGGAACCTATGCAGCTACCAAATCCGCGTTGAACATGCTTTCCGATACAGCACGAGGTGAATTGGCCTCAGAGCATATCCGGGTGATTTCCGTCTATCCGCGTGCAACCGCAACGGGTTTTGGCAAAAACGCGCTGGGTGTTCGACCGCAGCATGCACCAGGTTCCTCGGGTCAATCTGATACTCCGGAATATGTTGCAGAGAAAATCCTGGCAGCAGCTTTTAATGAGCCGGATGAGCAATATATGGATTAATGATATTCGACAGTTGTCTTGGTTTCCTTTTCCCAAATCATAAGATATCATATTATTAGATATATGTTTAATTTCATGTACATCTAATTTTAATTTGATATCCTTTGTGGAAAGGACTGATCAAAGTGAGTACGGATTTCTATCTGGTCAGACATGCTAAAAAAGAAAAAGGGGTGGGGGATGTCCCCATCTCTTTTGAAGGCGCATATGAAGCCCAAATGACGGCAAGCCGCTTTCGTCATATGTCACTAACCAAAATTGTTAGCAGTCCACTTAGAAGAGCCAAACAGACTGCCCAAATTATTGGAGAAGAAACAAGGAGAGCGGTATCAGAAGATATAAGGTTGCGGGAGCGGGCTAACTGGGGCGACCTGCCAGAACAAACTTTTCAGCAGTTTGTGGAAATGTGGGACCGGTGCACGAAAGAAAGGGATTTTTCCCCGCCAGTCGGTGATTCTGCAAGAAAGGCGGGGGAGCGGATGTCCTCGTGTTTACTGGAATTATCAGTTCAACATCCAGACGAGAGTATTATTATAGTGACTCACGGCGGTTTGATCACAGACTTTATGGTTAATGTTTTTGCCCCTGAGGAGCTGAACAGCAGGCATCCGAATTTTATACAAGAACAAAGCAATTTGATCCGGGAGTGCTCGATAACAAAAGTAAGCTGCAGTGAGGGAGCTTTCAAATTAGCCGATTTTGCCAATACGAGCCACCTGCTTAGTTAATTAACGGATGCCGCTTTTATGGAAATCATCAGCTGACTAGGCGTTTCCGTTGAGCCGCGCGTACAGGATATAATCCATGGGCGCCGGCTCGAAGCCGTCCGAGCGAAGTAAGGCGTTGATCTGGCCGCGATGGTATTGGCCGTGCAGGGCAACTTGCAGCAAAATGTCCCGAACGGATGATTCAAACGGCTCGCCGGACTGGCTGCGGTACGCGATGGGCTTATCCAGCGAGTCCTCTGGAAGAGCGTCAAACCAAGCCCGGAAGCCGTTTCCGTTTGCCTCAATCAGCGCTTCACAGGAGGCAAGATCCGCCTTATCCGCCCATAGTTCGATCCCCTCACTGCTCTTACCGCGTAGCTGGGTCAGCCAAATGTTCTCCGCCTGGAGCAAGTGCAGGAACAGCGTAGCTGCCTTGCTGGCTTCGTCCACCGGCGCAGCTTGCAAAGCTTCAAGAAGCCTGCGGTTGGCCCAATCCATATGCGCGAACAACGCTTGCATCGTTTTCATATCGTTTCGACCTCCATCGTTTCTTGATGTTATACCTTTTCTTTTGGATTGTATCATATCGCCGCACGTGACAGGCATGTTTACCGTATTCGAAGATTAATCTCCGGACCCAATATATAACTTGCAGGACAGAGAACACAGAGACGTTCCTGTCCTTTTTTTAGATTCCAGAAAGTACAAACTTCTTAGTAAAAGCTTCCTGGAATCGCAAGAAAAACTACCGCTAAACGCGGTCTGTCTTCTTTGAATGTACGTCGATAGACGTTTTTTTTATATTGTATATAACCGCCTGTATGAGTGGATAAATAAATCTAAAGAATAGTATTGACAAAAGGGGAATAAAGAAATATTATTATCTCATATTAAAAATACTTTAAATAAAGATAAATAATTTGAAGGTTGTTTTACCGAGTAAATGCAATTCCACACAACACTAATAAAAAACAGGAGTGAATTGAAATGAGTAAAAAAACAATGGGAATTCACCACATCACAGCGATCGTCGGACATCCACAGGAAAATGTTGATTTTTATGCCGGAGTATTGGGGCTGCGTCTGGTTAAACAAACGGTCAATTTTGATGATCCGGGCACGTATCACCTTTATTTTGGCAATGAAGGCGGCAAGCCTGGGACGATTATTACGTTCTTCCCCTGGGCTAATGCCCGCCAAGGAACCATTGGCGATGGCCAGGTGGGGGTTACCTCATATGTTGTGCCTAAAGGGGCAATGAAGTTCTGGGAGAACCGGCTTGAGCATTTTAATGTTCCGTTTTCAAAAATGGAGCGCTTTGGCGAGCAGTATCTGGAATTTGATGATCCGCATGGACTTCACCTGGAAATTGTGGAACGGGAAGAAGGGGAGCCAAACTCATGGAGCTTCGGCAGTATTACCTCCGATGTGGCCATCAAAGGTTTTGGGGGAGCGACGCTGTTATCCGCACACCCTGAACAAACGGCTGAATTATTGGAGAAAGTAATGGGGCTTGAATTTATTGCAAAAGAAGGAGATATCGCCCGTTACCGCTCTTCCGCCGACATTGGCAACATTGTAGATCTTAAACTTTCTTCAGTAGGTCACGGCCAGATGGGTGTCGGAACGGTTCATCATATTGCATGGCGGGCCAAAGATGATCAGGATCAATTGGAATGGCAAAAACATATTGCGGAAAATGGTTACGGAGTGACAGCGGTGCGGGACCGGAACTATTTCAATGCGGTATACTTTAGAGAGCATGGCGAAATTTTGTTTGAGATCGCTACAGATCCTCCGGGATTTGCTCATGATGAATCGTTTGAAACAATGGGGCAAGCTTTAAAGCTGCCGGCCCAGTACGAGCCTCATAGAGCTGATATTGAAGGAGTTCTGCTTCCGTTTGAAGTAAGAGAGCTTGACTAAACTGTGAAAGAGGTTGATCTGTATGCTTTCCATAGATCCTGCGGCAAATACGGAACGGGAAAATTATAAGCTGCTTATAGGCAGCATTGTTCCCAGACCTATTGCCTTTGTCACGACGCTTTCCAAGGATGGCGTTTTGAACGGCGCTCCATTCAGTTTTTTTAATATCGTATCCGCCAACCCTCCGATGATCTCGTTGTCCATTCAACGCTCGGAGGGTGTACAAAAAGACACAGCCAGAAACATCAGTGACATAAAAGAATTTGTGGTTCATATCGTTGACGAAGACAATGTTCGCCAAATCAATGAAACAGCCGCAAAGCTGCCGCCTGATCAAAGTGAAGTTGAATTGGCTCATCTGACTCCCATAGACAGCGTCAAAATCAATGTTCCGGGAGTAGCTGAAGCAAAAATTCGTATGGAATGCGTTTTGGAGCATTCACTTGAACTTGGCGGGACAGCTTCAAACGGATGCGACCTTATTATAGGCAGAGTAGTTCACTTTCATATTCAGAACGACATTTATGATCATGGAAAAATTGATCCAAGGCGCCTAGGGGCGGTCAGCAGGTTAGCCGGTCATGATTATGCGAAAATTGGAGAGATTTTCACGATTGAGCGACCTGTCTAGAGAAATATGTGGTCCGACGATTCAAGTCATGGCGTGGCTGGTAAAAGCTCATCTATTGCGGCGTACAAGGGAATTCGGTACAATTTATTCATGCTAGCCAAGAGTAGGCTGAAGGGGGAGTAAAGAATGAAGCATGAATATTGTACGCCGACTCAGCACCCGAAATGGTTCGGACTGGCTGTTCAAGCGCTTGCTATATTGTCGCAGGAGGACGTAAACATAGCTTGTCCAAGTGTTGAACTCGCCAAATATCTTCAGTCGGAGCCTTCCCTGTTGCGCCGCATTCTATCCGTTCTTGTTAAGGAAGGGTATATCGGAACCCGGGAAGGGCGTGACGGCGGGTACCATCTTAAAAAATCGCCTGAATCCATTCGTCTGGTTGATGTGTACGATGTATTTCGAGCAGGCAGCAGCATTTCCTGCGGCATTATCGAGACAGCGGGCACACACCCGCTTGGGAAAAGCATGAAATCTGCCCTTGAGGATATTACGCAAGAAATGGAAGACAGCATGCGCGGAGTATTAAGCAAATATACGATTGCAGATATCGCCAAACAACTGGAAGCAAAGATTTAGGTGAGTCCAGGAAAAAAGACAGTTGACAGCGGTTTGCTTAGATTTTATACTGTGCAATATAAGAAACAGTTTAAGGCAAGCCGCGAATGGTGTTATTTTTTTTGGTGCACTGTGTAGCTATGAACACAGTTATGCCCATGATCAGCAGCGGGAACAATTTGGTGATCTTGCTGCGATTCATTTGCAAACATTGGCTTCGCATGCGGACTTGGGCGTTAAACTGGGTCGTTTAGCTTAAAAATAACTGTGCCGAATCAATAACAGTATTGATTCAAGGGAGGATTTATCATGTCAACTTCAACTCAAACCAGTCAAAGTTCCGCTTTATTCGCCGATGTCATCCGCGAGCGCCGATCTGTGCGTGTGTATGACAAGTCGGTTCGCCTGTCTCACGAGGAAATTAAAGAGCTGATTAAGGAAGCGACGCTTGCTCCTTCCTCCAGCAACGCTCAGCCTTGGCGTTTCCTGGTGATCGAGACGGAGGAATTAAAAGCGAAGCTTCTGCCGATCGCTTACAATCAATCTCAGGTTACTGAAGCTGCTGCGGTGATCGCTGTGCTGGGTGATACGGAAGGATACAAGAAGCTGGGTGATATTATCGGCGAATCCGTAAAACACGGCTATATGGCGGAAGATACCGCTAAAGCATATGTGGAAAGATCGATTAATGCATACGGTTCGATGACGGAGGAAAGATTGCACAAAGTTCTCCACATTGACGGTGGTATTGTCTCCCAGCAGCTCATGCTGGTCGCGCGTGCTCATGGCTACGATACTGTGCCAATGGGCGGATATGACGCAGATCAGTTCAAGCAAGCTTTCGGCATCAGCGACCGGTACGTTTCGGTCATGCTGATTGCCCTCGGCAAAGCGGCCAAACCGGGCCACCCGACAACTCGGTTGCCTATTGACGACATCACTTTCTTCAACGAAATGCCTGCTAACTAAAAATGATTGAGCATCACGCAAAGAAAGCAGCCGGTCACCCGGCTGCTTTCTTCATGAGATAAATCCAATCAATCTATGAACTTGAGAGCCAGAAACCATTAATTGCTTTGCAGCGCAGTCGCGTTTGCTTTCTCGACCTCTGTTTTGCTGAGCAGCAGATAGCAAATTGTAAAGGAGAGCGCAATGGCAATGGCCATTCCGGAAATGGCATAGATAAAGTACGGACCGAAGTAGGCCGGGATGCTAAAAATACTGGACAATACATATCCGTACAATCTTACGCCGAAAAAGCTGATAAACGCGGAAGCAACCGAGCTGGCGATGATGGCGGCCAGAAAAAGCCTTTTTATACTTGGACAGTACACCGAACAACGCAGGCTCTGTAATTCCCAACAGACCGGAAACGGCGGCGGACACGATAATCGTTTTTTCTTTGGCCGTGTTTACCTTGTAGTACACTGCAAAGGTTGCGCCCACGATCGAGAAGTTCGCCATACACATCATAGGCATCAGCATATCGTAGCCTTGTGTTGCAAAGTTTTGCAAAGCAATCGGAGTCATGGCATGGTGCATGCCCGTGAAGACGGCCAACGGACGAATGGCACCAACAACAACACCGGCAAGGATGGGAGAGATGTCAAACAAGCCTTGCACAAGCCAAGCCAGCCCATTGCCCAGGTAAATACCGATAGGACCGATAACGGATAATGCGAGAAAACCGGAAATAAATAAGGTCAAGGTTGGTGTAACGACGGTTTTCAGTATTTCCGGCATAAATCGGTTAACCCACCTGTGAATATAGCTCATCGCCCAGACGGCAAAGATAATGGGGATAACCGTGCCGGTATAGTTAAACACAGGAATAGGGATAATGCCTAGAAAATGAAACGACGATAGCTCCCCGGCTTTGGCCGCATCCACCATCGTTGGAAACATTATGGTAGCGGCAATAGCGACGGCCAGATATTCATTGGTTTTGAATATCTTGGCTGCCGAGGCTGCCAGGAAGAATGGCAGGAACGTGAACACTCCGCTCGCCATCATGTTAATGATTTGCACCGTTTCACTTTTATCCGAAATAATATCGAGAGCGATCAGCCCCGCGATAAGTCCTTTGATCAATCCTGCCCCGGCAATAGCCGGAACGATAGGTCCGAACACGCCGGATACAATGTTCATGAAGAGGGTAACAAAGCCTTTCTTTTTCTCTTCGCTTTTTACCTCATCCTGTTGCACATCTGCCAGTTTGAGCTCACCGGCCAAAGCATTATAATATTCCCCAACCTTGGGGCCAAGAATGATCTGGAATTGGTCTTGGTTGAACTGAGCTCCCAAAACGGGATCCAATTGCTTAAGCTTCTCAATATCTACTTTGCTTTTATCTTTCAGATCAAACCTGAGTCTCGTCATGCAGTGCCAAGCGTTTACAATATTGTCTTCTCCACCGACCCCGGTAATGATGTCTTGTACCGTTTTCACTTTGCTCATCAAAAATTCTCCTGTCCTCGAAATAAGTGTTGGTTCCGTTTACATTACTGAATGCTATCACAAAGGCTTATCAAATAAAAGCAGTCCAAAATAAACCAGGTTTTTCGATAAATCCTTGATACATAAGGGTTCAATTAGATTTTTATGATAAATTGGACTGATATTTTTTAATATTTTGACCTTTTACCTTGCCAAATTGCTTCCGCATTTCAAAACATGTTTCAATAAATCTAGATTTCTTAGAAAAGAGGAGACCTATGAACCCTTCCATTATCACGAACGTGGAATGTTTTGTGCTTAAGCCGGATAGGCATAATCTGGTAGTTGTGAAAGTCACTACAGACAATAATCTGGTTGGATATGGCTGTGCCACTTTTCAGCAGCGCCCGAAGGCTGTCCAGCTCGTCGTCGAAGAGTATCTTAAACCTATATTGCTGGGAAAAGACGCGAACAACATCGAAGATTTATGGCATTTGATGATGGTCAACTCTTATTGGCGTAATGGTCCTATCCTGAATAATGCTGTCTCCGGGGTAGATATGGCTCTATGGGATATCAAGGGGAAAATCGCCGGCATGCCTTTGTACCAGCTGTTTGGCGGCAAAGCGAGGGATGCCGTGCCTGCATATACTCATGCAGTTGCGGACAATATCGAAGATTTGTATCGGGAGATTGATGCCATTCTCGAACAGGGGTATAAGCATATCCGCTGCCAGCTTGGCTTTTATGGGGGAAATCCTTCACGCCTGCACACCCCGGATAACAGCACCAAAGGGTCGTATTATGATCAGGATGAATATATGCAGACAACCATTGAGATGTTTGCCCAGTTAAGGTCCAAGTACCAGAACCGGTTTCATATTTTGCATGATGTACATGAGCGGCTTTTCCCGAATCAGGCCGTACAGTTTGCCAAAGACCTTGAACGCTATAAGCCTTACTTTGTCGAGGACATTTTGCCGCCGGATCAGAACGAATGGTTGAGTCAAATTCGCTCCCAAACTTCAACAGCCATAGCCACCGGGGAGCTGTTCAACAATCCGCTGGAATGGAGAAGCCTGATTGCGGACAGGCAGATCGATTTTATCCGCTGCCATGTATCGCAAATCGGGGGCATTACATCCGCGCTTAAGCTGGGAGCGTTGTGTGAAGCATTTGGCGTCAGAATTGCCTGGCATACGCCGTCGGATATCACTCCAATTGGCATCGCTGTGAACACGCATCTGAATATTCATTTGCACAGTGCCGCTATCCAGGAAAATATTCCGATCAAGGAGAATACGCGCAGTGTCTTTTCGCCGATCATCGATGCCAGAAACGGCTACATCTACCCGCTGGAAACACCGGGAATCGGGGTGGAGTTCAATGAGGAACAGGCGAAGAAGTATCCGGTGGAATACAGGCCTCATGAATGGACACAGGCGAGACTGCCGGACGGAACACTGATGACTCCGTAAGCCTTACTATGAGTTTCTTCTTTTATGATGCTCGTTATTAAACGCGGTCAAATACGTGCATCTGTAGTCAATGGCTACGATCTCACTGATCTCAAAGATTCTTCCATTACTGAGCAGGCCGCGGCTTGATATTTTCATGGCCGGGCTCTTTCGCTTTTGCTGCAGGAGCATGGCCTGCTCTTTGTTAAGCGCGATCGCCTCATAGGTATTCAGATAGTGAGAAATAGTATATTTATGCTTTTGCACATAGGATTGAATGGAATTTTCGGCATCCTTGGGAGTGAACATGGGAAACAAAGCAACAGGCAGCCGGGACAGCTCGATTTGCACCGTTTGATAGTTCACGATTCTTACACGCTGAAGCACCCATACCTCGTCGCTGCTTGTGATTCCGAAAATTTGCTGGTCCGCGGACGTGGCAGGCTGCTTTTGCAGCTCGATCACTTTGGATTGGATGTTGGAGTATGGATTCTCTGTCAAAGAGTTATATATAAGCGGGCTGGTCTGGATGTTCTTTCCGATGAAAATGCCTGATCCCTGCACGACTTTAACGAGGCCCATGTATTTCAATTTTTTGATGGATTCCTGAATCGTGTATCTTGAAACATGATACTGCTCCGCAAGCTCCCGTTCCGTCGGCAGCTTCGCGTCGGGGTAGTGGTTTTGATAGATTTTGCTTAACAAGTCGTGGATTATAAATTCTGTTTTGTTCACAGGCTGGTCCCCCTAGTCGTTAGCTCATGATACTTATATTACTGTTATACGATCGATTTTCAAGTCATCGTAATCGTTATAGAAGTGGGAGGTTTCAACATAAAACAACCGGCACGCAGCATTGATCCATGTCGGCATGAATACAGTTTCTCTTAAAGGCGATGGTTTTCAGGCACATGTGGGCACCGGAGACAAGGTCAAAGAAGGGCAGCTGCTGCTGGAATTCGATATGGACAAGATTCGTCAGGCCGGATACTTTGTCGTGACCCCTGTCATTGTCCCAGATGGCCAGGAACATATAAGACTGGTTGAAGTGGATAGCTCCGTCCGGAAGCCTTCAGAGGATCCGGTGCTGCGGGTTTATTTCTGAAGCTGCAAAGCAGCTCAATCGGATGAACTGGCATGCCAAGCCGGTGTTGTGTTTTTTACGAGGTAAACATAAAAACATGGAAAGCAGCAACAAATCGGCTTGAAAATCCACCTTCCAAGTAAAGAGTGAAGGTGGATTTTCTCATTCTATGACTTGAAAAACCACGTGAAGAAATGGAGTCCATTTCAAGTAATATATTGTTCAGACAATCAGAAAATCGATTTGACATGGTCTCAAGGCGGTTCCGATGCCCGCCGAGCTTCTTCCGTCCGGAATTCTGACCAATCGGGAGGCGATTATCGGCAAGCATGCCAAGGTGGAGCTGGACCCGAACGCCGCTGCTCGCTTTCTTGCTGTATGCGGGACAGCCCGTTCCGAAGGATGTGCGACTCAAGGAATTTCAGGTCCGTGGACCGGGGCCTTAAGCAATTGGCACGGTTGTTGAAGACTGAGCAGGAATCGTAGGCCCAATAATTGAACAAGCAGGTAACAATGGAGGGAAATATTGAAAAGATATTTCCTTGCCATTTGCATTTAAGAATGAAGCGCCTAATTTAGTCCGGTGTTGTGTTTTTTACCAGGTAAACTTAAAAACATGGGAATCAGTAGCAAATCGGCATGAAAGCCACCTTCGAAATTAAAAACGAAGGTGGCTTTCAAATTTGCCACCGTCAGGAAATGAGCGTATGTGTCGTTATATAGAGTGTAGTCTACTTCATAAAGGAGGTTCATCTATTGAAGAAGTTTTTTCCGTTCCGTATTCCAGTCCTGACGTTGATCCTCGCACTGCTAGTGCCTGCCGCGTTTGCGCAAGCAGCGCCGGAACCAACATCGGCGACAACCCCGCCGCCTCCGATAGGGTTTTCAATCTTGACGGTGTTCGATTCCAACTTTGATTACTTGGAGAGCGGCCACGCCAATGCGGCCTATGTATACTCGTCCTATAGCAATGTGCCGGTTGAATCCGGCTACTATTATCGTACACAAGCGTATCATTGGATCAATGAAGGTTCGAGAACGGAGTCCGGGTATCGCTACTCGGCCACCTATTTAGTTCCATAAGACAGGAGAAGGAGCGAACGGTTCTCCCCGTTTGCTCCTTCTTAATGCAAGGAATCGGCCACTCGAATGATGTCTTGTTCACTCAGCTTTCCAGAAATCAGCACTTTCACATTGCCTTTTATCCATTCCAGATAGGACAAGTCGCTAGGCATCAGAACAAGTACGGCCGGATCGGTGCCTATGATGATTTCTTTAATTATACCTGCGTCGTTCGCCAATTCTCTCCGAACTTCCGCATCACCGATGAACAACTCACTAACCTTAAAAATTTCTCCAGCGTCATTGGCATACTCCAGATAGACATTGTTGTACTGACCCGACTCCTGATAGACTCGTACAATGTCCAAGCTGAAATTGTCCGGCAGGAAGCTGGGTTGAAGCAACGGAAAGCTTAACTTTTTTGAGCGAGAAATCTTCCTACTACCCTCCCCGATTCTGACCAAGTAATTCAGAAAAATAGACTTGAAATTGTTATGATTGAAATGGCTACTCATGACATGGAGCTTCTACGGGTATGATTTCTTGCGAAAAGACGAAACCAGAAAGGGGTTCGCAGGACAGTTCAGCATCGTACCCCTCAATGTAAAGAGCCTTGCATCAGTTTGAAAGTGGTTGGCTCACGTTTTCATTATCAAAATGGCTTAGAGGTTATTAGCAAACATAACGTTCTTGGTGGCTTGGTCGCACTGAAAGTTGAGTTATATAAATAAAATCATTTGTATCTTGTTGAAAAATACTTGGTCAATGAACAATTTTCTTATTGACTTGTTCATTGACCAAGTATATTGTTGTGCTAATAAATCAGAATAGCATGGTAACCAGTACGGCTAATCTGACTTATAATTTTTGGGAAATAGGATGTCAAAATTTCAATGTAGGAGGTGGAGTATTTGAACTCTGCAAAAATAAATATTGAGAAAGAAAACAGCATGGCCAAAGCTAACGCTATCCCGAACTTCCGTGGGTTGTGGCTCCTTCTGAAGCCGATTCGTTGGCGGCTAATTCTCGCATTTTTTATAGCAGCAATTGGCGCCACGGCTTCAATCGTGCCGTTTATTGCAATTGCCGAGATCGCACAGATGCTTCTCGTTTCCGAGGTGAACACGGAGGGGAACATATGGATTTGGGGTTGGATAGCTGCTGGGGCGCTGCTGCTGCGTCTAGTTTGTGTGTTCGTTGCAGGCGCAATTACGCATTTTGCCGACACTAGTTTCCAGCTACTTGTGAGACGACGTATTGCGGCTCATCTGGGAAGGGTACGATTGGGCTGGTTTACGGCGAGAACTTCTGGAAGTATTAAGAAGAGTGTATCCGACGATGTGATGCATATGCACCATCTGGTCGCTCATACAGGACTAGAGATTGTAGACGGAGCGGTTGTGCCGGTTGTAACCCTGGTGTATTTGTTTAGCATTGACTGGGCGATGTCGCTGTTCGTCATGCTGCCACTGTTAGCAGGAATTGGCTTGTATGCTGTGCAGATAGCAAAGATTCGCCCGAAAATGGCCGATACGTCTACAGCCATGAGCGAGATCAATGGAACTGCAGTTGAGTTTGTGCAGGGCATCAGCGTGGTGAAGACCTTTGGTCAGGCTGGGCGTGCCTATCGTAAATTTTTGGATGCCACGCAGCGATTTATGGCTCTTATGAGCGGAGTCATGGGTGGAACCTTGCGGTCTGCAGCTCTCGCGGAAGTTGTGCTTGCACCACTGGCCTCTCTCGTCATTATTACAGCAGCAGGCTCAGTTTTATCCGGAATGGGGCAGTTGGACCCGGTTGCAGTCATTCCTTTTGTATTACTGGGTGTTGGTGTGACGAGTCCGCTCATGGCATTGTTTTTTAGCGCTACTGCGACTTCGCAGGCTGCTGAAGCCAGTGAACGAGTCCTTGCCTTGCTGGATACCAAGACGCTTCCCGAGCCCAAAACGCCATCTGTACCTGCGAATGAAACCATCGTGTTGGAGAATGTTCGTTTTAGCTATGATGGGCAGCATGCAGCATTGGATGGGGTTGATCTTTGGCTGGAGCCCGGAACAACGACTGCGCTGGTCGGCCGCTCGGGTTCAGGAAAAACAACAATCGCCAAGCTTATTCCGCGTTTTTGGGATCCGGATGAAGGCAAGATCACGCTGGGAGGCGTGGATCTGCGTGATATCCCGACGAGTGAGCTTTACCGCCATGTTTCTTTTGTTTTTCAAGACATACAGTTATTGAGCACTTCTGTGGCGGAGAATATCCGGCTGGCAAGACCTGAAGCCACAATTGCAGAGGTGGAGCAGGCCGCGCGTGCGGCTCAAATTCATGACAGAATTCTTGAACTTCCACGTGACTATGATAGCGTTATTGGTGAAGATGCCCTGTTTTCAGGTGGCGAAGCGCAACGTATTTCAATAGCCAGAGCACTGCTTGCAGACGCTCCGATTCTTGTACTTGACGAGGCCACTGCATTTGCTGATCCGGAATCGGAAGCACTCATTCAAGATGCGCTCTCTGCGCTGGCTGCCGGACGCACCTTGCTGGTCATCGCTCATCGGCTTTCGACAATTCAAGGAGCTGATCAGATTGCAGTTGTTGATCGGGGACACATTGTCGAACGAGGCACACATGGGCATCTGCTTGCGCAGGGTGGGCTATATGCCCAACTGTGGTGGAAACATGAGCGCTCAATGTCCTGGCATCCTGAAGTACATCATGGGTTGGATTCAACCAAGGAGGTGAAGTCATGATTCGTCGATTGCTTCGAGTCATGGGAGACGACGCGCCTGTATTGCGGCGGTTAATAACGCTAACTGTTGTATGTGCTATCCTGCAAGGAGTTGCTTTCAGCTTGCTGGTACCGCTTGTGCAAGTACTTTTGGAAGGCGATTTTCAACAACTCTGGTTATGGATAGGGGTTGAGGCGGCTATCCTTGCCGGGTTTGGAATACTAAACTATCGTACCAAAATGCTTGGCTTAACCTCATCAATGGCTTTGACTGCGCATTTGTGGCAACGACTGGGGGATCATATATCCAAACTTCCATTAGGCTGGTTTAATGCTGAAAAAGTAGGTTCCGTTTCTCGCTTGACCAGCTCCGGGGTATTTAGTGTCACGGGGTTTCCGACACAAATGTTGGGGACGCTGGTCAATGCTTTTGTAACGCCGGCAGTTGTTATTGTGCTAATGTTTCTGTTTGAATGGAGATTGGCGCTGGTTGCCCTGATCGCTGCTCCGATCGTATGGGGCGCTTATCGGGGCACGGTTGCGATTGTGGATTATGTGGATTTGCGTACACATAGCGCCAATACACGAACAGCAAACCGGATCATCGAATTTGCCCAGACTCAGCCTATACTCCGCGCGTTTGGCCGGGTGTCCAAGGGCTACAAGCTTCTTGATGAAGCGCTTGTAGCGCAACGCAAGGCGGATAACAGCATGATTACATGGGGTGGTGCGATTGGCGACGGCATGTTTCGCCTTACGGTTCAGGGTGCATTTACAGCCATTCTGCTCTCGGGAATTGCGCTTGGTGTGGGTTCTTCAATTGGAGCAACGGAACTGATTGCCTTGCTGATTCTTGCCACCCGTTTCGTTCAGCCGCTTATGGACGGTGCCGCAGCAGGCGGGGGTGTACGTACTGTGCGCAACAACCTCAATCGAATGGATCATATCTTTCATACCAAGCCGCTCTCGGAGACGGCTGATGCTGGACAAGCCACCCTTGGCGATCCGGCTGTTTCGTTCGAAGCTGTCCGTTTTGGTTATGATAAACGAGAGATTTTGCATGACATCACCTTTACTGCGCAAGCTCGCACAATGACAGCGCTGGTTGGACCCTCAGGAGCAGGCAAAACAACCATAACCCGGCTTGTCGCCCGATTCTGGGACATCAGTTCTGGCGTCGTGAAGGTGGCTGGTGTTGATGTCCGGGACATGACTGCGGAACAATTGATGAGCCAGCTTTCCTTTGTGTTCCAAGATGTTTACTTGTTTTCCGGTACAATCCGTGAAAATGTGCTGATGACCAAGCCTGATGCTACTGAAGAAGAATTGAAAAACGCGATTCGTCTTGCGCGTGTAGATGAGATTGCGAACCGGCTTGCCCACGGCTTGGATACGCAAGTCGGAGAAGGGGGGAGCGCGCTTTCCGGAGGGGAAAGACAACGGGTGTCGATTGCCCGGGCCATACTCAAGGATGCGCCAATCGTTCTTCTTGACGAGGCAACTGCTGCGCTTGACGCGGAAAATGAAGCACTTGTACAGGAAGCGCTTCATGCACTCACTACAGATCGCACGCTGATTGTTGTTGCTCATCGATTGCAGACAATCGCCGCAGCAGATCAAATTATTTTCCTGGAGCAGGGAAATATAGTAGAATGGGGTACTCATCAAAAATTGATTAAAGCGGATGGACGTTATGCAGACTTTTGGCGGGAACGCTCCCGATCACTCGGTTGGCGACTTGGTTCGAGAGCGAAAATACAGGAATAAGCAAACAAGGAGGGAGCGAATTGGTAAAAAAGCGCCACAACCGGGATGATGTTGTGCGTGAGGCCCTGGCCATGTTGGAGGATGTGGGAATTGAGGCCGTTACATTGCGGGGGGTCGCCAAGCGAATGGGACTGCACTTGAACTCGGTGTCTTTTCAAGTGGAGAGCAAAGCACGGCTATTTGAATTAATGGCGGAGGTCATCCTAGGCGAGCTTTCTCTTGCGGATCTTTCTGACAACGCTCGGGAAAGAATCACAGAAGTAGCTTTGCGGCTAAGATTAGCTATGCTTTCGCATCGGGATGGCGGTCGTGTTATCAGCGGTACGCATACTGCTGATAGGAATGCGCTGCATATTGCTGAAGTGCTGATCACGGCGTTCCAGGAGTTGGGCGTAGATGAAAGAGTTGCAGCTCGCGCTAGTGTTGCCTTACATTGTCTAATTATTGGGCTTGTTGAAGAAGAACAGGTTATTCGTCCGCAACGCCGCGCTGTACCGGATGGTGTTGATGATTATCACAAGCTTGCTCATATTAGCAGACTGCTTGAAGAAGATACGTATGCGAAACGTGCCCGGTTCGGAATAGAGGCAATTATTAATCAGGCAGTCTCCACTACTCGTTAGTAAGAAGGCTGTTGATTTAAGTTTCTGCAAGGAGTAAGGGTCAATTATCAGGAACGGAAAGGCTCCCTGAATTTTTTATGGCTCTCAAGTTAGCTCAGAATCGTATGGCCGCGCAGTTGATAGTTTTCAGCAAAAAGTCGTTATAGCACCCTATAGCGGCTTTTTGCTGTCAAGATAATAACGATAATAAAATGCGATGTTTTATTCGCAAAACTTATAAAGAATTTCGGCCATGTATTCGTCGCTTTCGTTCATGTTATTTGAAGTCCATTCGATTAAGGTGTTAAAAAAGCCGCCTACTACAAACTTGACGATGTAATTTTCTTTCTGCTTTTCATACAAATTCTCTCCGACAATTCTGTTTGTTAGTGCAAATAAATATTCATTGCACTTCTCAAGCAATATGCTAGATGCATTTGAATTCATTAAATTAACAATTAATGTCTTTTCTTCTCTAAATCGGTTGAAAAACAAGAGAGTAATAGTATGATTATCAATTGATTCCGTTTTTGAAACCAAATCGAAGTAGTTGGTAAAAATTTGATCAATATACTCTAAAATCACATCTTCAAGAATTTCATAATACCTGTAAAAAGTCACTCGCGATACACCAGCCTTCTTACACAGTTCCGTAATGGACAATGAATTTAAGTTTTTTGTTCTCATCAATTCCATTAATGCATTATAAATCAAGTCTTTTGTCTTTTGCTTTTTTAAACTAAGAGGACCATAGGACATTACAATATCTCCTTTTCTGTAACACTTCAGGATTCTTTTATTGATACCCTTTGATTGTATACCATATACTTAAATTATAACGAATTATGTTAATAATAAATTCATTAAAATATGCTTCTACATTGTGAGTGGGCTAAAATGGAAAGTCGTTTAAGGACCTATTTAAAGGAAATTCCCCTGGTATCCAGCTCTATTTTGTAGCTAAAATGGGCCAATAAAACTAGACCCATTTAAAAATTAAGTTAATCACCAAAATTTTACCGGGAATTTGTGAAGAGACTTTAGCAAAGGAGGGTTATTCCTTCACAGGCGTCACCTTCTTGCGAATGCGGTCTGAGTACTGAAGCGATCATGCCGGGTACAGTGCGCAAGCAAGCACAAGAAGCCGGGAACTTTGTTTCTCGCGGTTTAGGGTGTGAATCAAGTGAGCCGCATGCGGGTCAGATGCTAAAGGGTGACATACTGCTCTTACATGACGATGTAGATCATCAAGCATCCAAAGTGCAGGCGATCGGCAGTGACCCAGGCATCAAGCCGGTCGGTTTTATTAAAGTCAGGACAGGCTTCGCGAAACTTTGCTGGCCAGCTTGGGATTGATGGTGAAGACTTGGTTTTACGCTTCTGCAGCGCGAGATCTTGGTGCAAGTACATGGGCAAGATGCCAATTATAGACGGAAGTGACTTCGAGCCCGATGTGAACTTGAAAACGGTAAGCTTGTCTGCCAGAGCGCCAGTTGCTTTTTTTATTTTCAAGGTGCAAAGTACTGGAGATTGGAGTGGCCCGCACCAGCCCCATCGGGGACTGAAAACTGACTTAAAACTAAATACTAAACTTACTATACGAGGAGAGAAAAGGCATGAGATTTATTCGTCAAAAAACTCTTGTTCAACTGACTCATTTGCCACATGTGTTTCCGGTAAATTGTTATCTGGTTGAGGAACAAGATAGTTTAACGCTAGTAGATGCTGCCTGGCCCATTAACGCAAAAGACATCATTAAGGCTGCTAGGCAGGTCGGCAAGCCTATAACACGCATTTTGTTGACTCACACCCATGTCGATCATGTGGGCGCGGTTGATAATTTGAAATTACTACTTCCTGAAGTGAAGTTGTACCTGTCAGGACGAGAAGCCAAATTGCTTTCTGGAGACAATTCGCTTGTTGAAGGAGAGGCGAATGTTCCCATTCGAGGTGGATTAGCAAAACCGGGTCCAATGAAGGCGAAACCGGATATATTATTGAAAGAAGGGGATATGATTGGCTCTCTAATTTCAATTTCAGCACCTGGGCATACACCAGGACAAATGGCTTTTATGGATACTCGTAATGAAGCATTAATTGTGGGAGATGCTTTTCAAACTCGGGGAGGTTTAGCCGTTGCTGGTCAGATGAGACTGTTATTTCCTTTTCCGGCTCTATCGACCTGGGACAAAAGAACAAGTATTGAGACTGCTCAAAAACTATTTGAATTGAAACCTTCATTGATAGCACCAGGTCATGGAAATCTGGAAATTAAGCCACAACATCTAATGGAAGCAGCAATTAAAAGAGCGGAAAAGGCCCTGACTCCCTCCATTTAACTTGGAAAATCCAAAAACATGATATCTCTGGTCTATACAAAGCTGAAAAAGATAGAGGCTGCTGTATCTCTTGCTTGGTAGGAACTTGGTCGCGTGCCTCGATATGTGTTGCCATCGATGGCAAACGTATCATCCATAAGGAACCCTTCTGCCATGGCTTGCTGAAATAGCTGTGCTTGCATCTCTTCCTAGGCATGGCTGTCGATTACAGCCACAGAAACGAATGGTGCGAACCGCCATGCAGGCGATGAATGTTGACATCATAAAAATGCTCGTTCGGATCACAGTGTTGTTGGTGAAGGGCTTGGCCGCGCTATTGGGAGTGAGCAGCAGCGCGATCATTTTGCTATGCGTCATCATGATGATTGCGGCGCTGCTCACCTCTCCGTTCGCGATCTTCATGGCGGATGACAATACGGAACTGGGCACACAGCAAATATCGCGAATCGCAGATGAATTGGATAAACAATTCCTGGCGCTGCTCGAACGGGAACGTCAGGCGGCTGGCAAGGTAGAGCGTGCGGAAATGCATTACACGGGCAGCGCGGCCAATAGTCTTATCGACGATTGGCTGGGGGGATTGGCTGTGTTTGCAGTCAAAACATCCATGTCCGTGGTGAGACTCGATGTGGCAACGATGGATCGTCAGCGCGTGGAGATTGTTACAGCCAACTGATTCTGTCCAGAAATAGACGGTGTTAGTTGTCCACGATAGGACGAGAATATTGACCGTGAATGGTATGCCGACGGGAAAGCCGATTTAGGGCTTTCCCGTTTACGCTATACTTCGACTTGATACGTATCCTTCTTGCGCAAATCAAATCGCGCCCCCTGCATGATGACATACCAATCGAGATCGAGCTCTATACGGCAAGGAATCCCCTGATCTCCGATTCGAATCTCCAAGAAGTTGCCGCAATGAAGCGCTAGAACCTCATTCTCTGCTTCGACAATCCAACGGTCTCCGACCTCGTCAAAGGACATTTGAAACCATGTCCGCTTCATGACAATTCACCCGCAATGACGTGCTTGACCATATGATCGTCAATGATTCGTCGCTTGTTCTGCGCGCCATAAATCAGCGAATGCGTACACGCTTTATTAATCAGCCGTGCAGCGCCGCCAGCGTATCGATGGATTTCGTCAACAGCCCCGTCGGAGAAAATATCGTGTTCGCTGCCGGCGTACGCTAGATGCTGCTTCATGTACGCGCCAGACTGAGCTCTGTCATAGTGCGGAAGCTTGCACTGCAAGTCAATCCGCTGGCGAATGGCGGCGTATGCCTGCAAGCGAAGCCGATCCCACAGTTCGCTCTGTCCAACGAGGATAAGCGCCATGGGGCTTTGCGCATCCATCCGGAAGTTCAGCAGAAACCTTACTTCCTCCAGCATCTCCCGGTCCAACAGGTGCGCCTCGTCCACGACGACAACCGGCTGCAAACGATGAATGCCGCGCATCAGTTCGATTTCCCGATGCAATTGCCGCTTCGCATCGCCACGATAAAACTTCGATTCGCACCCAAGCTGTTCCAGCATCCCTTTGTAGAAATGGCGCGGAGTCAGCTTGGAATCCGACAGGTAGAGCAACTTGTACTTCGCTGCATCCAGCGCGGCGGTGAAGCGCCGAATCGTCGTCGTTTTTCCGGTTCCGCAATCTCCAGTGACGACGTTAAACAGTTGCCGCTCAGCCGCATATTCCAGCCGCTCAAGCATTTCATCCAGCATGGGGGAGCGGTACAACGCCTCTGTCGGCGTATCCCGAGAGAAGGGCGTGTTCCCCATACCATAGTACGATTCAAACATCGCTGCCATCCTCCTTCCGAATGGACCGGTAGGAGACGGCTGGCGCATGGTGTGCTTGACGTTTGGCATGTTCTCGCGCTGCGCCGCGAAGAAGACGGGAGGTATCTCCCGGCTCTTGCGCCAGATGATCCGGAAGCGTTGGCCGCTTCCCGGACCGCTCCCCGATTACCATCTCCCGCGCCGTCCAGGGCGTATGCCCCTCATGCTCAATGGTCACTTCGCGAATATCCGCCGGGTCGTACACGACCTGAACGGTTCGTCCGATGAAGAGCAATCCGACTTCGTATTTCTTGCCCATGAAGCTGATGCATCCGGCCTTGTCGACTTTGCGATCCTCGCTATGCAGAAAGGCGTTAGCCAGCAGATCTGCATCCACGAGTCGAAGCGCCTTGATGTCGCTCCGATAGGCGATTTCCGGTGTTTGATCACTGCCAAGCGCCGCGTGCGGCTTTGCCCGGACCGATAGGCAGATGCGGCCCGAACTTGATATCTGATTGCCAGAGCGCATTACGGTGTCTCTTTTGAAAGCGCCGGGCAGCAACGCCCTGGCTCGTATACATGCGCATCTGACCTGAGCTGTAGCCGCGTGAGGTTAGCCGATCCTGTAACGTGCTGCGCTTGATCTCGCCGGGCTTTGCCTTGCCTTCCCAGACGAGAATCTAGATGATCTGCCTGACACTGCGGCCAGGCACCTCTCTTCGTAGCAGAATGGCTTCCTCGAGGAGCTCAGCCTTGATCGTGTTCGTAGAAGGTTTTCGGCCACGGGGCTTTGGTTTGAGTCCCTCGAATTTCTCGGCGCGATACTGCGCCAAGTACCGGCGCAGCGTACGTTCTGACAGGCCGTACTGCGAACAGATCTGTGCCTTGATTTGACTGGCTTTGGCCGGATCCAGTCCGCTCGCCAAGAGCGGGGACAATAATTGGACCCGCTGTACGGCGATTTCTTCCGCTTTCATCTGATCTTTCACGTCTCATGCCTCCCTATTCGTAGCGATGAGATGAGTCTATTTCAGAAGGCAGCGGACAGAAAGGCAGAACGGGTCTGTGATCCAAAGATTCGAATTGGCAATAGGGCGGACAACTCTACGTAGCCATCCGGGGGCATCGCCGACAAAACGTCCGCTTAGGCTCGGACAGCGTACCTTCTATGCTTTCAGCGTCATAGCGCTTATAAGGAACAAGCAAGTCCGGCAGTTCATGATGAATACGCGCACACGCTTCGCAATAAAGGCGACGAATGATGAGCGTTGCCCGTTCTCCGCTGCTCTGATACCATACCCGCTTTCGGCTACCCGCCACGGGTAACTCCCCTCCACAACAGGGGCAAGGGATTCTTTCCGCACTCCTAACGAAAAACCCGGGATTCTGCCTCTTTCGGTTCTAATGAAAACTTTGATATAATGACCATGATATATGACCATGAAAAAGACGTCCTGGAGAAGATACTGTTACAGCAGTAGTTTCTCCGTTAAGGGACGTCTTTTCCATACCTCCGTTATGTTCTCGGTCATTATATCGGTCTATTCTTGGACAACTTTTACCGGCTATATCCGGTCATTGCAGCTTGGCGGAAACAGGAGATGCTGCGAGCGGTCTATTGGGATATGAATCAGATCGCTTCAAACGTCGAGACGCTGGAGCATACGAGAATGGTCGCCGTGGAGCAAGAGGATGGAAGCTTCGTGGAGCAGGAGATAACCGAGTATGAACGTATCCTGTATCAGTTGATTACAACCCGGACGGCCGAGCAGCAAGCGGCCTTAGATGCATTCAGTACGGCGGCGGAGCAGGAGCGCTTTATCGCGGACAACGGGCTGATACTGGCTTCTGATGAATTAGCGCCAGACGACTTGATCTTCTGGAGCTACGAGCCAAATGGGTTTTTTGGATATTCTGCATGTCGGGATCTATGCCGGTAACGACAAAGTCATTGACGCTTACTCCAGTCGTTTGCAGGTGGTATACCGGAATGTGTTCGATGCCGAGCTTCAAGTGATGTATGGTAGGCCGTATGTCCAATGTTAGTTTTCAGCAAAAAGTCGTTATAGCACCCTATAGCGGCTTTTTGCTGTCAAGATTTTTCGATTGAGCGAGAAAACTTTTGCCTCCCTACCCGATTCTGCCCCAAAATGAACAGGCTTATAGAAAGAGAAATTCGATGCTGCTCCTGGTTACGGAGAACAGCAGGATTGCAGCGAGGAGCTTTGTGCCGACGTTGATCAACATCGCCCGGGAGAAGGGCTTCGCCGCCTATATCGGCGACGGAACGAACCGCTGGCCGGCGGTTCACCTTCTGGATGCGGCGGTTCTGTACCGGCTGGCGCTGGAATCCGCCCCGGCCGGCTCACGGCTGCTTGGCGTCGGCGAAGCAGGCATTCCGTTCCGCGAGATCGCCGCTGTCATCGGGCGGCAATTGAATGTGCCGACGGTCAGCATCACACCTGAAGAAGCTGTCGCCCATTTCGGCTTTCTTGGCCCCATTGCGTCATTCGACATCGCAGGCGTGTTCAACACTGCGCAGGGGAGTCTGGCAACACGGGAGCTTCTGGGCTGGAAACCGATGCAGCCCGGACTGATTGCCGATCTCGAAAAAGGGCATTATTTTGCATAAAACCTTCTCACAAGTAACGATAAGTTATATCGAGAAAACTCTTGAAGCAAAACGGATAACAGGTGAGGGCCATTGCTTGCGAAAAGCGATGGCTCTCAGCTTTTAACCCACCCTCTGCTGCTAATGAACGTCCAAAACGCCTTTTTCTGTTTTTGCCAACTCTTTTGCATCTCTCGATCTTGGCCAGAAATACAGGGCTATTCCCGCGATGGTGAGCATTCCCCCCAGCAATTGAGAAGCGGAAATAGATTCTCCCAATAAAAGATAAGCCAGAATAATGGCGAGAACGGGCTCCCCGATGATGCCAACAGAAACGGTTGTTGCTCCGATGGACTTTAACAAAAGGTTAAAAAGATAATGTCCAAAAATCGTGGGTATAATGGCAAGCAAAACGAAATATGTCCAATCCGCAGGACGATAATCAGTCAGAGAGAACTGGTTGACTAAAGAGTATATGAGCAAAACGCTCCCGCCAATAAAAAACACGATCACACTATAGAGATTAGCCGGTATTTTATGACTCACTTTTTGTCCTGCAAGCATATAGACTGACATCGAAACGGTCCCCAATAATGACAGCCCGTCTCCAATTAAAGCTGCTCTGGAAATACCAATGTCTCCCCAGGCTATAATCATGGAACCCGCAACCGCTGCAATCATGCAGAGTGTCGTGAGCATCGTAACCCGTTCTTTAAAAAGAAAATAAGAGCCGATCATGACAAACAAAGGCTGCAAGGTCAGGATGACCATAGAACTGGCAACCGAGGTATGCAATAAGGATTCCATCCAAAACAAAAAGTGTAATCCAAGAAACACTCCAGCTATAAAAACGATGCTCCAATCTTTGCGGCCCATTTGTAAGGAGCGCACCATCTTCCAGGGCACAAAAGGTATCATGATCAACACCGTGATAAATAGTCTATACATTCCGGCAACCGCGGGTGGCGTTGTTGAAGCTTTTATCATGATGGACGAAATGGAAACAGCTAATATGCTGACGAAAAGTAAAACAAATGGTTTATTGAATTTCATGTTAAACCTCCGGGATAGATGATTGATGTGCAGGTGGAAATCAGAGGTTTGTGTTTAAAAAGACCATCTGACGAAATATAATAATAGCACCATGATTAAATAATTTGTGCAATAATATCGCTTAATTATATGGATATATCGTCACCGAAAAGGAGGGACTGCGTTAGTGACAATTCATTTGCACGAAGACATTCATTACCCGGATGCTTCGTTTCCATACGCGATGTATACGATAACGCCACAAGACGTTACTCCCAAAGGGAGAGGTTTTAATGATTTGCATTGGCATGACGAGCTTCAGTTTACCCTGGTTATGGATGGGAGAATCGGGATGCGGGTTAATGGCATAGATCACATCATGGAATCCGGGGAAGCTATCTTTATTAATAAGGGAGCTTTGCATATCACGGAGCAATTAAGACCTAACAGTCATTATGTAACGTTTAATTTTCCCGAAAAGCTGCTTGCTTTTTATGCTGATAGTAGTATGGAGAACCATTACGTGCTTCCCTTTACGAATTCGCTCCTTATATCGTTAGTCTTCAAACAAGATGTAGAATGGCAGCGGCACATCATAGAAACACTCAGGGATTTGAAGAAGATATTTGAGATGGGAAAATACTGGGGGTGGGAATATGAAGTCTCCCTTAAAACGGCGCAGCTTTGGTTCATCATGATATCCAACGTGTCTCTTTCCGCTGAGGAATCCTCGAAATCCTTCAAGAAGCAGCAGGAACGAATGCAATTAATGGTTAGTTATATCCATCAGAACTATACTGATCCCATCACACTGCAGACCATTGCTGCTGCCGCGCATCTAAGCGCTTCAGAGTGCAATCGCAGTTTCAAACGAACCATTAATATGACCGCATATGACTATCTGATTCATTATCGGATTAAAAGAAGTTGTGAGTTATTAATGACTACGGACTATACGATTACAGAAGTAGCTCGTATGGTGGGGTTCAATCATGTGAATCACTTCATACAATCCTTTAAAAAACATTATGGTATCACACCTATGAAATATCGGAAACGCGTAGAACCGTGATGAAGTACAGCGAGGGAAAGCATAAGAGGCCAGCCAGCTAAAAACTGGCTGACCTCTTTTTGAATTATGCTACAGGACATCTTATTCCCAGCAGGTGATTAATTTATTGATAAAATCATCGAAACTATGCGTAGAAGATAACAGATTCACATTTTTATCATCCGTTAATATGGTGGCAAAGGCATCGAATACGTCGCGGAATATTTTCCGATCCTCGCTGCTTATGGTGAGTAATAATACAATTTTCACGATGGAATGATCCCATTGAATCCCATCCGGGTTCAGATAAATGAACATGCCTGTTTTACGTGATTCCATTTTTATGGCATGAGGGATGGCAACGTGCCCAAACGCAGTAGACGACATGGCTTCCCGTTCCATAATTTTGTCCAAAAAGTCATCATCCGTATAACCATCCTGAACCATAATTTCGCAGATAAAACGCAAAACATCTTCTTTATCAGACCATTTGGTGGAGCTGTGAAAATGTCTTTCATCCAAGAAAGATGTTAAATGGGCCTTGAATTGATTTTTCTTTTTTTGCTCTTTTAATTCAAATATTTTGTCGGATACTTTTTCCCGATCGCTTTCGATAAAAAAGGGAGTAATCACGACATAGGGTACTTCCGGAATCTTATGCAGTTGGGCAGAAGAAATGATAAAATCGCTTGTTGCATGATTCAAATCGCTCTCATCCGTAACAATGGAATGAATGGAAATATCATCGCCAAAATACTGCTGTAATTTATTGATGATTTGCACATTCATATTGTAGTAAAGCGGGAACAGCACCGTGCATGAGATTTTTACATTCGATTGCCGCTGCAATTCAATGGCATATCCCAGGTGAAAAGCCAGATAAGCAATTTCGTCATCGCTAATGATATAACCGGTTTTTTCTTTAATGACATGTGAAGCATGAACAGCGCAATCATAAATGAGCGGGCATTCTCTTTTGATCGTACTGGTTAAAGGATTTTTCGTTGAATGATTGTTTTTTAATCTCATCAATAGATTTTTTACATGCAGCGTAAAACGTGTAATAAAGTCAGAATCGGCAATACTGATGTAGTAATATTTATCCAGGTCAATGGCTATTTCACTTACCAAATCAATACATTCTTTGCCGGCAATGCTTTCCAGGTCGCTTACTTCAATCTGAGTAAAGTTCACGTTTGTCCCATTACACGAAATTAAGATCGCCAAATCCGTGATTTCTTCTTCCGGATATTGTACATGAAAATAGGATTCTAATTTTAAGGCGATTTCTTCAGCAATTACATATGCATTGTTGTCCGTGTTATAATTAACGCTCTTATTTAAAAATTGAAAATCATGCTTCATTCTGTCCAGTGCAATGGTGATGTGAATAATCACATTCGTTAAATAATAATCATTCGTAAAAAAGTGATGGGCAGAAAAGGTTTCCGCAACGACTTCCCGAATGTAATCGATATTTAATTCCTTATAGAACCCTTTTATTTTATCAATATCAATAAAGCTCCCATTGGCCTCTTCGTACAAAATGCTGCTCATTAATTTGCGCTTATCTTTTTCTTTTCCTTGTAAGCCTACATGATCCTTAATCAAATGCAATTCCAAATTATTTTTGGAAAGTTTTTCTTTGATCAACTTTAAATCCAGTCTAAGCGTTGACTCGCTAATAAAGAGAGCGTCACTTAAATCATAGATGTTAATTGGCTGATGGGTCTGCACCAGTTTTTTCAGAATATAGGCAATTCGCTCGGATTGGGTTTGCGGGATCGCCTTTTCCTCTCTTGTCAGAAATGCATTTACTTTATCCGTATTGACTTTATAACCTTTATTTGACGCTATGATTAACCCTTGGTGAATAGTATTGATCTCACTGATATAAGATTTGATGGTGCGTTTGGATACATTGAATTTATCCGCCAAACTCTGCGACGGAATCCATTCATTGTTATAAAACATTAAAAATTGAATTAAATCAATATAATGTGCTTTCATTTTTGGCTCCTCCTTTTAAACTATTCCACAAAATATTGCACCATGGGGGTGCAGTTTTTTATTTGGCCCATTTTTGGGTTTGTAATATAGTTGGGTTGTAACAAATGATAGCGCTGTCACAACAAGATTTAAAGAAAAATTTATACCAATGTACAGCAAAGACAAGGAGGATTACCATGGGAAATTCAAGCGAAATGTTAAAGGTGTTGTTAGTTTGCGGGTCTGGTGCAAGTTCCGGTTTTATGGCTGCCAATATTAGAAAAGCCGCTAAAAATAGAAATTTGAACATGGATATTAAAGCCAGAGGCGAAGCGGAAATCGAAAACTATATCGATGATATCGATGCTTTGTTGGTGGGTCCCCACTTGGCTTATATCATGGATGATATCAATGACCTTACCAAAGATAACCAAAATGTCAAAGTGATCTTAATGAAGTCTTCTTATTATTCCACTTTAGATGGGGAAGCCGCTTTAGATGATTTAATGAGTGAATTGAAAATTTAAAGGGGATAAGAACAATGAACACATTAATAGAATGGCTGAAAAACGACTTCTCTCCTAGGATGAACAAAGTCAACAACAATGTTTGGGTAACAGCACTTAAGGATTCTGTCATGCAATTGCTGCCTTTTATTCTCTTAGGTTCGGTATTTTGCCTTCTAACTATACCTGGAGACGTGTACCATATCAAAAACTACCCTGATTTTTGGGTTCCTTTTGGATGGACGATGGGCATGCTTTCACTGCTGGTTTCTTTCCTGATTCCATTTAACTTGATGGAAAAGAAGAAGCTAAGAAAACAGCGCTTTATTGCCGGATGTACGAGTATGATTACTTTTTTGATCATCGTTACACCCCAGGTCGTAAAAGACGGTACGGTTGGTTTTACTCATAGTTCTTTGGGAACGGGGGGCATGTTTGTTGCCATCATAGCCGCTCTTTTTACCGGTTATATCATGAGTCTGTTCGGAAAATTCTCTTTTTTCAAAGAAGATTCCGTCATACCGGATTTTGTCAGATCGTGGTTTGATTCCATGCTTCCCATTGGAGTGACTTTAGTTCTGGCTTGGGTGTTGGTCGATCTCGTTCATATTGATATATACAACATTATTCTAAATATTTTCATGCCGTTGGCGAATGTAGTAGAGACCCCTTGGGGATTTATGTTAATTTTGTTTATCAGCTGTTTCTTGTATTCCATGGGGATTTCCAGTTGGATTTTGACCCCTGTCACCAAACCGATTTTTCTGGCAGCCATTATGGCCAACGCTACCGCGGGAGCGCACAATGTCGTAACGGCCGAAACGATTTATTCGGCATATCTGTGGGTAGGCGGTGTGGCCTGTACGCTGCCGCTGGCCATTATGCATCTGCTTTCCAAGAGCACCAAGCTCAAAGCGCTGGGACGTGCAAGTATTGTACCTTCCGTCTTTAACATCAACGAGCCTTTGGTGTTTGGTTCCATCGTATGGAATCCCATTATGATGCTGCCGATGTGGATCAATGGTTTAATCTTGCCGTTGGTCGTTTGGATCGGAACGAAAGTCATTCCTTTTGCCCCCATACCGAAAGTGGTTTTCGATATGTGGTACGTTCCTTTTCCAATTGCCACGTGGATTACAACGGGAACCATCACAGGCATTATCCTGATGTTAATCGTTGTTGCAGTAGCCACGCTGATCTGGTATCCATTTTTCAAAACGTACGAAAAGCAAGAGCTTGAAAAAGAAATGCCGCAAACCAATTAATCTGTTAAGGGAGATCTTTATTATGACTTCGGAACAAGTAGCTCATGATGCGATGCAAATCATTTTGCACGCAGGGGAAGCAAGAAAACATTGTACAGATGCATTAAAGGATATTGAAAAAAGCGATTTTGCTGGGGCTAAGGAAAAGATGAAATTAGCCAATTCGGAAATTGTTATCGCTCATCGTGTGCAAACGAATTGTATCCAAAAAGAAACAGAAGGGGAGAAAGGAGAGTACTCCGTTTTATTTGCCCATGCGCAAGACACCCTCATGACGATCTATAGTGAGATTAATCTTGCCAAGCGTCTAATTGAAATTTTCGAGAGCTTTAATGAGAGACTGACCCAACTGGAAATGATCAATAAATAAAGAAGGGACGTAATCAACAATGAAAAACATTCCAACAGGATTCCCATCCGACTTTTTATGGGGGGGAGCCGTGGCTGCCAACCAACTCGAAGGTGCTTATGATGTTGACGGAAAAGGTTTAAGCGTAGCGGATATTAATGAATATTTGGATGGTATTCCGCTAGATAAAAAATCGAATTTGGAACTGACCACGGACTATATCAAAGAAGCTATTCAAAGTGAAGGCCGCATTTTCCCGAAACGTTGGGGAATCGATTTCTATCACACTTATAAAGAAGATTTGAAATTGTTAGGGGAACTTGGACTCAAAACCTTTCGCACCTCGATTAACTGGACAAGAATTTTTCCCAATGGTGACGAAGAACAGCCGAATGAAGCAGGCCTGAAATTTTATGATGACCTGATTGACGAAATTATTGCAAACGGCATGGAGCCCATGATCACCCTGTCGCATTATGAAATGCCGATTCATCTAACGACGGCGTATAAAGGGTGGTACTCCAGAGAATTGATTGATCTTTTTGTTCGCTTCGGCCAAGTGGTTTTTGACCGGTATCATAAAAAAGTGAAATATTGGATTATCGTGAATCAAATCAATTTGATCGATCATGAATCCTTCAACCATCTGGGCATTGCGGAGGATGTGGTGGACGATTTGGCCTCCGCCAAATACCAGGGCTTGCATCATGAATTTGTGGCCTGCGGCCTGATCACAAAGTATGCCAAAAGTCTGGATCCAAATTTGCAAATCGGTATGATGCTGTGCGGGGGACCGGCTTATCCGGCTACCTGCCGGCCGGAAGACATCTTTGCCACCGTGCGCAGAAATCAGATGGAGTACTTTTTCTCCGATATTCTGCTTCGCGGATATTACCCGGGCTATGCTTTCCGTTATTTCGCCGACAATAACATCACTGTCGAATTTGCAGAGGGCGATGAAGAGGCACTGAAAAATACGGCGGACTTTATGTCCTTCTCCTACTACTATACCCGCATTTACGATGCGGAAAGCATGAAAAACAAAACGGGACCTTACCGTAATACCGAGCTTCCGGCCAACCCATGGGGATGGACCATTGATCCTGTCGGTCTGCGCACTTTCCTCAACCTGTTCTATGACCGGTATCAGTGCCCTATTTATATCACGGAAAACGGGATCGGCTACCATGACACCCTGGAAGAAGACGGTTCCATCCATGATTCCTACCGGGTTGACTATTACCGGGCCCATATTGAGCAAATGAAAGAGGCCATTAAGGATGGGGTGGATTTAAGAGGTTATTATGCTTGGGGGCCTATCGATATTATTAGTTGTTCTTCCTCTGAAATGAGCAAACGTTATGGATTTATTTACGTGGACCAAGATGATTATGGAAAAGGCAGCAAAAAGCGTCTCAAAAAAGACAGTTTTTCCTGGATGCAAAAAGTGATCGCTTCCAATGGAGAAGACTTGGACTAGAGGTTTCGTAAATGCCTGTTTATCTTAAATTTGGCGGACGATTACTGATATTAGTCGTTGCCATGGTGTTTACCGCGGTAGGAGTCAATTTATTTATCGAGTGTAATATCGGGTCCGATACATTAACGGTTTTATTGGATGGCTTGCATCAAAGCACCGGAATGAGTATAGGCCTGACCAGCTTTTTCGTAAATATTGTTTTTCTTGCCGCGGGTCTTTTATTAAATCGCAAATCGATAGGTTTTTCTTCTATTATCTATTCTTTCTTTGTAGGACCATTCATTAATTGGATTCATCCGTTCATTGCCCATATGGAGTTGTCGGATTCATCTCTATTCATAAAAATCGTCATTGTCATCCTGGCTAACTTTTGTTACTCCATCACCTATGTATTATTGATGAAATTTGGCAATGGCATGTATGCGATCGACGCTATTTTGCGATATACGGAGTCGAAGTTCGGACTAAGGTATGATATCGGCAGAATAGGTGTGGATGCGGTCTTTTTAAGCACCGGATTCTTTTTCGGGGGAATCGTGGGCATAGGAACGGTTATAGCTTTTGCTTTAACCGGGCCGGGAACGCTGCTGCTTGAAAAGACCCTATCTTTACCTCTGCAAAGAAAATATGAAAAATCACAAAGATAGAGGAGAGAGAAGCTATGGTGAAAAAAACATTTACAGTCATTGATGAGCTGGGAATACACACGCGCCCGGCTTCAACCCTGGTTCAAGCCGCAAGCAGCTATAAAGCAGAGGTTAACATGGAATATAACGGCAGAACAGTCAACCTGAAATCGATTGTAAGTGTTATGTCTTTAGGGGTTCCACAAGGAGCGCAAATCCATATTGTTGCTGTTGGTTCCGATGAGGATAAGGCGGTTAAGGGGATTGAAGAAACCTTGATAAACGAAGGGCTTGGCGAATAATGGGTGAGAAACTGAAAGGAATCGGCGCTTCCGCCGGGATAGCGATCGCCAAAGCATACCGCTTGGAGGAGCCGGAGCTTCAAATCACAAAAAAGAACATCATGGACAAGCAAACCGAAAAGCAGCGGTTGGAGCAAGCTATCAGCCGGTCCAAAGCGGAGCTTGAAAAAATTACAGAGTACGTGCGCCGCGAGTTGGGTGCCGATAAAGCGGAAATCCTCGCCGCTCAGTTATTGGTTTTAAATGACCCTGAACTATTAAATCCGGTTTTTGATCAAATATGCGCAGCAGGAGCAAATGCCGAATTTGCCTTGAAAGAATCAGCCGACAGGTTCATTTCCATGCTGGAAGCGATGGATAACGAATATATGCGGGAACGTGCCAAAGACATCCGGGATGTAACAAAACGTGTGACCGCGCATCTGTTAGGTGTGCAAATTCCCGATCAAAGCTTGATTTCCGAAGAAGTCGTCATCGTTGCAGAGGATTTAACACCTTCAGATACAGCCCAGTTGAATCGCCGGTATGTGAAAGGTTTTACAACGGATATTGGCGGCCGTACTTCCCATTCGGCGATCATGGCCCGCACCATGGAAATACCCGCTGTAGTGGGAACAACACGAGCTACGTCCAGTATTGAACACGGCGCAGTGGTCATTGTTGATGGTTTGGATGGTGAAGTCATCATTAACCCATCATCAGAGGTCATTTCCCAATATGAAGCGAAAAAAGCAAACTACGAAGCGCAAAAGGCACAGTGGACAGCATTGGTTCATGAGCCAACTATCACAAAAGACGGCATGCATGTTGAGCTGGCCGCGAACATTGGTACACCGGACGATGTAAAAGCTGTGCTGGAAAATGGAGCAGAAGCAGTCGGGCTTTATCGTACCGAGTTCCTTTACATGGGCAGAGACCGGCTTCCAACAGAGGAAGAGCAATTTGCTGCCTATAAAACCGTGCTTGAACGAATGAACGGGAAGCCGGTTGTTGTCCGTACGCTGGACATCGGTGGAGATAAAGAGCTGCCCTACTTAAAGCTGCCCAAAGAAATGAATCCGTTTTTAGGCTTTAGGGCGATTCGTTTATGCCTGGAAGAACAGGATATTTTCCGTACACAATTACGTGCCTTATTACGTGCAAGCGTCTATGGGAACCTGAAAATCATGTTCCCTATGATCGCAACATTATCTGAATTCAGGGAAGCCAGAGCCATTCTTTTAGAAGAAAAAGAAAAGCTTGTCGCAAGTGGTGTAAAAGTTGCTGATCACATTGAAATTGGCATGATGGTGGAAATCCCCTCCACAGCAGTAACGGCGGATCTATTTGCCAAAGAGGTTGACTTCTTTAGCATTGGAACGAATGATTTGATCCAATATACCCTGGCCGCCGACCGCATGAATGAACGCGTATCCTACCTGTACCAACCATATCATCCAGCTGTTTTACGTCTGATTTCAATGGTCATTGATGCGGCGCATAAAGAAGGAAAATGGGTCGGGATGTGCGGAGAAATAGCAGGCGATCCGCTGGCCATTCCTTTATTGCTTGGTCTGGGACTTGATGAGTTCTCCATGAGTGCATCATCAATCCTTCTGGCACGCACACAAATCAAAGAGTTGGCAAATGTAGATGCCAAAAGCATGAAAGAGGCCGTTCTGTCCATGAAAACGTCAGAGGAAGTTATTGAGTTTGTAAAAAGGACTGTAACAATCCATCACTTCTGATTAACCTTAAATACCCCAAAAATTAAAAAACGCTATTCTTTCTGGAACATAAGAAAGGGTAGCGTTTTTCTCTTGTTAGATGGTATTATCCAGTATTTTCTAAGCGGGAAATTCGAAAAATAGTGGAACAAATTCACCGTTTTGCACGTCTATTTTATAAGTTACCTTTTTTAGTCTGTTTTTAGTCTGCTCATTTATCTGATGCCAAAAGAAAGGAATTTATCAACGTGTCGGTTCAGAAGAAGGAAATTGGCCAACTGGATATGGAATTTCACCAGCAGCTTTTAGAGGAGCAATTTCGGCTGTCCGAAGGAAGCAACGGTGAGATGGAAGAGAACTTGAAAGCCATCCTGTCCGGGCGATACGGGGCGCTTCAGTCTCAGGTTCTAAACCGGAATAATTTGAATTTGCTGATCCGGTGCCAGGTCAACCGGAATAATCCCATATTGAAGGCTGAGCTGGTGGATGAGATCCTGTGGAGAATCCTGCAGAAGGTTAGCGGAACCTGGAGCTATACTGTGAGGCAAACGGCTCACAGTGTCCATTGTTATAGACTGATTCTGGAGCAGAATCATATTTTTATCGTAAAAAACGACGAGCACGTAGTGGAATTCAAGCCACCGGCTTTCCTATAAGACAACTACATATTTTTTTACAAAAGTGCATGATGCAAAAAAGCTTCATGCACTTTTGTACTTGTATTCCGTATTAGAACAGTCTCAAAATAAATTCTAAAAATTATGGATACAGCTATTACATTAACAAATCTTGGGTTGTACAATAAGGGTACGAAATGTACGAATTTTACCATGACATTTGCGTAAAAGATCAGCTTAAAGATGAGAATGAACGCTCGCAAGCATTACTAGTCCTGTTTTTGAAAGCGCTATCCAAACGTGAGCGAAGGGGAATGCTTCCGATTCTTCACGGCAATGCGAAGACGTTTTACGTGCATGTAAAAAGAGGTTCTAACCGGAGAGGAGAAGCTTGTTGAATATGGAACAGACGCACCGATTATGGTACGACCGGCCTGCGGTGGAATGGAACGAGGCGCTGCCGGTAGGAAACGGGCGGCTGGGAGCGATGATTTTCGGCGGTACGGATGCGGAAAAGCTCCAGTTGAACGAAGATACGGTATGGTACGGAGGGCCGCGCGACCGCAATAACAGGGACGCGCTTCCTCATTTGCCGCAGCTGCGTGAAATGATTATGCAAGGGCGGCTGCGGGAGGCAGAGGAGCTGGCTTCCCTGACGCTGCCGGGACTGCCGGAATGCCAGCGGCATTATTTGCCGCTGGGCGATCTGCTGCTGACCTTCAGGGAACATGACCAGCCCTGCACCGAATACATCCGCGAGCTTGATCTGAAGCAGGGGCTGTGCCGAATCCGTTACCGCATAGGGGAAGTAACATACACGAGGGAAATTTTCGCAAGCTATCCTGACCAGGCCATCGTCATTCGTCTTACAGCGGACAAGAAGCAATCACTCTCACTGAAGGCCCGCTTCGACCGGGAGCAGTGGAGATATCTCGAAAAGACGGAGAAATGGGAGCAGAGTGGACTTGTGATGAAAGGAGAGTGCGGCGGAGAGGGTGGAAGCGTATTTTGCGCTGCGCTGAAGGCGGTCTGCGAAGGCGGAACTAGCCGGACTATCGGCGAGCATCTGCTGGTGGAAGCAGCTGATTCGGTCACGCTGCTGCTTGCTGCAGGCACCACATTCCGTTATGAGGATCCGGAGCAGTACTGCAAGCAGCATTTGAGCGGATTGACTGGGCAGCCTTACGCCGAACTGCTGGAACGGCACATCTCCGATTACCGAAGTCTGTACGGCCGGGTCAGTCTGACGCTGCCCGCGGAGCCAGATAAGAGCCATCTTCCTACAGACGCACGGCTGGAGCTTGTCCGCCAGGGCGAAGAGGATCACGGGCTGGTTGCCCTCTATTTTCATTACGGCAGATATCTGCTGCTTTCGTGCAGCCGTCCGGGATCATTACCGGCCAATCTGCAGGGAATATGGAATGACAGCTTCCTTCCTCCGTGGGACAGCAAATTTACAATCAACATCAACACCCAGATGAACTATTGGCCTGCCGAGCTCTGCAATCTGGCCGAATGCCATGAGCCTTTGTTTGAATGGATCGGGCGGATGAGAGAGCCGGGAAGAGTCACGGCCAGGGTGATGTACGATTGCCGCGGGTTTACTGCGCACCACAATACGGATATATGGGCAGACACGGCGCCGCAGGACACCTATCTGCCGGCATCCTTCTGGCCCATGGGAGCGGCCTGGCTATGCCTGCATCTGTGGGAGCATTACCGCTTCGGTCAAGACAAGCAATTTCTTGAGCAGGCTTACGATACGATGAAAGAGGCGGCGGTGTTCCTGCTGGATTACCTGATCGAAGATCAGGAAGGCTGGCTGATTACCTGCCCGTCCGTCTCACCCGAGAACCGGTATATTCTGCCCAGTGGTGAGACGGGAGTTCTCTGCGCAGGGGCCTCCATGGATTTTCAGATTATTGAAGCCTTGTTCACGGCCTGTATCCAAAGCGCGGAAATTCTGGGGAGCGATCAGGAATTCAGCGCAGAGCTGACCGCGGCTCTGGAACGTCTGCCCAAACCGAAAATCGGCAAGCACGGCCAAATTCAGGAGTGGATGGAGGATTATGAGGAGGCTGAGCCGGGACATCGCCATATCTCGCATTTATTTGCTCTCTATCCCGGCGATGCCTTTACAACCAAGCCTTCCCCGGAGCTGACGGCAGCCGCCCGCGTTACGCTGGAACGCAGATTGTCCAGCGGCGGCGGGCATACCGGCTGGAGCCGGGCCTGGATTATCAACTTCTGGGCCCGGCTGCAGGATGGGGAGAAAGCTTATAAAAATGTGATGGCACTGCTCGATCACTCCACTCTGCCCAACCTGTTCGATAATCATCCGCCGTTCCAGATTGACGGCAATTTCGGAGGCGCTGTGGGCATTGCCGAGATGCTGCTGCAGAGCCACACCGGCGTGGTCCGCCTGCTTCCCGCCCTGCCCGGCCAGTGGAGTGAGGGTGAAGTCACAGGCCTGCGCGCCAGGGGAGGGCTTACCGTCAGCATCAAGTGGTCTGGAGCGCTTGTTACAGAAGCGGTCATTGAGTGTGCGGCCACAGGACCGTGCCGGATAGAGGCTCCGGGGCTCGCTCCCATCGATTTTATGGCTGAAAAGGGGAAAATCTACTTTTTTTCAAGATAGGCCGGAATGCCAGAGGAAGTGATCACGGCAAAAAGAAATAAGGAAGCCATTCAACGTACCTGCTGTTCTTCAAGCGGGAGTATATTGAATGGCTTCTTTTCAGTTTTTTGGCTAACCGATTATCCAGCGGATGAACCGTTTCAGGCACCTGCACTGGATCACGATTTTGTGCATGAATTGGAGGATCGGGCTATTGAAAATGCTGACAGCTCATGAGTAAGATGGTCGTACAAGCAGGAAAAGGAGGGGATAGGTGCAGGTATCAAAAATGGTTCGAAGGAGGCATGAAATGAGAAGATGGCTGGCGCTTATGTTAAGTATCGTGATTTCGCTTTCCTTATTCCCATCGCCTTTACCTGCTGCGACAGCGGGTTATGACGCCCTGCCGGCATTCCCCGGAGCGGAGGGCTTCGGTTATGCCGCGGAAGGGGGCCGGGGAGGCGAGGTATACCATGTTACCAGCTATGGGCTGACAGGCCCGGGAACGTTTCATGATGCGCTGACTACGGCAGGAACGACACCGCGGACGATTGTGTTTGATGTTTACGGGGAACTTACAATCCCTCAGATCGTGCTGCGCAATAAAGCAAATATCACCATTGCGGGCCAGACCGCTGGGGGAGACGGAGTGACCATCCGCGGCAACAATATCCGTTTTATCAACTGCAGTGACATTGTGATCCGTTATATGCGTTTCCGATTGGGAGTGCAAAGCTTCCAGGACGATGCGATGTACTTCGAGGACTGCCGGAACGTAATCATCGATCATTCCTCCTTCTCCTGGGGGACCGATGAAGTGTTATCCATCAAGAGCAAGGATTACGATAACCCCAAATCCGCCAATATTACGGTCCAGTGGTCCATGATATCCGAAGGGCTCCTCACGCACTCCATGGGCGGATTAATCGAAATGAACACCATCTCCATGCATCATAACCTGTATGCCCACAATAACGACCGCAATCCGAAAACGAAAGGGCAGATCGACTTCGTAAACAATATTGTCTACAACTGGGGCAGCTATCCCTACGTAGCGGGCGGCGAGTCCGGAACCAAAGGCTACGGCAATGTCGTCGGCAACTATTTTATCGCAGGTTTGAATTCCGCCAATCCCCAATATGCGATTGTGCGCGGCAATGAGAACTACAGCCTGTTTTTGGAGAATAACATTATAGACAGCAACAAAAATGGCAAACTTGACGGCACGGACACCGGTGCAGACATGATGGAAAAAGAACGACCGAGCCTTCTGGTGCCGGAGCGCTTCGAATATCCTCCCGTTCATACCCAGGATCCGGAAGCAGCCTACGAGTATGTTCTGAATTACTCCGGCGCTTCCATCCATCGCGACGCTGTGGACCGGCGTGTGCTCGACAACGTGCGCGACCAGACGGGCGCGATCATCGGCCATGAAAATGACGCTGGCGGCTTTCCGCAATTGGCGCAAGGGATAGGTCCGCTGGATACCGATCTTGATGGAATGCCGGATGAATGGGAAAGAGCGCGGGGACTGAACCCGAACGATCCGGAGGACCGCAATGGCGACATCAACGAGGACGGATATACGAATCTGGAGGATTATCTGAATGAATTGGCTGCTCCAGGCTTTCCCGCGGATTACCCTACGAGTCCGCCAGCATGGTCGGGCACGCCTTTCATTCCGCCGGTCATGCCGGAGGAACCGAAACCTGAGCCGGGTCCGGCACCTGCCATGGACGGGGAACTGATCAGGAATGTGGTCATCAACGATAACAGCAGCAACGGTAACGCCAATGCGGCGGCCTGGTCGATGCAGGAGAATGTGCAGCCGGGTGACTTCGTGGCCGGAGACCGGATGACCGGCAGCAGTGTGTATACATTTGTGACGATTCCGGATGAGCTGCGGGGCATGGAATGGATACGGTCAGCCGTCGGCTCCAGAAGCGCGACAAGCAGCGATCTGCTCTCTTTCTATTTGACGGCCGATGCGGATGTATATGTGGCCCACGACTCACGGATCTCGACGCGGCCGCTTTGGCTAACGGACGACGGTTATGAGGATACTGGACTTATGATCTCGGATAGCCAGCCGGTTCAGTTCAAGCTTTTCAAAAAGCGTTATCCCGCAGGCTCTTATGTCGTCATGGGCCCCAATAACAACACCAAAAATATGAACTATTTTGTCATCCTGAAACCGGCCAGTCCCGAAGTGGTTCCTCCTGCGGCACAGCCTGCGGAACTGGCGGGTGAATTAAGCGACAACCCGGCGGTGTCCCTTCAATGGAGGCCTGCAGAAGAGGCTGACGCGTACCTGATCTATCGCTCCACTTCCACCGATCCCTACCATAGAGTAATCGGAAGCTCTGTCACTCCCGCATATCTGGACTCAGACGTTACGCTGGGCGTTACCTATCAATACAAAGTGTCCGCACTGAACTCAGGAGGTGAATCCCCGCTCTCCGAAGCAGTGGAAGTACTCGCATTCGATCCAGCGCAACCTTCGCCGCCTCCCCCGGCAGGACTGAAGGTTACGGAAGCGAAAAGCATTTCCGCCGCACTGGCATGGACACCTGTTGACGAAGCGGTCAGTTATGGAATTTACAGGGCCGATGCGCCGGAGGGGGCGTACGAAAAAATAGGTATTGCAACAACTTCAGTATATACAGATCTAGCGTTAAGCCCGTCCGCGACCTATTTCTATAAAGTAACAGCCATGTCTCCAGGTGGAGAATCTGCCCTCTCCGGCAGCGTCAGCGTAACGACGAAACCGCCAATGCCGTTTCCACAGACACCGGGAAGGCTGTCTGCTGGTGAAGTTACGACGTCGTCCTTCGCCATGAAATGGCGCCCGGCAGACGCTGCGGAAATTTACCACATTTACAGGCAAGCGCAGGGGGAGACAGGTTTTACCCGTATCGGCAGCACGGAATCCTCCAGGTATATCGACGAGAGTGTAAGCCCGGACCGTGCAGGCTACACCTATAAGGTGACGGCGGAAAATGAGATGAGCGAGTCCGACCCGTCCAGGGAACTGGTGATTAACATGCCGCTGCCCGCCAAGCCTACCGATCTTCTCGTCGGCGCGAAGGGGTATACATTTGTCGGTCTCATATGGACGTCTCATGGCGGAGGCTCGCAATACAATATTTACAGAAGTTCCCCCGGCGAGCACGCTCAGCTTGTGGGGTATGCCAAGGTGGATACGTTCTACGACCGCACCGTTCAGCCGGATACCAAGTACACCTACTTTGTCCGAAGCCAAAATGCCGCGGGCGAATCGAAGCCTTCCAAACCGGTACATGTAAAGACCCTCGCGCAGACCGCTTCTGAAACACTAATGAACGTAACGGATTCTGTGTATTGATTTCATGTAATACCGTGAACCGGCCAGTCTGGGAGAACACCAGGACCTTTTGATTTTAGGTAGGAATAAGCACGCAGGAGCGGAGAGGACGAAGCAATTCCGGAAAAGCGAAGCGCTCGCCTTTTGCCCCAAATTTCTTCCGCTATAAAACAATTTGAAATTTGGGGCAAACAGCGATTGTAGGAATGCTTCGTTTTCGGAGCGTCTCACAGTGCACAAAAGGGAGCCGGATCAATAGATCTTGTGGGCTCCCCTCTTTTTTTGAAAAAATACTGGACTGATCATTTCGGAAAATGTATACTGTTGTTAGCGAAGAGAAGGAAGGGATGATCATGGGTCGCACCAAAGAATTTGACCATGAACAGGTGCTGCATAAAGCGATGCTTGTTTTCTGGGAAAAGGGCTATGAAGCAACGAGCATACCGGATTTGGTCAAAGCTATGGGCATCAGCCGATCGAGCATGTATGAAACGTTTGTCGACAAAGAAACACTTTATGTGCAGGCCTTCAAGCATTATAAGAGGGTCTGGGAGAAAAAACGGACCCTACTGAGGCAAGCAACGTCTGTAAAAGAGGGAGTCCGCCAGTATTTTGAGATGCATATTGCCGGCGCATATGATGAAGCTTACCCCAAAGGCTGTCTCGTGACGAACACGATCGTCTCTGCCGATTCTCCCCATCAGGAGTTTCACCAGTTGACCCGGGAAAGCCTGAATGAGCTTGAGCGGATATTTTATGAGCTTCTCAAAAAGGGGCAACAGAGCGGAGAAATCGGCCCTGACAAAGACATCAAAGTGCTTGCATCCCTGCTGCTTCACTTGAACCATGGCATAAACGTCATGGCCAGATCCACAAGTGACAGGAAAGCGGCTGAAGATATGATAGCTGCGGTAATTGAAATGCTGTAGCTAAATTTTTTTGAGTTTTCCGGAACGTTCATTCCTGTAAAATGAAATCAAAATGTAAAGGGGCCCTTTTTATGAGTTCAATAGGAAATCAATCGGTTGTGAAATCCGTTCCAACGTGGCTGACACTTTTTCTGGCCATCTCGTGCGGCATTATTGCTGCTAATTTATATTATGCCCAGCCTTTGGTCGGGGAAATCAGTTCATCCATCGGGCTATCTTCGGGTGCGGCGGGTTTGATCGTTACCCTTACGCAGATTGGCTACGGCATCGGCCTGCTGTTTATCGTCCCATTGGGGGATATTCTTGAAAACAGGAGGCTGGTTGTGGGTGCCCTGCTGCTCACTACGCTGTCTCTGCTTACCCTGGCGGTGGCTCCAAGCGCCTCACTGTTTCTCCTTGCGGCCGCAATGATCGGGATCGGATCGGTGGCAGCGCAGATTTTGGTGCCTTATGCGGCCCATCTTGCCCCTGACGAAACCCGCGGGCGTGTCGTGGGGAATGTGATGAGCGGCTTGTTGCTCGGTATTATGCTGGCCCGTCCGCTGTCCAGCATGGTGGCTGACCTGCTGGGCTGGCGTTCCGTATTCGTGTTATCTGCCGTACTGATTCTTGTGCTGGCTCTGGTTCTGGCCAAGGCGCTTCCTGCCAGAAAGCCGGAGACAAATGAATCCTATTCCGGGCTTATCGGCTCCATGTGGCATCTGCTGAAAACAACGCCAATCCTGCGGCGCCGGGCCATTTATCACGCTGCTGTATTCGGGACCTTCAGCTTGTTCTGGACGACGGTTTCGCTGTTATTAACAGGTCCCGCATTTCATTTTACTCAGACGGAAGTGGCTTTGTTTGCATTAGCCGGAGTAGCCGGTGCGATTGCAGCTCCCATCGCAGGCCGTCTGGCGGATCGGGGCTGGATTCGGCCGGCGACTGGGCTTGCTTTGGCTGCCGTCATCATTTCACTGGTACTGCCTTTCATGGTTCATACCCGTTCGGTGCTTACCGTATCCATACTGGTCTTTTCAGCGATTCTCTTGGACATGGGCGTGTCGGCCAACCTGGTTCTTAGCCAGCGCGCAATTTTCGCCTTGGGAGCCGAGGCTCGCAGCCGGTTGAACGGATTGTTTATGGCTATCTTTTTTGTGGGCGGAGCAGTAGGCTCCGCAGCTGGGGGATGGGCTTATAACCTGGGTGGCTGGAAGGCCGCTTCCGTTATCGGGATTGCCCTGCCGGTTATGGCACTGATTTATTACTTCACGGAGAGAAAACAGGGTGTCCGCTGAAAAAATACAATATTGTATACCCACCATATCGATGAGACCGGCGAGCGTTATCCTGATGTACAGGAAGCGGTCGCCGTTTTTTTGTTCATGTATGTTCGGACTGGTGTACAGGGAACACTATCCCAAACCAACCAATACAAGGGTATTGCGAGTAATGAGGAGATAGGATGGACCTTTGGGAACTTTGGAAAAAAACGACGTTAAAAACAACAGGAGAAAGAGAGCGATCACCAGAGCGGGACAGCGCACCGAAAAAGCTCATTACCATAGAGGCGCTAAAAAAAGAATTGACGGATATTGACGATGCTGTATTTGTACAAGTACCGGTATTGAATCAAACCGTAACAGTCGTTTACATAAATTCTTTGAGCAAGGTTGCTGATATTCACGATTTGGTCATCAGACCCTTAAGGGAAGCTAAGGAAAATCAGTCGCCCTCCGAGATTTTGCCGCTCTCTGAAGAAGTGGAGCTAACTGAATTGCCAGCAGCTTTAATCGATATTGTAAGCGGATTTACTCTTATTCATTTCGAGAATCCCAATAAAGTAGTCAAACTAAACACCTACAATCCGGCCCAGCGAAGCATCACAACTACGGATAACGAGTCCACCGTGATCGGACCGCAGGATGCATTTACGGAATCCCTTGAGACCAATGTATCCTTGATCAAACGACGCATATCCAATCCGAGCTTAAAGTACAAACAACTTGTCCTTGGCACCGAAACACGGACATCTGTTGCTGTTTTATATATAGAGGATATAGCGAATCCCGATATCGTCAAAAGAGTTTTGGAGCGGCTGCATAACGTGGAGTACCATGGTTACTTGTCCATGTCCCACCTTTCCAAAATGATTGAAGATTATCCTTTTTCCCCTTTTCCACAGCTCGGAATAACCCAGCGTCCGGATCATGTTACGGCAGCACTGCTCGACGGACGGATTGCAGTCATGCTGAATGGCAGCCCGGAAACCACTATCTGTCCGGTAACTTTTCTGGAGCTGTTTATAAGCCCAGAGGATTATTATTTGCGCTGGACCGTTGCCTCTTTATTGCGAAGCCTTAGATTTTTCGGTTTTTTCATCAGCGTATTTCTTACCTCGTCTTATGTATCCGTATTAACCTATCATCAGGAAATGCTGCCGCCGCAATTGCTGCTGCTGCTCTCGGAATCGCGGGCAAGGGTTCCGTTTCCGCCGGTGATTGAAGCGCTTGCGATCGAACTGGTTATCGAAATTCTGCGTGAGGCCGGTGCAAGAATGCCTTCCAAGGTGGGCCAGACCATTGGTATCGTTGGTGGTATCGTGATTGGAACCGCAGCCGTGGAAGCGGGACTGGCCAGCAACGTTCTGATCGTTCTGGTTTCCGTTTCTGCGCTCCTTTCTTTCCTGCCTGCAAGCTATTTGCTGAGTACCTCGGGGAGATTTTTGAGGTACTTCTTTATCCTGGCTGCAAGCTTATTAGGTTTGTTCGGCCAAATGCTTGCTTTAGCCGCAGTGATGATTCATCTTCTGAGGCTGACTTCGGTAGGAGAGGTCTATATGACTCCGGTAATACCCAGGAAATTAACAGATCTGGAGGACAGCATTTTTCTCGCTCCGTTAAAGTTTATGCTTTCACGTTCCGGTGCCTCTAAATCCCCAAGAAAACTAAGACGACCATTGGATGAGGAGTGAGCATGATGGCGACGGATGTCATGAAACCCAGAGTCCTGAAACCAAGACACGTCATATTTCTGGTGCAAAATGTAATGGTTGCATATAACCTGCTCGTGCTCCCCCATACGTTAAGTCCTGCAGGCCATAATGAATGGATCCCCTTGCTGCTCATGGCCATTGTGTCCCAGCTAATGCTGATTCCCATGGTGCGGTTGGGTCTTAAATATCCGGATTGGACACTGTATGAGATTAATGAAAATTTACTGGGTATTTTCTTGGGCAAGGTTTTGAATCTGGCAATTACGCTGTTCGGGATTTTGCAGTTTGCCGGTGTTACAACGGGTTACTTTACACTGATTTATACGGTGACTTTGCCAAGGGCAAGCCGTTTTCTTCCTGTGCTTGCTCTTATTGCCGTGGCAACCTATATCGTTTTTGGAGGAATAAAGCTGATTGCCCGGACATGCATTCTGGCGTTCTTTTTCACAATCTGGACGATATACCTGCTGCGGTGGACCTGGACAGACGGGGAACTGGCCAATCTGTTCCCATTGTATGGCCTTCATTCTTATCAAGACATTATGAAGGCATTTAATGACGGGTTTCCGGCCATGTTCGGGTATGAGCTCATCCCTTTTTTCTTTCCGTATATCATAAACCAAAAAAAGGCTCTTCTTCATGTATCCATCGGCATGTGGATAACTGTTCTGGTGTATTTAACTTTTGTATTGGCAAGCATCATCTTTTTTTCGGAATGGCAGTTAAGCCATGTCAGATATCCGATCCTGGATATTTTCAACTCTGTGGAACTGTCGTTTGTAGAACGTATCGAAAACCTGGGGGTTGCATTATGGGTGTTCCTTGTTTTGTCGACCACGGCTGCTTATTTATGGTTAAGCGTGAAGGGAGTAAACCAGTTATTTAAGCGAAAACGAACCTGGCATGTCTACATTTGCGTTGTCATGGCCATGGTGCTGATCATTAGCGGCCTGTTTTCACCTGTGATCCTGAATGCAGCTTATGAAAGCATAGGGCGTTATGCCGGATATCTTCTTATCCTATGGCCCACCTTGATGCTAGGGCTCCACAAATTAAAAAAACGGGGTAGATAACATGTTGCTCAGATATCTTGTCTTATCGATATTGGTGCTTGCTGCGCTATTTCCTGCAGGCTGTGAAAACAAGCGGCTGGAGACGCCTTCGCTTGAGGATCTTGAAATGGCAGGCGTACTTGGATTTGATAAATCGTCACAGGACCAGATCAAGGTTACGATTTCCGTACCTCGGCCTACGAAGGGCGGTTTCAAAAAGGACCAGATATACACCACGAAAGGCAGCTTAACTCATGAAGCCTTTTATAAAATATCCACAATGTCCTCAAAATCCGTGAGCCTGCGCCAGACCCGGGTCATTCTGATTGGCGAAGAACTGGCGCGCGGGGGCGGGTTAAGAGACATCCTCATGGACTTGTACCGTGATCCCCAGGTCGGAAACAACGGTGTTCTGGCTATTGTTAAGGGATCTGCTGAATCCATATTAAAAAAGTCAGTGCCAAAACAGAATAGTGAATTTTTGAACGATTTATTAAGACCAAGAGAAGAAACCGCGTTTAGTCCGTATACTACCCTGAGGGATTTTATTTTTGTGCTCACCAATGAAGTGAGTGACCCGATGATCCCGTACATTGAAGCTACAAAGCAATCGATAAAAATTTCGAAAATAGCATTGTTCAAAAAGGACCGTTTGGTGGGCTTTATGGACCCCGGCGAAGCTCAACTCATTGAGATGCTCAGGAAAGAGAAACGTTTTCCAAGTATTACAGTTCCGTTTAACGCCTCACCTTCAAGGCATGGGATTTTATTATTAAATCTGATGAAAAGCCAGGTGCGCACCAAAGTGACAGGAGATCTGAATGATCCGGTGATCTCTTCTAAGCTGGAATTAGAAGCCGTGATCCAGGACTATAAAGGAAAGCTGAATCTGGAAAGTCAAAAAGAGCTAAAGATGGTTGAACAAAACTGTGAGGAGTACATACGCGACCAAATTAACGACGTTCTGAAAAAGCTGCAAAGTATGCAGGTTGACCCTGTCGGTTTTGGCAGGTATGCCAGAATGAGGTTTGGCCGGAATTGGCCGAAAATAAGACAGAAATTTGTGTCCGCGGAGTCGGACGCCAAGATATCCGTCAAGATTACGCTAAGAAATACAGGAACAATGAAGTAAACCGTACCTGCCTGCAGCATCTCAATTCAGCTAACTATGCATTGGATGTTTACATTTTTGTTTCTTTTGTGTTACTTTTGCGAAATGCAATTTTTTGTTGATATACAGCCATTATTATCTTCACCAGTAAGGGTTTTTCTTCCATTGACAAAGAGTATTCGGGTATATTACCCTGATTAAGGTTACAAAATTTTAATATTTGCCGAATTTCAATGTGTTTGAAAACGGGGGAACCACTTCGGGTGAATTATTCTTGTACGTAAGAGAGTAAAGGGAACCTTCTACCTAACCCTCAGCTAACTCCGTAGGCTTTGAAGGGAGAACATTTTTTTGAAAAAAGCGATTTTGTCGATTTTTGGAGCCGCCGTACTGTTTACGTCCGGGGCTGCCACTACACATGCCAGTGAAGCGCAAATTAACAGCTATGTTGCTCAGGTTGCAGGCACTCCATATGTATACGGAGGCACCACAACCGCAGGTTTCGATTGTTCCGGGTTTATTTTGTACATATTCAACAAGTTTGGCTTGGACCTGCCCCGCACTTCCCAGCAGCAGGCGAACACAGGTGTAAAAGTCGCCAAGGACGATCTCAGGGTGGGAGACCTGGTGTTTTTCAACACAAGCGGACGGGGTATTTCACATGCCGGTATCTATGTGGGGAATAATAAATTTGCCCATTCCTCAAGCAGCAAGGGGGTAACGATCAGCAGTCTGTCGGAGCCTTATTATGCCAACAGATATGTTACAGCCCGCCGTGCTATCAGCCAGTACAGCTATACCAAAATGGTAAGCGAAGCGCGTTGACGGAATTGAAGAGGACAAGCCTGATTGTTTTGGGCTTGTCCTTTTTTGCTGTCAGGTCATTCACTTTGCACGGATTGGGTATACTGCATTGACAATCTTCTCCTTCACTACATATAATAATCTCATAACACATGAACAATTATTCATATATAGGTATTTGGCTGTCAGGAAGGGGAGAAGTCTCATGGGTACAGCGGCTGAGAAGGTGAAACGGGAGCTTATACTGGAAGGGCTGGATTGTGCGAATTGCGCCATGAAGATTGAGAACGGTGTAAAGAAGCTTGACGGAGTCATGGACTGTTCTGTTAACTTCGTGAGCAAGACACTTACAATGGAAGTGGATAAAGAGCATGATCAGGCTGTCGTCACAGCGGCCAAGAAAAAAGTAAATCAGCTGGAGCCCCATATTCAGGTGGTGGAAAAGGGAAACGGGGCTGCCGCAAAGGCAGCTGTGCAGCATGGGCATAACCACGATCATGGACACGCTCATGATCATGCTAATGACCACGATCACAGTCATGGGCACAGCCATGATCACGGTACGGGCAATACGAAACGCATGATTATTCGTTTGATTGCAGGCGCGGTTTTGACAGGAGCCGGGTTATTGGCCCCAATCACCGGGATAGCGGAATTTGCGCTGTTTGCCATCGCTTATCTTATTGTTGGCGGTGACATTGTACTGAGAGCCGTCAAGAATATCGTCAGAGGCCAGGTGTTCGACGAGCATTTTCTGATGTCCATCGCCACCATCGGCGCCTTTGTCATTCAGCAGTATCCCGAAGGCGTGGCCGTCATGCTGTTCTATCAGGTAGGCGAGCTATTCCAGAGCATAGCCGTGAACCGGTCGCGCAAATCCATCAGCAGCCTGATGGATATCCGGCCTGATTATGCCAACCTGCAGATGGGAAATGAGACGAAGCGGGTGACCCCGGAAGAGGTTCGCGTTGGCGATGTGATTGTGGTGAAGCCGGGCGAACGGGTGCCGCTCGACGGCAAGGTATTGGAGGGCAGGACCGCCATGGACACATCGGCTCTTACAGGCGAATCCGTACCGCGTGAAGTCGAGCCGGGAGATGAGGTGTTAAGCGGCTTTATTAATAAAAACGGAGTATTGACTGTTGAAGTTACGAAAAGTTATGGAGAATCCACCGTATCCAAAATTTTAGAGCTGGTGCAAAATGCAAGCAGCAAGAAGGCGCCGACGGAGCAGTTTATTACGAAGTTCGCACGCTATTATACCCCCGTTGTCGTCATCGTCGCCGCACTGCTGGCGATCGTGCCGCCATTGCTGATCAGCGGCGCCACATTTTCCGAATGGGTCTACCGTGCTCTGGTGTTTCTGGTTATTTCCTGCCCTTGCGCGTTGGTGGTATCCATCCCGCTTGGATTTTTCGGCGGGATCGGGGCGGCCTCCAGGCAGGGGGTGCTCGTAAAGGGCAGCAACTATCTTGAAGCACTGAATGATGTGAAATATGTCGTTTTCGATAAAACGGGCACTCTTACGAAAGGGGCATTCACCGTTACCGGGGTTTATCCGGCCAATGGGGGAAGCCGTGAGGAGCTGCTTCGCCATGCTGCTTATGCCGAGCTCCATTCCAATCATCCCATTGCCGAATCCATTCGAGAAGCCTACGGACAGGAGCTGCAGGCGGCGGATGTTCAGGAGTATAGCGAAATTGCGGGCCACGGCATCCAGGTGCGGTTTGAAGGAAAAGAGATCTTGGCCGGCAATACAAAGCTGATGAACCGGGAGCAGATTCCCTTCGAGACGCCTGAAGAACCGGGAACGGTTGTGCACGTAGCCGTTGATGGAAGCTATGCGGGGTATATCGTCATTGCGGACGAGATTAAGGAGGATTCGGCACGGGCGATTCGCGCCTTGAAAGGCTTGGGCATCAAAAAGACGGTTATGCTTACAGGTGATGCGAAAGCCGTAGGTGAAGCCGTAGGCCGGAAGCTTGGACTGGACGAGGTGCACGCCGAGCTCCTGCCGCAGCACAAGGTGGAAGAGATTGAGAAGCTGGACCGGCAAAAAGCACGCAGGGACAAAATTGCCTTTATCGGTGACGGCATGAATGATACTCCCGTACTGGCGCGGGCCGATGTCGGGATTGCCATGGGCGGTCTGGGCTCGGATGCGGCGATCGAAGCCGCGGACATCGTCATCATGACCGACGAGCCTTCCAAGCTGTCTTCCGCGATCCATATCGCCAGACGCACGCGCCGCATTGTATGGCAGAATATTCTGTTTGCCCTGGGGGTCAAAGCTGTATTCCTGCTGCTGGGAGCCTTCGGTATTGCTTCGATGTGGGAGGCTGTATTCTCTGATGTCGGGGTTACACTGCTGGCCGTGCTGAACGCCATGAGAGTAATGCGTACGAAGCAGGAAATAGTGTAGATGCAAAAACAGCGGTAGTCCGTTAAGGGCTGCCGCTGTTTTGCTTTAGGGAAGGAATCAGGAGACGGAAGTAAGGATGATCCTCCTTGTTATCTCCGCAACCTGCCAGCCTGTATTCTGTTCCATTACTGGATGATTTCGACTGCATGTCGGTGCAGTAGAATACCGTTTTTTTGCGGTTTCCAAAAGCATCGTGGGTAGCATCATAGACAAACTTTATGCTTTGCCCGTCATAAGCCAGATCTTCGAAAATAGAGCCGCCTTCAATGGTATAAGAAGTCAGATGCACCATGTCAGGAGTATGGCTTTTCAGGCTGTTATTAAACCGCTCCCAATGGTCCAAATTGTATATTTGTTCATCCAGCTTCACAATATCTCCGTTTTGCATAGCTTGCTCCGGGCTGTAATACGTCCCCCAGATCAATTCTTTTAACTGATCAGTTGCCTTTGAGGTCAATCGATATCCCGTAGATGTGTCGTCAACACTGGTGTACATCCCAAAATCCGCTTGAGAATCGAGCCAGAGATGAAGGGAGCCATGAGACTGGACAGGGCTGAACTGGATATCATAATCCGCTACACTGACATCTAACTGCCCCTCCATTTTCTCGGCGGTCCGGAACGCTTCCTCAAAGATCTGTACCTCCTCCGGTTCGGTGTAAATGGCAAATGGAGCGTCATTCACTTTGCCGAAGGTATACGTTCTGCTTACGATGACCGTTTCTGTGTCAGAAGGGACTTGGCTTTGCTGCCCCTGTAAGGGAATTTCATCCCCACCGCCGGTTAAATCGTTAGCGGCAGGGCCGAATGTACAAACTGTAACGGCGAGGCTGAACATCCATAACAGGACAACCAGCCATCCTTTTCTCATTGCTACACCTCCACCGTTGTCAGTTACTGATGGGTAATGTGCTGATGGGTTTGCAGAAAAATCTGCTCCACATGAGTATCGTCAAGCGAGTAGAACACCGTTTTTCCCACTTTCCGGCGTTTGACGATGCGCAAATTACGCAAATAGCGGAGCTGGTGCGAGACGGCGGATTGCCCCATATCCAGCAGCACACACAGATCATGCACACACAGCTCCCGCTCAATCAGGGCGTAGATCAGCCTGATCCGGGTAGGATCGCCCAGCGCCTTGAAAATCTCAGCCATTTCAGCGGCCGTTTGTGAATCAACCAGTTTATTTTTTATGCCATCAAGAACTTCCTTGGGTTGATGGCAGTCGTTATTCCAATCTTCCTCATTTCTCAGTTCGGGTTCCACAATTATTCACCTTCCTCAAGTTCAGCCGATACTTTTCATTATACCGAAAAGGCGTAGAAATTACGAATAATATAAGAACCTGAACGGGAAGAAGGCTACTCGAATTTTTTATTTGTGTTTTTTTGCCCATACCGAGAAAGCGATGCGGGCCCCTACAATAACCAGAATCAGGATAATGCCGATAATCAGGCCAGTGTAAGTGCGTTCAGGCTCATGATATACATAGTCCGTTGTCTGCTCCGTTGTGGTCCCGGACTCGGTTGTCCCCGTTTCCTGTTGTGCTGCTGTAAGAATGACAGATGCTTCTCCATTAACGTAGTTCATGGAACTCTCCTTTCTGTGCGTTTGAGCAGTCCTTGTTCAGATTCCTGCCGGATACTTCCCATTGTAATTGAACTTAGGTCGCCAGGACAGCCTGCTGCAAGAGGTTTCATAAATCGTTCAGGATTGTCCCTTTCTTTGTGAAAAGTCGGCTTGACCCAGAGTGGAATCTGGCCAGTAAAGCTTATATTGCTTTTGGACCTTCAAGAGGGAAAAACAAACCGTACCTAGAATATTTAGAAAGATAAGGAGAGTGATGGTGTGAGCAAAAAATCATTGCAAGTGGCCGCCTTGCCGGGATATGAGCCCGAAATCGGGCGCTGGCTGTGGTGCTTGGAGGATGTCCGCAGGACCATTTTGGAAAAGCTGAACGGCCTGGCCCCTGATCTGCTGGACCGGCAACTGGAAGGAAGGCACAGCATCGGCTCGCTGCTGTATCATATTGCACTTATTGAGGCGGATTGGTTATATGTCGAGGTGCTTGAAGCCACCGAGTATGAACCGGAAATTCGTTCTCTATTTCTGCAGGAGGACAGGTCGGAGGACGGCTCCCTGGTTCATGTGGAAGGCCAAACCCTGGAGCAGCATCTCCATCGTCTGCAAGCAGTCCGCGACAGGCTGCTCTTTCATTTTAAAGGCATGGACCTTACGGATTGGAGAAACCCAAGGCAGCTTGAATCCTATGATGTAACTCCGGAATGGGTGATCTATCATTTGGTGGAGCATGAAGCCCATCATAGAGGGCAAATCTTCGAGCTTTTGCGGAATTTGCAGCCGGATCGGGTAAATGGTTAATAACATAAGGAAAGAAGGGGTGTTATGCTGAAACTGGTTGAAGCGGTTATTGAGGATATGGACAAGCAGCTTGAGCGGATCGTGAAAAGCATGGTACCCCTGGATGATTCACAGATATGGAGCAGGGCCAGGGATACAATGAACAGCATCGGCAATTTATGTCTCCATCTGGCAGGCAATGAGCGCATGAATCTGATTAGCGCCATCGGCGGGCAGACGTTTACCCGTGAAAGATCGAAGGAGTTTACTACGGAGGGAGGCATTCCGAGGGAGGAGCTGATTCGGCTTCTGACGGATACAAGAACGGAAACGAAGGAAATACTGGCTCGACTTACCGAAGAGGATCTGGACAGAGAAGTGGCCATTCATTACGGGCTGGAGGATTGGAACCGGATGCTGCGGGTGCAGGCCGAGGAGGGCGAAACCTACGAGATCAAGGAGATTGGCAAGCTGCTCGTTGCCGTCGCTGCACACTATGGGTATCATACGGGGCAAATCGTACTGCTCTCCAAGCTGCTGAAGGATACGGGAGAGCATATAACAGGACAATATCATTGAAAAAGCCAAACCGCCTGCAGCAGGCGGTTTTCACATTTTTTTGTATATATTCAGTGCTTCGGAGAGGAACTTTGTATCATAACCCGTTTTTTGATGGATTCTAACACACCATTCTTCAATAGACTCTGTTTCTGGCTCGTTGAATAACCCTTCGGTTGTGCTCAGAAAGCTTTCCCAGTCATAAAACTCCCAATGGGCGGTTTCATTTTTATAGGGAACTCTGCATTCCAATAAAGGTTCCTTCTGAACTATATTTTGGCAGACTTCTGCTGCTTGCCAAAATTCATGGATTGGAATGGGGGCAAGATGAAAGCTTTGCTGGCTGCTTTTCCCGTTCGGCCTATGGTATAGAACCGTGCATAAATCTCCAGCTGATTGCACTTGTATTTCTGCCGCAGGAAAGAAGCCTTCCAGTCTCTCTTCAGTATAATCTTCACTATCGGCATCTACCAGCACCGGATTGAGCCACTGATCGCCCAAATCGCAATAATAGCGGTGTCCTTTCTCACTTTTCGCAATAACAGCCACATGCGCATCCTCTGTTCCCATATCATGGCCAATCGGATAGGCTTCAATCCCCTCCTTTTCGAATTCATGCAGCAGCCACAATGCGAGATCAAAACAATTGCCTGTAATGCCGTACTGCTCGCGATGCTCCTTCATTTGAGCTACTTCTCTTTGTTTTTTCCCGGTATTCTTTTGAAAGTACCATGCTTTGGTTAAGGTTTCCATCGGGAAATGATCGAATTTTCGCCACACGCTCAAAATCTCGTCGGAAGCAAATATAAGCCATTCTCCTTTCACAGAGGTTTGTATTCAAAGGGACTGCTTCTCTCAACGGGAAAGAAACAGTCCTTGTTTGACATACATTATACAGCTTCCTCGGCGTGGGTGTCTTTGTCTTTTCTGGCGAGCAGCAGGCTCCAGCCTGTTAAAATAACAGCGCCAACCACCATTAAACCGCCGATCCATGAGGTGTGAATTAACCCCGGACCGTCCACAATCTGGCCGCCGAGATAAGCGCCAAGGGCGATGCCGCCGTTAAAAGCAGCGATATTGATTGCGGAAGCGACATCCACGGCCTGCGGCACAAAACGCTGGGCAAGGTTAACTACATACAACTGAAGTCCAGGCACATTCATGAAGGCAAACAGGCCCATCAAAAGAATCGTAATCAAACCCGCCACTTTAAATGGAGCTGTGAAGGCCAGAATAAAGAGGACCACCGCTTGAATAATAAACATATACAGCAGCGCCGAGAGCGGCTTACGGTTGGCAGCTTTGCCGCCGATAATATTGCCGATGGCGATCGCAATGCCGTATAGAAGCAGGAGGAAAGCTACCGTTGTCTCGCCAAAACCTGTAATGTCATGCAGCAGGGGAGACAGATACGTAAAGACGACGAAGGTGCCACCGTATCCGAGAGCCGTAATCAGGAAAGCAAGCAGCAGCCGTCCGTTGGTAATGAGCTTGATTTGATCCCGTACCGGGGTTTTGACCCCCTTCCGCAGATTGCCGGGAACGAGAATCAAATTGGCGATCAGAGCAATGATGCCAATCACGGCTATGGTTAAAAAGGCTGCACGCCAGCCCAGCTGCTGGCCGATAAACGTGCCGAAGGGCACACCGGTAATCGTAGCCACGGTTAATCCGGAGAACATAATGGCAATGGCGCTTGCCCGCCGGTTCGGCGCGACAAGGTCAGCCGCTATGGTTGAGCCGATCGACATAAATACGCCATGCGAGAAGGCGGAAATAACCCGTGCCGTAAGCAGCAGCCCGATTCCGCTTGAGAAGGCCGCAATCGAATTGCCGGCGATGAAGACGATCATAATCCAGATCAGCAGCGTTTTTCTTGGTATTCCCGAAGTTAAAGAGGTTAGCACCGGAGCGCCGAAAGTAACGCCCAGAGCATATAAAGTGACCGTTAATCCGGTCATGGTTACAGATATATTCAAGTCTTCAGCGATAAGGGGAAGCAATCCCACGCTGATGAACTCCGTTGTCCCAATCGCAAAGGCACTGATGGCCAAAGCCAGCAGCGACAGAGTACTGCGTTTATTGTCTGACGACATGTTCAGTTCCACTCCTATATATATTTTTTAGCCGGCCGGCAAATGCTATTATGGATGCTTCGCACGAAAAAGAATAGTACGTACTTCAAAGTACTATAGGCACTTACAGGTACCTATGGGAGGGAACGGGGGAAAGAAGGCGCGGATCACTGAAAAAAAGCCGGAGTCCTGAGTATCCAGGAATCCGGCTCTTCCGTTTGCAGATCGTTTATGTGGAAGGCTCGAAACATTGGCTTTAGACCTTGACTGCTTGGTCTTCTTGTTCAATATGCTTTTCGCCCCAGGCGCACATGGCATCCAGGACAGGCTTCAGGGACCAGCCGTAATCGGTCAGGGAATACACGACCTTGGGCGGAACCTGCTCAAATATTTGCCGCTTCACAAGTCCGTCATCTTCCAGCTCCCGCAGCTGCTGTGTGAGCATCTTCTGAGTAATGGCCGGCATCAGCCTTTTCAGTTCGCTGGTCCGCTTGTCGCCTTTATCCAGATGACACAAAATGACCGCCTTCCATTTGCCGCCCATCACCTCAAGGGTTGCTTCCACCGGGATATTGTAAGCCATATGTTTACCTCCTGAAAAATATAGTAAGTTGCTTTGATTTCTATAGGACTTGAAAGTATATAGGTTCTTTCAGAGATGTACATATCCGTCAAGGAACTACAATCTATGATAACACTATAAGGGGAAAAGTAAACAAGTGTGAAGAATGGCGATTTTTACGGGATCATGTCGAAAAAACACACAAAATATATTATATTATCTCAAGTGGATGTTCCACCATTTATGCAAAGGGCAAACTTGCCGAAAGGCAAGGACGCAAAGCTGCAGGCCTAAGGAAAGCATCATGGATCTATGGCGGCTGGGTTACCTTAAATTCGGAGGGAGAAATAATAGAGTGAGCAGTATTTATCAATCGGATGTGGAATTTGTATACAGACATGGAGAAACGAAGCTTGAGGAATGCCAAATAACGTGTGAAACGGGGAAGAGACCTACGATTGGAGATTTCTCCGATAAGTTCAAAGAATACGGCATTGAGACGAGACTGTATGATTTATACAGTATGACATTTAAACCTGTTGATCCGTTGAATACAAATATCATATCGATCCGGGTGATTCGGACATTTCAAATACGTTAATGATTTAAGCATTGGAGGGATTTCCTCCGGTGCTTTTTCATTTTTCGGCGGTCTTCAAAGGATCTTCACAAGTTTAGGTTAAACAGAAATGGTGAAAGTAATAGGCAGGAGGACTCTTACAATTCGGAATGGTATAATTCCGGTATAACTTGGGCGTACGGAGGGGCATGCCTTGAAAACCGTTCTAGTGGTAGATGATGAACAGAAAATTCGCGAGGTGCTGGCTTCTTATTTGCAGAAGGAGCGTTTTCATGTACTGGAAAGTGCAAGCGGGGAGGAAGCATTGACGATACTTCACAGCCAGCGGGTTGACCTGCTTATATTGGATTTGATGCTGCCTGGCATGGAAGGGGAGACTGTCTGCCGGGAGGTGCGCAAATTCAGCCCGGTGCCGATTCTTATGCTCACTGCAAAGGTAGCCCAGGCGGACCGCATCAGCGGATTGTCCATCGGAGCAGATGACTACATGATCAAGCCCTTTGATCCGAATGAGGTGGTTGCCAGGGTAAAAGCGATCCTGCGCAGGACAGATGACTCGCAGCTTTTGGCAGATGTGATCTCATTTAATGGCGGGCATCTCCGCATCGATTCGCTGAAAAATCAGGTGTACCGGTATGAAGAGCCGATCAGCCTCACACCAAGCGAGTACAAGCTGCTGCTTCTGCTCGCCAAATACCCGCAGCGCCGCTTCCCGCGGGAGGAACTGGTCGACAGGGTGATGGGCCTCAGCTTTGACGGCGATATCCGTATTATCGACCAGCATGTCAAAAATGTACGGCAAAAAATTGAGCAAGATCCCCGCAATCCGCGCTATATTCTTACGGTGTACGGCTTCGGCTACCGGTTTGGCGGTGAGGGCTGATGTTCAACCGGCTATATATCCGGCTGGCTGTGATCATTGTCGGCATGGCCGCAGGCATCCTTGTCATTTTTGCCGTGATCAGCATGTTTGCCACTCATTATCATATCTCGATGTATATGGAGCAGGTCTCACTGGCGAGTAAAAAAGTGTCTCCATTGATGGATCACCTGGAGAGCGCCCTGATTCAGTCGATCCTGCTGACAGGGTTGTTTTCGCTGCTGTTGGCGCTGATTATTGGTGTTTATTTTGCAAAACGCATCTCCCGCCCGCTGGTCCGCATGAAACAGGCCGCCGAACGGATCAGCAGGGGCAGCCTGGACGTCCGTATCAGCACGGAAGGCAGGGATGAGATCGCGGAGCTTGGTGCTTCCCTGAACAGGCTGTCAGAACAGCTACAAAGACAGCAGCTGCTGCGCATGTCCATGTCGCAGGATATTGCCCATGAGCTGCGCACACCGCTAACGACGCTGAAAAGCCACATGAGGGCCTTGGAGGACGGAGTCTGGGAGCCGACGCCCGCGCGGATTCACTCCTGTCTGGAGGAGGTGGAGCGCCTGATTCAGCTCGTCAGTGAACTGGAGGAGCTGAACGTAATGGATTCACCGGAATTCCAGCTTTTACGGAAAGAAGAGAATCTGCGTTTGATTGTCGGAAAGGCTGCTGCAGTGATGGAAGCCGCTTTTCTTGAGAAAGGGGTGCAGCTCCAATACGAGGGCATTTCAGATGTCATACTGCTTATGGATGCGGACCGGATGAAACAGATCCTGGTGAATCTGTTGACCAACGCCCTTCACCATACGCCTGCCGGGGGGACTGTCAGCGTCCGGGAACGTAAGGAAAAAGGGGCGGTTTGCCTTGTTATCAGCGATACAGGGCCCGGAATTTCAGTTGAGGATCTGCCGTATATTTTTGAAAGGTTTTACCGGGGAGACAAGTCGAGGAATCGGCAGACCGGCGGAAGCGGGATGGGACTGGCTATTGTGAGGAAGCTGGTGGAAGCTCATGGCGGTGAGGTGTGGGCGCAAAGTGATAGCAGCGGGGCCCGCTTTTATATTCGGTTGCCTATGTGATATTTTTATAAAATAGATAAACAGTAGCTAATCGATATTCAGCCTCTGAATGAAGATTAACTATGGTAAAATAAAGGGAGCATGAAAGTAGGAGGGGTATACCGATGAAATGGCAGGAAGTCAGAGAGTTGTTTCCCGACCAGTTCGTATTGCTTTCCATACTTGACTACGTCGAGGAAGAAAATAAAAAGATTGTAACGGAAGTTGCGCCAATTCGAACAATCCCTAAACAGGATGCCAATAGGGAATTTTTTAATGCGGAACCGGGCAGTATTGTATATCACACCTCCAATGAGGATTGTGTTATTCATTTGCGTAAAGACCCGATGCTGAGAGTGAGGCGCGGCTCATGAAAATGGTCAGGACAACCCAAAAGCATACACATCATCGTGGGGTTCGTAAAAATAGCTAAGTCCATGTTTTGTTGCATCATAGCAACGGAACATGGACTTTTCTGCTAAAACGAGAAATCAATCGGGCATAACCTATATCGCGCCGTTACTCCTTCGAGCCCGTATTGGCAATGCCCTGCACATAATAGCGCTGCAGCGGAAGCAGCAGCACAACAGGGATCAGGATGGACAGAATGACGGCGGCGAACATTTCGTTCCAGTAGGTCGCGTATTCGGTAACGAAGTCGCTCAGCGCGACCTGAATGACTTTATACTCCTTGGAGCGCGTTACGATGAGCGGCCACAGGAACGATTCCCACTGCTGGATAAAAATAAGCAGGCTGGCGCTGACGGTCACGGGCTTGCACAGCGGCATGACGATATTCGCATATACCCTCAGCCAGGAAGCCCCGTCCATACGGGCCGATTCCACCAGTGACGTCGGCAGCTCCAGAAAAAACTGGCGGAACAGGAAGATGACCAGTCCATTGGCGATGCCGGGAATAATGATGCCCGCATAGGTGTCCACCCAGCCAAGACTGTTGACCAGACTGTACAGCGGGATGGAGATGACCTCAAACGGAATCATGAAGGTAATCAGCACCAGCAGAAACAGCAGTGTTTTCCCGCGAAATTCGAAATACACGAAAGCAAACGCCGCCATGGAGCCAAGCAAAAGCCCCCCAAGAACGTTGGCCGCCCCGACAAAAAAGGTATTCAGAAAAATTCGTCCGAACCCTCGCTCCGCAAAGAGCATTTGATAAGCCTCCAACGTAAAATTGGACGGCCAAAACGTTTTCCACGTAATCGGCGACATATATTTATAAATGTCCTCCAGCGGACGGAACGACGAAACAAAAGCAAACGCCAGCGGCAGCAAGACCAGCAATGCCAGAACGATGTGTACGACATACAGAAGCAGATGAGAACGGGTAAATCGGTTCACGTCGAAATCCTTTCTAATGGGAGGCCCGCAGCCACTTGAACTGCAGCGCGACAACAGTCAGCGTAATCAGCAGCAAAATGACCATCATCGCGGACGATCTGCCCATATCGGAATATAGAAAAGCGTTGTTGAAGCTTTCAAGCATCAGCACGTTCGTGCTGTTTTCAGGTCCGCCCTTGGTCAAAATGTACATCGGTGAAAACAGCAGGAAATTCGCCGTTGTCACGGCCACGACAATAAAGGTCAGCGGGCGCTTCATAAGCGGAACGACCACATGGACAAATTGCTTCCAGCGGCTTGCACCGTCCAGGGAAGAAGCTTCAAGCAGCGAATCGGGAATCTCCTGCAGACCGGCCAGCAGGAACAGCGCCCAATAGCCGACGCCCTTCCAGGACGCAATCGCGATAATGGAGCCCAGCGCCTGCGAGCTGCTGCCCAGAAAAGGCTGCGGGTCCAATCCCAGCGCGACCAGAATTGAATTCACGACACCCTGCTCGGGACTGAGCATAATATTCCAGAGGACGCAGGCGGTCGGGACGGATACGGCGACAGGCACGAAATGAATGCCGCGAAAGAAAGCAATGCGCTTGATTTTCGTATTTAACAGCATCGCCAGCCCGAAAGCCAGCACAATTTGCAGCGGGTTAATGATCAGATTGAATACCAGCGTCACCTTCAGCGAATTCCAGAAGACGGGATCAGCGAACAGGGACTGGTAGTTTTGCAAGCCGACGAAGCTTTTTTCACCTGTAATAAACTGTGTCGTGTATACGCTCTGCACGACAGCGCTGAAAATGGGATACAGCTTAAACAGTAACAGTCCGGCAAGGGTAGGCAGCAGAAAGAGCAGGATGGGGCCAATATTATTTTTCAGTTTCATATATTCACCTTTATTCAGCAATCCGGTTTCAGGATCGGGAAGGACCGCCGGTATTCTCTTGAAGGAAAAAAGGGGGAACAGGGCTCAGCCTTTCGTTCCCCCGGATGCGGTCAATTTGCTGCTGCACCCTTGTATTTTTTCAATTGGTTATCTATGACGTTGACGGCGGCATCCAGCGCTTTTTGCGGGTCGGCGCCATTTTTCATATCCTCAAACGCTTTGTTCATATTCGTTTCCCACTCCAGGTAACCAGGCGTTTTCGGGCGGGGGACAGCCGTTTCCCGCGATTCCTTGGCGGCAATGCGGATGACGTTGTCAGGGAACTGCTCATATTTCGGATCAGTGTCGATGGAATTGAGCAGGTCGATCTGCGGAGGCAGCGTGCCGCCTTCTTCAAACAGGATCTTGGAGCCTTCGCCCAGCGTCAGAAACTCAATGAACTTGGCGGATGCTTCCTTCTTCTCGGAATATTTGGAGATGCCGACGTTCCATGCCCCGGTCGGTGTGGCTATTTTCTTACCGGCAAAATACGGATGCAGCGTGACGCCAAAATTCAGGCCGGAATCCCGGATTTTAGGCATGTTCTGGTTGGTGGATACAAACATCGCGACTTTACCGGATGTAAAATAGTCGATGGACTCCTCTTTTTTGATTTTCGGGCTGACTTTATCCTTGTTGAACAGGTCTGCGTAAAATTGGAATGCCTTCACGGCCTCCGGCGAATTCGAATACCCGCTGGACACCAGTCCGTCGTCGCTGAGCATTTTGGCACCCAGGCTGTCCGACAGAGCCAGAAGCTGGTACGCTTTGCCCACCTGCTCAAAGGAAAATCCGTACACGTCGTCTGAAGTCAGCTTTTTCGCCAAATCCCGGACTTCCTCCCAGGTCATGCGCTTGTCAGCGTCCGGGAACGGAATGCCTTTCTTTTCAAAAATGTCTTTGTTGTAATAAAGAACCTGGCTGGAGCTGTTCATCGGCGCGGCCATGAGCTCGCCTTTGTACGACACCGTCTCCACGGCGGATTTCGTCCATTTGACCTTGGCGTCGGCCGGGAGCAGCGAGTCCAGCGGCTCCAGATAACCTTTCACGGAATAGTTCATGACCAGCGGTGTATCAGCAAACAGCACGTCCAAATCCTTGGCTTTGGAGCTGAGCTTGATTTCGATCGTTTCCGTTAGTTGATCGATCGGAACGAGATTCATTTTGACTTTGATATCCGGATTTTGCTGCTCGAAAGCTTCGACCACCTTCGTGAGTGGTTTCTCATAATTGGAATAGGCCTCAAACGATATTTCTGTTGCTGCCGAAGCGCTGGAGGAGCTTTGTCCGCTCGAGCTTGCAGAATCCGCAGTTGTGCCGGCTCCCTGGGAACAGCCTGTAAACAGGACGGCTGCCGTCAGCAGGGGTGCGCACCAGGCGGCAAAGCGTTTTACTGGTTGTTTGGAAATCATGTACGTTCCACCTCGATTTATGATGTAAAGAGTATGCTTTTTTTAAAGCAGGGATGGATCTCGTGGAAATAATCTCTGGTTCAGCAGTTCAAAAAAACGGGTCGTGTCCACCTCAAGCGCTGTTTCCACATTCCCGTCTGCGTTTGCCTCGGCAATCGTTTGCCCGGAAAATTCTCCGCGCTCGCACAGGACCCGGATGTTCATCCGTTTGGTGCAGATCAATGTAGGGTCGAGCAGCACAGCGATAGCGAGCGGGTCGCACATATATGAAAAATCCCGCTCCATATAGTCCATAAAGTCATGCATCATGCGCACAAGGATTCCTGTAAGCGGGGTTCCGCTGGCCCCCATAAGATCCGCTTCCTCCCTGGAAAACGCGGCCTGCCGGGTCACGTCCAGCCCAAGCATCAGGATGGGAGCGCCGCTTGCAAAAACAATCGCAGCCGCTTCCGGGTCGCATTGGATATTATGCTCGACCGGGGATAGATCGCTGCCGTTAGGAGCGAGACGGGTGACACCGCCCATCATGACAATCTGCTTCACACACTCGGCAATGCGCGGCTCGCGAATCATGGCTGTTGCAACGTTCGTGTGCGGGCCGATCATGACAAGCGTGATTTCGCCGGGATTTTCCATCACTGTCTGCACGATGAAATCGACCGCATGTTTGTCAAACTTGCTGCCGTTATCCTCCAGATTCATGCCTCTTCCCTCGATTCCCGCTCTGAGCAGGGGACGGTTGCGGAGGAGCGGCAGCTCGATACCGGGACATACAGGGATATGCCCGCCTCCGCACAGGTCCAGCACTTTTTGCGCAATTAACGCGCGGGTCCGGACTTTCCCGTAGACGGTGGTGATGCCTGCAATACGGATCTCCGGTGATTTAAGAGCCAGAGCGAGCGCCACCGCATCGTCCGCGTTGGTTCCGATATCCGTATCCAAAATAATTCTCAACAATGGATTCCACTACTTTCTCTGTCTGATGCTTGTAAAAAGGTTTAATTTATGCTACCGGAGCCAAATACCGCTTGTACATTGTGGAGCACGATATGCTTCCGGTCATAACTGATGATGCCCTGGGCCTTCCATTTGCTCAGCAATTCTGAAACCGTCTGCCGGGTGCATCCGATCATGTTGGATATCTCTTCATGGTTCAGTACCAGCTCGATTCTGGAATTGCCATCACCGACGGGCGTGCCCAATTGCTGGAGCAGCCAAGCGAGCCGCCACGGCACGGGCTTGGAAATCAGCAGTTCAACCGTACTTTGATGGTGAATGAGCCGGTCGGTCATCGTATACAGGATGTCACTCATGATCTCATGGTCGGAATGGATCTTTTCCTGAATAATGGCCGCGTCAAGCACCCATATCTGGCTGTCATGCAAGCACTGGGCGTAGCAGGGATGATTTTGCCCCAGGATAATTTCCGCAAGCCCGAAGGCGTCCCCGGTTTTTCGGATGAAAAAGGTCACATCCCGTCCTTCCTCGGTAAATTGGCATACCTTGAGCAGTCCGTTTTCGATGAAATAGGAGCCGACAGGAACGCTTCCTTTGGTAAAGACAAACGAACCCTTCGGAAACCTTCGCAAGGTTCCGTATTTGCGGTGCAGGGCATACACCGAGTCGCTGGAGCGTTTCGGCGCTTTCGGCCAGGAAGAGACAGCTTTTGCCGCTAAATCAAGCATTGCCGCATCCGCCTCCACTTCTGTCCACCAAGCACAGCCTGGCTGCTTTCATCGACGAACCCAAGCCCAGTATAGGAGAAAAAACGATATGAATCTGTCGGGTACCCGACAGTAATATGTGAAGCTGCAGCATGTTTTTTTATGCCTCCCGCTCTTTTGAATTGGCACCACTAAGTATGCGGGAAGACGTTGAGGGAAATGTTACGTGGACGTAAAAGTTTGTAAAACCCAGATTTTAGCGGGCGGTTATTAGGCGGCCTGTCTCGTCCTCCTATCTGGAACAAGAGCGGCGTCGCTATTATAATGAAGCGACAGGAATTTTGAAGGGCGGGAGAAGCGTTGGATATTCGCAGTATTGATAAGGAAAACGCATGGCGCATCAGGCATGAGGTGATGTGGCCTGACAGAGAGCTTGCATATGTTCAATTGGAGGATGACGATAGGGGCTGGCATTACGGGCTTTTCGTAGGGGAGCGGCTGGTGTCGGTCGTTTCCTTGTTTATTGATCAGGACGAAGCCCAATTCCGCAAGTTTGCGACTCTGGAGGCGGAGCAGGGTAAGGGCTACGGCAGCAGGCTGCTGCGGCATGTGATGGAAGAAGCTGAGCAGGCGGGGGTAAAACGGATCTGGTGCAACGCCCGCCGAGAGAAGGCGAGATTTTACCGCAAGTTTGGGTTGAGGGAAACAGGAAAGACGTTTGTAAAAGGCGGCAAGGAGTATGTCATTATGGAATATCCGATCATATTCCTCCACGGAACTTTTTGATACTTGTTCTTTATTTCATCTTTGATTACGAGTGGCCGAGATCATGGCCAACAATGTGGGTTTAAAATTGCTACCACTCTTTTTTGTTATTATGGTATATTTATGTAACATGGTCGAAGTCGGCTAATGGGCGGTTGGCAATCATCTCCGAAAGGAGGTGGTGCTAGTGATCGAAGTAAAAGATGTATTCCTAATCCTCTTTGCGTTTGGGAGTTTCATTCTAGCGCTTCTCACCTACTTAAAGAAAAAGTAGACCGTCCTGAACAGGGATAGCGGTCTACTTTTTCTGATCGTCACCTTGTCACAAGCCAACCGTCTTTTACGCGGTCAGATCATGTGATGAGTCGGAGTGTAACAGCACTTCGGCTCTTTGCTTATACATTACCACAATAAGGGCAAAATATTCAAGGATGTGAATGACTGGGGGCTTAGTGCTATCAAAGAGAAAACCGTTATGTTACCGATGTAAACCACCAGATAACCCGAAAGGGATTCACTCTTTAGACAATCGCTCATAATACTCCTTAACTTTTTTTGCAGCATATTTTTTCATGAATTCTTCATTCTTCTTTTTTTGGCTAAAAAGCGTCCTGCGTCTTTTCCTTGCAGAATTGGTCTTTCACGTAAACTTATAGCCATACGTCGCCCTCTCTTATTTTTATTATTCAAGCAATCACCTTCACTTTATAGAGTTCATTGTTCGCTTTTCATTGATGAAGCTAGGTCTAATAGATAATATAGTATCATGGAGGTGAAATTGATGTCTGTAATCAAATGCAATCTAAGACTACTCATGGCTGAGCATCGAATAGATGATATAAAAGAGTTGATGCAGAAGTCGGGTTTGAGCCGAAATTCAATTAACAAACTGTATAGGGAAACGAACATCGAAACGGTAAAGCTGGAAACCCTGTTTAAGCTTTGCGATACCTTCAATTGTGAATTGTCTGATTTGATTGAATATATACCTGAACAAGCTGGAAAGGAAAAAATATGACCAAAAAGCTGTATTACGACTCCGCATACATAACGGAATGGGAGAGCGAAATCACGCAGAAGCTTGAACGAGACGGGCGGAAGCTGGTTGTGCTGGAGGAAACGGCATTTTACCCTGCCGGAGGGGGCCAGCCCTGCGACACTGGAACCTTGAACGGAATCCCTGTACTGGACGTGTTCAGCGAGGGAGACACGGTATTCCATGAAGTAGAACGAATGCCGGAAGGGACGGACGCTGTGTGCAAGCTGGACTGGAGTCGCAGATGGGACCATATGCAGCACCACAGCGGTCAGCATTTGCTGTCAGCGGTCATTCTCAGGCTCCTTGGCGCAAAGACAGTCAGCTTTCATCTGGGCCAGGAGGAATGCACCATCGATATTGAGCTGCCGGAGCTGAACCGTGCGCAGAGGGAGGCGGTGGAGCAGGAAGTCAATACGGAAATCTGCCGCAATCGTGTCATCAGCAGCTATTTTGTGACCGAAGAGCAATTGCAGAACATCACGCTGGTGAAACAGCCGAAGGTAACAGAGAATATCCGCATCGTCGAAATCGAAGGCATCGAGCATAACGCCTGCGGCGGCACGCATGTTAGCCGGACCGGTGAGCTGGGGTTGATCAAGCTGCTCAAGACGGACAAGCAGAAGGGGAATACCCGAATCTATTTCAAATGTGGAGTCCGTGCGCTTCAGGATTATAACGAAAGCCTGCGTATCCTCGAATGTGTAGCAGGAAAATTTAACACAGGCCGTCATGATATCTTGGACCGATTTGAAAAATGGGAGCAGGAACAGGTCCGGCTGCGGACTCGTGTGGATGAGCTGCAGCAGCGGCTTGACGAATATGAAATGAAGGAGCTGCTTGCAGCGGCAGAAGGACCTGTCCTGGTGCATGTATTTGCGGACAAGCCCGCCAAGGAGCTGCAGCCTTTCGCCGCCAAGCTGACCAGCGGCCGGGACATTCTTGTTCTGCTGGCTACAGAAGCGGACAACAAGCTCCTGCTGGCCCACAAAGGATCGCCGGATGTCGCGTGTGGCGCTTTTTTCAAGCAGCATCTGAGCAGCTTCGGCGGCAAAGGCGGAGGCAATAACCAATCGGCTCAGGCCGGGTTTGCATCTGCGGAGGACATGCGGCGTTTTATCGATTTTGCACGCAAGGAGCTTAACCACGCTGCTGCTCCGGATGCTCCACATACATCCTGAACAGCTGAATATATAATAGGGCACTGATGAGTGCAAACAACAAAATGAGGCTGAGTACACCCAGCGGCGGCACCCAGGTGGACAGAAACACGGTGATTGGCGCCAAAAACCTCCCGATCGTGGGCTGTAGGCTGTCCGCTGCCATGTACTGGCCTCTTGCGTGCTCCGGGGCATAACGGCTGATAAAGCTCTGTGTCACCGGAGAGCGTACCATTTCCCCGAAAGTAAAGATCACCGTAACGAAAAACAGGTACCATATATTGCTGCCCAAACCGAGAGCAAAGGTGCCTACCCCCGACAGCAGCGAAGACAGAATAAATACATTCCGCTCCTTCCAGCTGCCAAGCCATTTGGTAACCGGAAGGATAAAGAGAACAAATAACAGGCCGTTGAAGCCCAGCACCCACCCAAAGATATCCGTGCCTGTGAGTACGGGCGAATCCGCAATCCACGGAAAAAAGGGTTGGGTAGGCACCTCATTGATCACGTAAACGGGCAAATAGAGATCCAACTGCAGGATCGACACCATTGCACAAATGCCTGCCAGCGTATACACCAGGAATACCTTATCCCGAAAAATAATGCCATAGCTCTGCCACTGTTTCCTGAATACACTGGAGATCGAAGCGGAAACCTCCGCTTTATTCCCGGATGGCGGTGATGTTTCATGAACCATGAAATAAATGGCGATAAAATACAGCAGCAGAATGGCTGAGCAGGTCCACAGCAGCTCCTGCCGGTAATGGAAGAAGAAGACGGCTCCCAGTGCAGGCCCGAGCACGGCGCCAAGGTTATTGGCTGTCGAAAACGTGGCGAATACCTCCCGGCGGTGCTCTGAGGGAACCAGGTCGGCAACCATGGCGGCGCTTGCGGGCCTGTAGATGGCCACTCCCAGACCAATGCCGATAAAAGCGGCATAATCGATCCAATGAGACGACGACATGGCAAAACATGCGAACATCACCATCTGAAGCGACACACCCAGCAGCATGATGGGACGCCGTCCCGCCCGGTCCGCCAGAGCTCCGCCGATCAGCGCGCCGAGGATGCTGAAGACCGGAGGCACGGTCATCAACATGCCCGCCACATCATTACCCAGTGCCTGACCGAAATAGACGGTTATAAAGGGAAAGTACATCCAAAAGAGCATGTTAAACAAGGCTTCTCCGATTAACCGAACCTTCAAATTGTTATTCCATAAACGAATCTGCACAATATCCTCCTCAAGCTTACCTCTTACGTAAAGTTCCCGGCCGGGTAAATCAAACTATAGAACATTATCCAGGAAAAATATAGACTATAGATATACCTATAATTGAATACGGGAAGGGGCAAATCGTAAATGATCACGGAAAAAATAAAGCTGAGTGAAGAAAATGAAGACGTTTATCTGCAAACCTACCTCCTGCATAACTCCGGGCAGTTCGGCACAGACCGGCGGCGCCCTGCGGTCATTATCTGTCCCGGCGGCGGGTACAACCACACCTCCGACCGGGAGGCCGAGCCTGTCGCCCTCCGTTTCCTCGCTCAGGGCTTTCATGCATTTGTGCTGAGATATTCGGTGGGGCAGGCAGCGCGGTTTCCGCAGCCTTTTCTGGATACGGCGCGGGCGATAGCACTCTTAAGGGATAGAGCGGAGGAATGGCTGGTGGATGCAGAGAAGATCACGGTATGCGGATTTTCGGCAGGGGGCCATGTGGCTGCGGCTTCAGGTGTTCTCTGGAACAAGCCGTTCATCTATGAGGCACTGCAGGAAGAACCCGCCAAGTTTAAGCCAAACGCGCTGATCCTTGCGTATCCGGTCATTCATTTTAATGACTGGCCACGCAGCGCCGCCTCGACGGCAGAGCAGGGCTTGACCGAAGCAGAGCGGACCTTTGCGAATATTTTCGGTACGCCGCATCCTGAACAGGAGCTGAGAGATCAGTATGGGCTCCACCTGCATGTCGATGCGTCGGTACCGCCATCCTTCCTATGGCATACAGCTGACGATCCGGTCGTAAGCGTCCGGAATTCACTGGATTTTGCTGCAGCGCTGACAGAGCATCAGGTTCCTTATGAGCTGCATGTTTTTCCGCAAGGAGTGCATGGCTTGTCCCTGGCCGATGAGACGACCGCCACAGGACCCCAACATGTGAATGAACGGTGTCAGATATGGATCGACCTTGCCGCCGCCTGGCTTAAGGACTTATACAGATAACAGGGTAGGCACAGGAAGAAGGGCATGATTTTTGCTGCAATTTCTTCTTTTTTCACGGAGGTTCAATGAAAAAAATAATACTTATAGGATCTGGGGGTTCTGGCAAATCAACATTGGCTCGAAAATTAGGCGAAATCTTATTTATAGAAGTTTATCATTTAGATGCAATCTTTTGGAAACCCGGCTGGATCGGCACACCCACAGAGGAGCAGAAAGCCGTTCAAGAGGAACTGATAAGTCGCAAGAGTTGGATTATCGACGGTAACTATGGCTCTACAATGGACATTAGACTGCAGGCTGCAGACACGATTATTTTTTTTGATTTGTCAAAATGGGTATGCCTTTACCGTGTTCTCAAGAGAAGATTCCAATACCGCAATAAAAAGAGGGAAGACATGGGGGAAGGATGCGAAGAAAGAATCAATTTTAGATTTTTGAAATGGGTCTGGAAATATCCTGATAAACAAAAACCAATAATTTTAGAAAAGCTCAATCGATTATCGAAGGAAAAAGAGATAATCATTCTAAAGTCGCAAAATGACGTGCAAGAGCTGCTAGCAAGAGTGAAGTTATTGAAGTAGGGGATTGCATTGGCTGGTCCCGTACCCTGATACATGTTCGTCCCCAGTCCGCCATACAGTAGTAGTAGAACTATACTGGACATACGGGCTGAGGAGGGAGTCATGAAGGTTCTTATTCTAGTGAGGGAAGATCAGGAGGCTGGAGGCAGCGGAGTGTCCGAAGTGGAACGATGCCTCTCCTATGCTGAATCACAGCAGTGGGTTCAAGCTGGCGTGCATGAGTTGGACGGGCAGGAAGGCGGGACGTGGGAGCCGCTGGGCAGACAGCTTGCGGAGACGGGAGCTGCTGCCCTGCTAACGGCTGACCTTTCGCGGGTGACGGATAATATGCATGAGTTCATACGTTTTCTGAAAATGCTGGAGCAGCATCGCGCCAAGCTGTATACGATCAAGGATGGAGAGGTAGTAAACTTTTCTGCCGTCTAATCCTCTTTAAGCACCCAGGCGCCGCTGCGGAAAATCGGCTCTATGCGTCCGTCACGCGTTTCTCCGTCGATGTCCATGGATGCTGAACCGATCATGAAATCGACATGGACCAGGCTTTGGTTGATTCCCGCAGCAGCGAGCTGCTCATTGGACAGCAAACGGCCATTCTCCAGGGAGGAAGCAAAGCCGCGGCCCAAGGCCAGGTGGCAGGAGGCATTTTCATCGAACAATGTATTATAGAAGATCAGATTTTCGCCGGAAATGGGAGAGCTATGCGGGACAAGCGCAATTTCTCCCAGATAACGCGCTCCTTCATCCATGTCTAATATACTTTTCAATGCCTCATACCCTTCCTCCGCTTCAAAATCCACCACCCTGCCTTGCTCGAAACGGAGTGTAAAGTTATTGATCAGGCTGCCGCGATAGCTTAACGGTTTGGTGCTGCGAACGACACCGGTCGTTCCTTCTCTATGCGGCGTAACAAAGACCTCCTCGGTTGGCACATTGGGATTGAAGGCATGCCCTTGCTCGTTATCGGCCACGCCGCCGCGCCAGATGTGGGAGTCCGGCAGCTCGACCGTCAGCTCTATGCCGGATGCACGGTAATGCAGCCTGCGGTATTGTTTCGCGGTTAGCAGTTCTCTCTGCCGGCGCAGGGCTTCGTTATGATTGTGCCAGGCCTGCACGGGCTCCGGCTGGTCAATCCTGACGGAGCGGAATATCGCCTGCCAAAGGGAATTCACGGCCTCTTCCGGCGTTAGCTCCGGATAAACCTTGCGCGCCCACGCGAGGGATGGGACGGCAATAATGGACCAGGTCATTTTGTAGGAGACCTCGTAATCCTCCCACTTCTTCAAGGCTTCGCCTGAAGCCTTTGAACGAAGGGCGACGCGCCGGGGATCAATGGAACGCAGCAGCTCCGGATCGCTGGATTGGATAAACAGAAAGGCCCCGTTTTTTTCCGCAATCTCCTCATAAGCTTGCACTTTCCAGCGTGGAAATTCCCGCAGTCCCTCTTCAGGCGCCAGCTCGTACATCAGCTTCGTGCTCGCTTCGTCAACCCACTCAATATGCACCTGAAAAGCTCCCTTCTCGTAAGCCTTGCGGCTAATGAGCCGGACAAGCTCGGGCGAGTGGATGGGAGCCTGAATCCACAGCTCCTGCCCAGGCTGCAGGTTCACCGCAACTTCCACCGCCAATTCCGCGTATTTCTCCAGACTGTGATTTAAATTCATATCCATCGTCTCCTTATAGCCGGTTGAACCGGTGTTTGAAGATATCAGGTAGTATAATAATCGAAGTACCAGCCTCCTGATATCGCAAGAAAAACTTCCACGAATTGCGGTTTAGCCCATAGAAGTACATCGGCAAATGGTTTGCTTGTCTTGGCTGTAAGCGTTCACACTGATGTATAATCTATACATTAGCATATTGGGGCGGAAAAATAGAAATAGCAACTGGAGATTGGCAGGACCGAACCCGTTTGGAGGGATGACTTTGTATATGCAGGGGCGGGACCCCTTTTTGCGAAAAATCGAGCTGGATAGAAATCGTGTGCCATCGTTTGGGGAATATCCGTTTCATCTGGGGCCGATCCGAAAGCTGAAGGAGCTGCCATTTCACCCCGGTGTCACTTATATCGTAGGCGAAAACGGAATGGGAAAATCCACTTTGCTGGAGGCCATCGCCGTTGCGTGGGGGTTCAATGCGGAGGGTGGAACGAAAAATTTTTCGTTCTCAACCCAGGCCACGCATTCAGAACTTCATGAGTATATCCGGCTGGTACGGGGGACGCGCAGGGCGCGTGACGGATTCTTTTTTCGGGCGGAAAGCTACTACAATGTGGCTACGAATATCGACGAGATGGACAGGGAGCCGTGCAGCGGCCCTCTTATTAAAGCTTCGTACGGAGGAAATTCGCTGCATGAGCAGTCGCATGGGGAATCCTTTTTCGCGGCTTTCATGAACCGTTTTGGCGGCAACGGTCTGTACATTCTGGATGAGCCGGAGGCCGCGCTGTCCCCTTTAAGACAGATGGCCATGCTGGCACGCATTCATGAGCTGGTCAGGCAGAATTCCCAGTTTATCATTTCCACTCATTCGCCGATTCTGATGGCCTACCCGGGGGCTCGTATTTATAATCTGCATCCGGATGGCATTGAAATCAAGGCACTGGAGGAAACGGATCACTATATCATTATGAAAGAGTTTCTGAACAATAAGGATAAAATGATCAGGGAGCTGTTTGGTGAAAATGAGTGAATCGGGCCGAGTGTGAACATGATGGTAAAAGGAGACTTCGTTGTGCAACCGCCACTGTATACCCTGTTCCGTCCGCAACAGGCTAACGGAAGAACCCCGTCAAATAAGTATATGGAAAGGCCGCCTTCCAGGCTGCTGGCCCCGTTTGTGGCCTGTTACTGGATGTCCGAGCCGATGACGGCGGAGAGTGCGGTAACGGGAACAGCTTACTTTTTAAAAATGCCTCAGGAGGGAGCGGTGGATCGGGTTGTTCCGGACGGGTGCAGCGATATATTGTTTGTACATGATATCCGCAGAAATACATACAGCATCTTGTTTTCAGGTTTTATGGACAGGCCTTTTGCCATTGACTACGACTTCGATGATCCGAAGCGGACGTTCGGGGTAAGGTTTTTTCCGGGTGGAGCTCACTCGCTGCTTGGCCTGCCATTGGGGGAAACGGCCAATTCTCATTTAGCTTTGGACGCCGTATGGCCTGAACTGGTCAGGGAAATCGGGGAGAGGGTATTTGAAGAAAACTCCTTTGCGGGCAAAGTCCGGCTCATGGAATCGTTTTTGTTAACTGGAATCGGCAACGGAAAAACAGCGAACGACAGTCTGATGAGCAACCTGCTCTATTGGATTTTTACCGGCAGAGGCAATACGAGCATACAAGAGCTGGCTGCGAGAGAGGTCATCAGCACAAGGCAGATGAATCGTATTTTTCAGCAGCGGATCGGGACAACCCCGAAGAGATTCAGCGATGTGGTACGGTTTCAGGCGGCCATGAACGGTATACAAAAAGCGGGAAGGATCGGAGGCGCCGCCTTTGCTTTGGATTATGGCTATTATGATCAGGCTCATATGATACGGGACTTCAACCGTTTTTACGGGGCTTCGCCGCTGGTGGCGCTCGGAGAGTTTGGTGGCATGTCCGATTTATACAATCCTAAGTAGTGAATCATTGTTAATCTGAAAACGGAAGCATAGGTGTAAATTTGAACAAGGGGGACTTTAATTATGAAACCGCGCATTTCTGTACTTACATTGGGAGTGGATGATCTGGAGCGGGCAGTGGCCTTTTATCGTGACGGATTGGGACTGCCGACGGAGGGGATTGTCGGGCAGGAGTTTGAGCATGGCGCTGTTGCCTTTTTTGATTTGCAGGCAGGTGTGAAGCTGGCTGTCTGGCCGCGCAAGTCGCTCGCGCATGACGCCGGGATACCGCTGCAGGCGGCCGGTCCCGGTGAATTTACAATCGGGCATAATGTCGCCAGCAAAGAAGAAGTGGATCAGGTCATGGAAGAGGCGAAGAAAGCAGGCGCGGTGATCAAGGTTCCTGCGCATGATACTTTCTGGGGAGGATATTCAGGTTATTTTCAGGACCCTGACGGTCATTTATGGGAGGTAGTCTGGAATCCGGCATGGGAGTTTGCGGACTAAGTAGATTTGGAAAAGCGTATATTGGAAACGTCCTGATCGGGAAGGAAGCTGTTTATCTTTCTTTGGATCAGGGCGTTTTTTTTGCTGTTGATGTGCAATATTTTGCTCATCGTAATACTTTCGCCATGTTCGCCGGGCCGGTTATAAGCGATGATGAAGGAGGTTGATGACGCGGAAAGCATTACCGAGGCAGGGATTTCGGACGTCCCGCAGTGCCCGCCCCGTGGGGCAGAGGTATCCTGTATGCTCTTTCGGCTCAATCCATCAGGGTTCGATTCCCACTCGCCTGTCACGCGACTTTGGTAAAGATTCGATTTGTTATCGAGAAAAACTATTAGAAAACCTGCACAGGAATCCCACACCTGGCCATGACGGCAGGAGCCGGAATGCTGGCTATGTGGCCCGCGGATACCGGTTGGAACAGGCGCCGCCACAGCCCGCGAAGAAGTGGGTGGAGCCCCGGGCTGCAATCTCGAGTCCGTGGTCCCACTCACTTCCCTTCCCGGGAGACGGTAGCCGCCATTCCTCCCTCAAGCGCGGCCCCGCCCGCATTCCGGAGGGATTCCAGGCGCAGGTCCCACCAACAAGACGCAAACGCACGAATTGCATATCCGAAAGCTGCGGCGGCTTTTTCCGCCTGCTTTTACATAGAGGAGTGAACGCATATGTTTAAGAAAATTACGATTACATCCGGTGAGCGCGGTCTGCTGTTCCGCAAAGGAAGCTACGTGAAATTGCTGCAGCCGGGGACCTACCGCCTAAAAACCTTTCAGGAGGAAACGGTGACGGTCATGAGCACGGCGGAGCCCTTTTTCGTGCCTGACATGGATTTGAATCTGTTTCTGCAGGACGAGGAGCTGCTGGAGCAGCTCACCATCGTCCAGGTACAGGACTACGAATATGTCCTTCATTATGAGGACGATCGATTTGTAGAGCTGCTGACAGCGGGCAAATATGCTTTCTGGAATGTGCTGAAGGAGCACAAATTCGTCATGGTGGATGTGCGTGAGCCGGAGCTCGGTCCCGGGGTCGAGCGTGCGGTACTGCCGAAAACGGCGGGCTTCTGGTACATGCAGGAGGTTGCGAGCTATGAGCGGGGCATGCTCTATTACAACAATGTGCTGCAGCGTGAGCTTGAACCTGGCAAATATTATTTCTGGAAGGGTCCGGTGACGGCTGCGGTGCGAACAATTGATCTGCGCCAGCAGCAGCTGGACTTGATCGGGCAGGAGATCATGACTGAGGACAAAATCACGCTGCGTCTGAACTTCGTCTGCCAGTACCGAATCACCGACCCGATGGTCGCACTGGAGTTCAAGGATTTTGAGGACCAGATCTATATTCTGCTGCAGCTCATGCTGCGTGAATATGTCGGCACCCTGAAGCTGGATGATCTGCTGCGCAGAAAGCAGGAGATTGCGGACTTCATCCTGTCCCGTCTGTCCGAGAAAAGCGGGGAATACGGAGTGCGGTTCCTTTCTGCCGGGGTGAAGGACATCGTTCTGCCGGGCGAGATCAAGGACATTCTGAACACGGTGCTGCTGGCGGAGAAAAAGGCGCAGGCCAACCTCATTATGCGCCGGGAGGAAACGGCTTCTACCCGCAGCCTGCTGAACACGGCGAAGCTGATGGATGAGAACTCTACCCTGTACCGTCTGAAAGAACTGGAGTTCCTGGAGAAAATCAGCGAGAACATCGGCAACATTTCGCTGTCTGGCGGAAGCAATCTGCTGGAGCAGTTGAATGCGCTGGTGAGCTCCAAGGGAAACGGGTGACAGGTCAATCAAACGCTTGAACGGCGGACAGCCGTAAAAGCGTTTGATTTTTTGTGTCATAACAATTGACGAGCATCACATTACCGCTTAATATTAAAAAATCAACGACTGTATGTTGTCGGTGTGCCCGGCAGCATTTTGCATATTTTATCGCTTTGTCCGGTAAAAGCAACGATGCGTAGAAGCATTGAACAATCATGCTTTATAAGCTTGCAAGATGAACTTTTTATACTATTGGTTAACTAAAGAGAGGGGTTAGGTAAGATGAAAAAGATGTGGATGTCCCTGACGCTGGCAGGTCTTCTGCTGACTGCAGCAGGCTGCGGCGGCAACAGCGGCAGCGGAGAACAGGCTTCGGGAACAGAGCAAAGCGGCGGCAGCGCGGAAGGTAAAACGTATAAGGTTGCCATTTCGCAAATTGTGGAGCATCCGTCCCTGGATGAAACCCGCAAAGGTTTCCTCGCAGGCCTCAAGGATGCCGGTATTGAAGAAGGAAAGAACCTGACGGTAGATTATAACAATGCGCAGGGAGATGCAACGACGAATCTGTCCATCGCGCAGAAGATTGCGGACGGCGACAGCGATCTCGCACTCGCCATTGCCACGGGTCCGGCACAGGCGCTTGTACAGCAGATTCAGGACAAACCGGTGCTGTTCGCAGCGGTTACTGACCCGCTCGGAGCCAAGATCGTAAGCGATTTGGAAAAGCCGGGCGCCAACGTTACAGGAGCCTCGGATACGAATCCGGAGGCGATCGTGCAGCTGATGGACTTCGTCGCTTCGGAGCTGCCTGATGTCAAAACCGTCGGTCTCATCCTCAACGAAGGAGAGCCAAATGCGGTCGTGATGGCGGACAATGCTGAGAAGGCTTTGGCGTCTCACGGTATCAAGCTGGTCAAAGCGTCTGTGACCAACACCTCCGAGGTGAAGCAGGCTGCGGACTCACTCGTCGGCAAGGCGGATGCCTTCTTCATCACGCTGGACAACACGGTGGTCAGCGCCGTGGATACGATCATCCAGGTGGCCAATGACAACGACATTCCTTTCTTCTCCAGCGACCGCGATACGGTTGAGAAGGGTGCTATGGCTACTGTCGGCTTCAAATATTATGATCACGGGTACCAGGTAGGAGAAATGGCAGCCAAAATTCTGAAGGACGGCTCTAATCCCGGGGATATGCCCGTTACCTTCCCTGACAAGCTGGATCTGATCCTGAACGTGAAAGCAGCCAAAGAGCAGGGCGTTGAGGTTACGGATTCCATGAAGTCCAAGGTACAGGACCCAGACAACGACATTATTGAATAATTAAAAAGCTGGTCACGGCCTTCCATATGGGCCAAACAGGAAGTGAGTAACGAAATTCAGGGCGGCTCCTAGAGATTCGCCCTATCTTTTTTTGTACAAGGAGGTCTCCATTGTGAGTAGTATGTTCGGGGCGATAGAGCTCGGACTGTTGTATGCACTGATGGCGCTCGGCGTTTATATTACATTTAGAATTCTCGATTTTCCCGATTTGACGGTAGACGGGAGCTTTACTACCGGGGCTGCCATTGCAGCGGTGATGATATCGAACGGTTCATCTCCGTGGGTGGCCAGTCTGGCGGCTTTTGCCGGCGGATTGGCGGCGGGGGCTTGTACGGGGCTGCTGCACACCAAAGGTAAAATTAACGGACTGTTGTCCGGGATTCTGATGATGATTGCGCTGTACTCCATCAATCTGCGCATTCTCGGCGGCAAGCCGAATATTTCGCTGCTTGGAGCGGATACGGTGTTCTCCGGCCTGCCCAGAAAGGTATGGGAAATTTCGTCGATTACCTTTGTCATGCTGGTCATCGTGATTATTTTTAAAATATTGCTGGATCTGTTCATGAAGACGGATCTCGGTCTGGCGCTGCGGGCAACGGGTGACAATAAACGCATGATTCGCAGCTTCGGCGCGAATACGGATACGACCACGATCATCGGTGTCAGCCTGTCGAACGGGCTCGTGGCGCTGTCCGGCGCGTTTATCGCCCAGCAAGCGGGATTTGCCGACATTACGATGGGCATCGGCATGATCGTCATCGGTCTGGCATCGGTCATTATCGGGGAAGCCATCTTTGGCGCCCGCACCGTGTTCCGGGCTACGCTGGCGGTCATCCTGGGCTCGATTGTATACCGTATCGTCATTACATTTGCCCTGCGCATCGACTGGTTCGAGACGTCCGACCTGAAGCTGATTACGGCCATAATCGTCATTATCGCGCTTGTCTTCCCGACGGTGCGGCGTGTGCTGAAGCAGAAGAGCATGGCGAAGAAGCGCTCGGCGGAGCTGCTTGGGGCGGCAAATCATAGCACGGGAGGCGGACGCTGATGCTGGATATTAGGAATGTGTCAAAGCTGTTCAATCCCGGAACGGTGGATGAGAAAATCGCGCTCATCGGCGCCAATCTGCAGCTGAAGCCCGGAGATTTCGTGACGGTCATCGGCAGCAACGGTGCCGGCAAGTCCACGCTCATGAACATTATTTCAGGCGTGATGAAGCCGGATACCGGCGAGGTTCGCATTGACGGCGAAAACATCAGCCAACTGCCTGAATTCAAGCGCAGCCGTTGGATCGGGCGGGTGTTCCAGGACCCGATGGCCGGCACGGCACCGACCATGTCTATTGAAGAAAACCTGGCGATGGCCTATGCGCGCGGCAAATCGCGCGGCTTCGGTTTTGGCATCACCGCCCCTAAGCGCAAGGTGTTCAAGGAGCAGCTGCAGCGCCTCGGCATTGGCCTGGAGAATCGGCTCGGTGCCAAGGTAGGACTGCTCTCGGGCGGCGAGCGGCAGGCGCTGAGCCTGCTGATGGCCACGTTCACGCGGCCGCAGATTCTGCTGCTGGATGAGCATACGGCTGCGCTGGACCCGGCTCGTGCAGAACTGATCACCACGCTGACGGAAAGCATTGTGCGCGAAATGGAACTGACGACTCTTATGGTCACGCACAACATGGAGCAGGCGATCCGTCTGGGCAACCGCCTGATCATGATGGACAAGGGCCGCATTATCCTCGACGTGAACGAGGAGCAGAAAAAGGACCTGACCGTGGAGCGGCTGCTCGGCGAATTCGAGCGGATCAGCGGCGAGAAGCTGGCCGATGATCGGATCGTGCTGGGATAACGGATTGGAAAGTGAAAAAGAGGATGAAGCTGGGGAATTCGTCCACCGCAACCCGCTGTCTGATGCCGAGCTAACCAAACGGTAAGGAAGAATTTAATACCTGAGGTTACAATTTGAAAGAGGGTGTCCCAAAAGTAAACTTTGGAACACCCTCATCAGTAAAATAGGATGGTATTCGAAAGAAATTAAGGGGCTA
>NZ_JBJURI010000016.1:0-150496 GCF_046098255.1 Paenibacillus jiangxiensis
GGTGAGCATGATGTGCTTGGCTTGAACGGTGTGGGTTAGCATGAACGAGGACATCGGAAAAATTCAGGTTCAAGCGGCAACGAGGGCCAGGGTCTTTTATTTTTTCAGGGCTTTGCTCCGCTCCCTCCTTCTCTCTCGGTCGGTTTCACATCACCTAAACGCTTGCTTTCTCCTGAGATCGCCTCATAATCTCGAACCGATCTGTTTGCCCATAAGGCACGATAAAAAAATAATAGACCCATTCGATTGTCCTGAATAGCGTAACAACAGGCATTTTCGCGCCTCATTTGATCCGTTATTTTCTTTAACGCGCCTAAAGTATATTTTCGGTTCCCGGTTTTCTGGTTTGCTTCACCTGATCCAATGGGATAATCGTGCAAAGCTTCCGGGCAGCGAGTTCACATGACTTGCTATCAAGCGTTAACTTTCGGAGCATGAATCGGCAAACTTGCAAGGAGGGGATTCGAATTCCTCAGAACCCAGTAGCTACAAAGGTTTAAGTGGATTTAGACTCTGCGAAAGTTGAGTTATTATTTTCAACATATGAAAAATTCATAATAGAAAAGCTCTCCCCCGAATCTTCTTTTGTGCCCCAAGTAGCTTCCCACCGGAAACAGAAAAAAGAGGTGCGCGACCTAAGGTCGGCACCCCCTGCACCTGACAGTGAATTACCCCATATGATTGGCCAAATTAATCAGGACTGTCATCGTAAGCACGTTGACGATCGTGGAGAGCAGCACGGTCTGTGCCGCGAAATCCGGCTCATTCTTGTATTCCTCTGCCAGAATGGACGTATTGACACCCGTCGGCATCCCCGAAGCGATGAGCAGTGCCTGGGCAGGCACGCCTTTCAGGCCAAGCAGCATTATGATGGCAAAGCCGACCACCGGACCGGCGAGCAGCCGCAGAATCATACTGAGATATACAGCGGTCCGGCGCAGCCGGAACGGGTACTGTACAATTTGCGCGCCCAGGGTCAGCAGGGCGATAGCAACCATGGAGCGGCTTATATATCCCAAGGGCTCGGTCAGCATAGCGGGCAGTGGCGTATGCAGCACATTCAAGAGCAGGCCAAGAATAAGCGCGTAGGGAACAGGCATTTTCAGAAAGTTCAGCAAAATCTTTTTGGCGTTGGAGCTGCCGTTTTGGACAACGAAGGTGCCGTATGTGAACGTGATAAAGCTTTGAAAGGTCATGATAAGCGCCTGCACGGAAACGGCGGTCGGTTCTCCTCTAAAGACCAGCTCATTGATCGGCATCCCGTAATTGCCCGAATTGTCCAGCATTACGCTGTTGGTAAATGCTCCCCTCATGCCGGGAGAGTATTTCAATGAGCGTGCGACCGTCCAACTGATCAGGAAAAGAATGAATATATAAATGGCGTAGAAAAGTGCCACTTCACCAAGCAGCACCATCGAAATATTCGATTGATACAAGCTGAAAAACACAACTGCCGGTGTTATGTAGTAAAAATTGATTTTGGCAAGCGTGTACAGATCAAGCCGGAAGGAATACTGCATGATGCAGCCGAAGCCGATCAGCACCACAATGGGTAGCACAACATTGAGCAAAATCGTTAAAATCATGGAAGTTCATCTTCTTTCTGTCTGGTTCATTAAAGCTAAAAAGCACAGCATGCTTTTCATTATACTGCGAAATCAGGCTGAAAAGAGTGGTTTTTTCTGAAAAAAATTAAATTACAGCGCAAAATCATTATTCACTATATGAAAAATTCACAATAGTTAAAAGCTCCATCCTGCATCATACCAGCTAATTCCCAAGTCTGCTCTCGTTCCGTCCAAAAAGAAGCGAACGAACGTTCTTGATCACTCTTTGTTCCCTTTCAACATAAGGTAAACAAATTGAACACCTATTTACCGGTTGAAGGAGAGAAATAAATGCATCGTTTTTGGGAAAAGGTGATTAAACCCGTCATAACCGCCCATCAGCCAAAAAGCATTGTTGAGATCGGATCACTATCAGGCCTGAATACCGTGAAGCTGCTTGATTATTGCCAGCATACCGATGCGGTATGTCATGTGATCGATCCTCTGCCGAGGTTTGAAATTGAATGGGCGCAGCTTTGGTATGGAGAGAAGTTCAAGCTTCACCAGGATTTAAGCCTGAATGCACTGCCTCAAATTGAACGCTATGACATGATTCTTATAGACGGCGACCATAACTGGTATACCGTTTACCATGAGTTAAAGCAAGTGTCCGAAATGGCTGAAAAAAGCGGACAGTTCCCGCTTGTTCTGCTGCACGACACGGCTTGGCCATACGGAAGGAGAGATATGTATTACAATCCTGAAACAGTACCGGAGGAGTTCCGTCAAGCCTGCGAACTGAAGGGGATCGTGCCTGGCTCGTCAGCGCTTGTGGAAGGAGCTTTTAATTGGATGGTGCATAATGCGGTACATGAATACGGAGAGCGGAATGGAGTGCTTACGGCAGTGGAGGATTTTATAAAGCAGTACCCGGTTCCCTTGCGTCTTCACCTGCTTCATTCCAACAACGGTCTGGGGGTCCTGCTTCCTGAAGATTCCCCTCTGAACCCGATCGTATCCTTTATTTTAGATACTTCAGGATTGTAATGAGAAGGAGGCATCAGCAGCATGGTTTTGGTATCCATCATTATGTTGACCCATAATAAAACGGACATGACCCGGCGGTGTGTTGACAGTATTTTCAGGCATACGGATGTTCCTTTTGAAATCATATTTATAGACAATGCCTCAACGGACGACACGGCAGCCTATCTAAAGACCGTGCCCAAGTCAAAGGTGATTGAAAACAAGGAGAACAGAGGTTTTGCCGCCGGCTGCAATCAGGGAATAAAGTCTGCAGCCGGAGATTACATTCTCCTGCTTAATAATGACACCGTGGTTACGGCAGGCTGGCTGACCGGGCTGCTGGAATCGTTGAATGCTGATCCGCTGCGCGGAATTGTAGGGCCGGTGTCGACGAATGTAGCTCCCATACAATGTGTGTATGACCTGAAAGGTACGTCCATCGAGGACATTGACTCCTATGCGCATGAACGGAAACAGGCTTTTGCGGGCCAGGGCTTTTTTCCGCACAAGCTGATCGGTTTTTGCATGCTGTTCCGGCGCAGCCTTGTGGATTTAATTGGCGGGCTGGATGAACGCTTTTATCCGGGAAACTATGAGGATGACGATTTTTCCATTCGGGCACGGGCTGCAGGCCAAAAGCTGTGGGTGGCACAGGATACGTTTATTTATCATGAAGGGCAGGGCTCTTTTTCGGGTACAGCACGAACCAAGGAATACAGGCTGCAGTCTCTTGAAAATGCGCAGCGCTTCCGCGATAAATGGAATATCGGGCTGTCCGCCTTCGAGATTGATCTGAGGGGCTATAATCCGTCTGAGATCGTTGCCAAGGAAAATGTATTTCTTCCCGAAAGGCATGTTGTGCCGCTGTCATAACTGGAAATTGACGAACAGGCGGTCGGTAATATATATTAGCTGAAGAAATAGGCTTGCCGGGTAAACTTATCGTGAGGAGGGGGATTATGAATATAGCAAAAATAGAAGCCAACGGGGAGATTATTGCCGTCGTAAATGACAGCGAGATCAGGATTGAGGATGTTCAATCGGCATTGGATTTTGTGGCAACCGTAAGGTATGAAGCAGATTGTGATCGCATTGTAATCCCCAAATCGATGCTGAGTGAAAGCTTTTTCGATTTGAAAACACGGCTCGCAGGCGAAATTCTGCAGAAGTTCATCAATTATCGCGTGAAGGTCGCCATTATCGGCGATTTCTCAGCATATACAAGCCGCAGTTTTAAAGACTTCATGTACGAATGCAATAGCGGAAACGATATTTTTTTCTTGCCTGACGAACAATTGGCGATTGGGAAATTAAGTAAGATGAAATAGAGCGGAACAGTAGGTTTATAAAAGTGTCAGGGGATCAATAGTTCAATAACATAGCGGCAGCCCGGGACGATGCTTTTCGTTCATGGCTGCCGCTGTTTATTTTGTTTATTCTTTCCCGTCTCCTGGCGGAATTTCACAGCCATCCTCTGTACATACAGCACCGTCTGACTGGTCTTTGGGTTCTACAATTGTAAAAGGAGAGCGCTCGTTCCAGGCCTGCTGCAGCGCATCAGCGAATACTTCATCCGGCTGGGCACCAGAGATGGCGAACTTTCCGTTTAATACAAAGAAGGGGACGCCGTTAATACCGAGCTGCTGCGCCTGCGCTTCGTCTCTGCGCACTTCCGCTGTAAAGCTGTCGCCGGCAAGAACAGAAGCTGCTTCGGAACGGTCGAGGCCGACTTCCCCGGCCAGATCAGCCAGCACTTCAACGCTCCCGATATGCTGTGCTTCCTCAAGTACGGCTTTAAACAACCGTTCGCTCAGCTCTGCCATTTTACCCTGAGTGTCCGCCCAGTGAGTCAGGCGGTGCGCGTCAAAGGAGTTGGTGGGGACGATCGCATTCAGGTTGTAATTGAGTCCTACAGTCCGTGCCTGAGCCTCCAGGTTTTTATTCATCGCCTCGGCTTGCTGCAGGCTTACGCCATATTTTGCTGCCAGTTCCTCCGGCATGGTAAACTCTGATTCTCTGGCAGCGGCAGGATTCAGCTCAAAGCTGCGGAACTGCACCTTAACCTGATCCCTATGCTCAAACTGCGCCAAAGCATTTTCCAGCCGCCGTTTGCCGATAAAGCAAAAAGGGCACATAAAATCAGACCAAACTTCAATCATCATGAGGAAAACCTCCAATATATCCGAATAGCTATAACTCCATCAGTTACAACTATCTCATTATAAAAGATCATTACGTATAACGCAATTTGCGATTCCCAGAAAAAAACAAATTGTCAAACAGAAAAAAGTATGATATTTTTAATGCTGTAACCGGTTACACATTGAGGTGATCATATCATGGCAACAATCAAAGATGTAGCTGTTCTGGCCGGCGTATCGGTAGCCACTGTGTCACGAGTCATCAATGAAAGAGGCTACGTGCACGCCGATACACGCAAGAAGGTGGAGGAAGCCGTCAAGCAGCTTAATTTTTCGCCAAATGAAGTGGCACGTTCTTTATACAAACGCAAGTCCAAGCTGATTGGCCTGCTGCTGCCGGACATCGCCAACCCTTATTTTCCACAGCTGGCCCGTGGTGTTGAGGACCGGATGCAGGAGCAGGATTTCAGGCTGATTTTCGGAAACAGCGATGAGGATGAAGAGAAAGAGCAGGATTATATCCAGACTTTTATCCAAAATAATGTTATCGGTCTAATCTCTTCGACGAATTATCCTCACTCTTCAATATATGAAAAGTTGAAGATCCCGGTCGTGTTCCTTGATAGAACACCACTGGATAGGCCGTCTGTCTATGCGGATGGCAGAGAAGGCGGCCGCCTGGCCGCCAGAGAAATCATCAATCGCGGCAGCCGCCGCATCGCGGTCATGCAGGGTCCGGTACATATCAGGACTGCGCAGGATCGTTTTGAAGGCGCGGTCGAAGCGATCCGCCAGGTTGGCATGGACTACCATGTGGTGCGGACTACGTCCTTTTCTTTTAACGAAGCTGCATTGTGGGCGGAAGAGCTGTTCAGCAAGCACAGCGATACCGACGGGGTCATTGCCAGTAATGACATTACGGCTACAGCGGTGCTGCATGAAGCGCTGCGGATCGGAAGAAGGGTACCCGAGGATCTGCAGATTATCGGCTTCGACGATATTCCCATGAGCAGCCTGCTGACGCCGGCATTGTCGACCATCCGTCAGCCTGCTTACGAGATGGGCAGGGAAGCGGCCGAGCTGCTTATCAAGCTGATAGAACAGGCTCCAATCGATCATAAAAATATACAGATGCCCGTCGAGTTTATCGAAAGAGGCACAACGAGAAAGGTGATTTCGAATGGCTAAAATTTGCGTAATCGGCAGCAGTTCCATGGATCTGGTTGTTACATCCTCGAAGCGTCCGGGTGCAGGAGAAACCGTGCTGGGCGAAAGCTTTAAAACCGTTCCTGGCGGCAAGGGCGCCAACCAGGCCGTGGCTGCGGCAAGGCTCGGTGCGGAGGTAACGATGATCGGTCGGGTAGGCGACGATCATTTTAGCAAGGTTATTTTGGATAATTTTAAAGCCAATTCTGTAAATACACGGTATGTGGAACCGGTTACAGATATGGAGAGCGGAACAGCTCATATCGTGTTGGCGGAAGGCGACAACAGTATTGTCTTCGTTAAAGGAGCAAATGATGAGGTTACGCCCGCATATGTGGATAAGGCGGCTGAAGCGATCCGCAGCGCCGACATTGTACTGATCCAGCAGGAAATTCCGGAGGAAACGGTTGTTCATGTGAGCGACATTTGTGCCGAGAGCGGAGTCCCGCTGCTGCTGAATCCTGCGCCGGTAAGAAGAGTGCCGGAGGAGGTTATCAACAATACTGCTTATATCACACCGAACGAGCATGAAGCTGCAGTATTGTTTGAGGGTTTGACCCCGGCGGAGGCCTTGCGCAAATATCCGAACAAGCTCTTTATTACGGAGGGAAGCAACGGAGTCCGCTATTTTGACGGGGAGCAGGAGATCGTAGTTCCGGCTTTCAAAGTGGAAGCCGTAGATACTACAGGCGCTGGCGACACATTTAACGCCGCATTCGCCGTCGCTCTGGCGGAAGGAAAACCGCTGCAGGAAAGCATACGCTTCGCCAACCGGGCGGCATCGCTGTCTGTTACCAAGTTCGGAGCACAGGGCGGCATGCCGACACGCCGTGAAGTAGAGGAGAGCTTGTCATGAAAAAGCATGGAATACTGAACAGCCATATTTCCAAGGTGCTGTCTGATCTTGGTCATACGGACATCATTGTCATCGCCGATGTTGGCCTGCCCGTACCCGATGGAGTGCCCAAAATCGATTTGGCCTTAAAGCTGGGCACTCCCGGCTTCCGGGAGGTCGTAGACCTGGTCGCCGAGGATATGGTGATCGAGAAGGTCATTCTGGCGAAAGAAATCAGGGATGAGAATCCGGAAGTTATGAAGTTTATTACTGATAAATTCGGGGCCGACACGATTGAAGCTTCTGTCGGTCACGAACAGTTTAAAGCGCTTACCCGACACGCCAAAGCGGTAATCCGCACGGGAGAAGCGACACCATTTGCCAATTGTATTTTGCAGGCGGGTGTCCATTTCGGTTAAAAGGAGGGCTGCAGCATGCATATTCAGATGAAAGGCATTTATAAAGCGTTCGGAACGAATCAGGTGCTGAGCGGAGTGGATTTTGAACTGAAGGAAGGCGAAGTCCATGCCTTGATGGGCGAGAACGGAGCCGGCAAGTCAACATTAATGAACATTCTGATCGGTTTGCATCAGCGGGATCAGGGCACCATTGAGATTAACGGAAAAGAAACTTATTTCGGCAGCCCGAAGGAAGCGGAGCAGCAGGGAATCGCCTTCATACATCAGGAGCTGAACGTATGGCCGGAAATGACCGTGCTTGAGAACCTGTTTATCGGCAAGGAGCTGACTTCAAGCCTGGGACTGCTCAATACGAAGCAGATGAAAGCGCTCGCGGAAGAGCAATTCGCCAAGCTGGCGGTTCAGATTCCGTTGGAACACCCTGCGGGAGAATGCTCGGTCGGACAGCAGCAGATGATTGAGATCGCCAAGGCCCTGATGACGGATGCCAAGGTGATCATCATGGATGAACCGACTGCAGCGCTTACGGAACGCGAGATCCGCAAGCTGTTCGATGTCATCGCTTCGCTCAAGAAAAACGGGGTATCCATCGTATATATTTCGCACCGAATGGAGGAAATCTTCACCATCTGTGACCGCATTACTGTGATGCGTGACGGGAAAACCGTGGATACCAAGCCGATCCCGGAGACTAACTTTGATGAAGTGGTCCGCAAAATGGTTGGCCGTGAGCTCACAGAACGGTATCCTGCCCGTAACCCTTCATATGGAGAAGTTGTGCTGGAGGTGCGAAATGCAAGCCGCAAAGGACTGTTTCAGAACGTCAGCTTCTCTGTAAAAGCGGGCGAAATTCTCGGCTTCTCCGGGCTTATGGGCTCAGGGCGCACCGAGATCATGCGCGCCATCTTTGGACTTGATGTTTTGGACAGCGGTGATATTTTGATTCGCGGCAAGAAGGTTCACATTCGCAAGCCTGACGATGCTGTCAGACACGGAATCGGTTTTATTACGGAAGACCGCAAGGATGAAGGGCTGGTGCTGGATTTCTCCATCCGCGAGAACATGGCCTTGCCGAATCTGTTCAGCTTTTCAGCCAAAGGGTTCATTTCCGCCAAGAAAGAACAGGACTTCGTTGACACACTGATCAAGCGGCTGCAGATCAAGACCCAATCCTCGGAGACGGCAGCCCGGAATCTGTCCGGGGGCAACCAGCAGAAGGTGGTCATCGCCAAGTGGGTCGGTATCGGTCCGAGCGTGCTCATCCTGGATGAACCGACACGAGGTGTCGATGTGGGTGCCAAGCGGGAAATTTATCAGCTGATGAATGAACTGACAGACCGCGGCGTTGCAATCATCATGGTTTCGTCGGAGCTTCCCGAGGTGCTGGGCATGAGCGACCGGATCGCGGTAGTGCACGAAGGACACATTACCGGTGAGCTGGCCAAGGAAGAAGCAACACAGGAAAACATTATGACATTGGCCACAGGGGGGCAATGAGATGACAACTTTGCAAGACAACAAAACAGCCAAAGGCGGCTTCCGCCTTTCCAATCTGACACAAAAATTGGGGCCGCTGCTTGGACTGATCATTCTGATCGTTATTGTTTCGGTATTAAATCCCAGCTTCTTGGAACCGCTTAACATATTAAATCTGCTGCGCCAGGTCTCCATTAACGCGCTGATTGCCTTTGGCATGACGTTTGTTATTCTGACCGGCGGGATCGACTTGTCAGTCGGCTCCATCCTTGCATTATCGAGCGCCTTTGTCGCCAATATGATGCTGTCCGGTGTAGATCCGATTCTGTCCATCATCATCGGGGTGGCGCTCGGCGGCGTCATGGGTATGGTGAACGGCATCATGATCACCAAGGGCAAAATGGCTCCTTTTATTGCGACATTGGCTACGATGACGGTATTCAGAGGTTTGACACTTGTGTATACGGACGGCAACCCGATTACGGGATTGGGCGACAGCCTGCTGTTCCAATTGTTCGGTCGCGGTTACCTGTTCGGTATTCCGGTTCCGGCTGTAACGATGCTGATTACCTTCTTGATTCTGTGGATGGTTCTGCATAAAACAGCCTTTGGCCGTAAAACTTACGCCATCGGGGGCAATGAGAAAGCCTCCATTATATCCGGGATTAAGGTGTCGCGTGTCAAAATCATGATTTATTCTTTGGCAGGCATGCTGTCGGCATTGGCTGGAGCGATTCTGACCTCCCGTCTGAACTCGGCACAACCAACGGCCGGAACGTCCTATGAGCTGGATGCCATCGCTGCCGTCGTGCTGGGCGGAACAAGCCTGTCAGGCGGGCGTGGCCGGATCGTCGGTACGCTTATCGGTGTGCTGATCATCGGTGTTCTGAACAACGGCTTGAACCTCCTGGGGGTTAACTCCTTCTATCAAATGGTTGTCAAAGGTGTCGTTATTGCCATTGCCGTCCTGCTGGACCGCAAGAAAACGGCTTAAGGAGAGAGACGAACATGAAAAAACTAAGCTTATTCCTTCTTGTTAGTGCATTGATGATTGTTCTGGCTGGCTGCTCCCTGGAGCCTCCGGGCTGGGCGAAGCCTAATTCCGGCGGAAGCCAGGGACAAGTGAAAATTGGCTTATCGGTTTCAACCCTGAACAACCCGTTCTTCGTATCCCTTAAGGACGGGGTAGTTTCAGAAGCGGAAAAACTGGGCATGCAGGTGATTGTCGTTGACGCCCAGAACGATTCGGCGAAGCAGACCAACGACGTAGATGATTTGATCCAGCAGGGTGTAAACGTGCTGCTCATCAATCCGGCGGATTCTGCAGCCATTTCCACCGTTGTTCAATCTGCCAACAGCATTGGCATTCCGGTCATTACGCTGGACCGTTCGGCCGACAAAGGTGAGGTTGCAGCACTGGTGGCATCTGATAACGTCAAAGGCGGCCGTATGGCGGCGCAGTATATCGTAGATCAGCTTGGCGAGGGAGCGAAGGTGATTGAGCTGGAAGGTGTACCTGGGGCTTCCGCAACCCGTGAACGGGGACAAGGCTTCCATGAAATTGCTGACAAGCAGCTTAATGTTGTAGCCAAGCAAGCGGCAGACTTTGACCGCTCCAAGGGGCTGAATGTGATGGAAAACCTGCTGCAGGGCAACCCTGACGTGCAGGCGGTATTTGCCCATAACGACGAAATGGCGCTGGGGGCCATCGAAGCGATCCAAAGCTCCGGCAAGGATATACCGGTCATCGGCTTTGACGGCAACGATGATGCGATTAAGTCGATTCAGGAAGGAAAATTGACGGCGACGGTTGCCCAGCAGCCTAAGCTGATCGGCCAGCTGTCGGTGCAGGCGGCACGTGATGTGCTGGACGGCAAGAAGATCGAGAAGTCCATCCCTGCTGAATTGAAGCTGGTTACGAAAGAAAATGCAAATAAGTAAAGTTCGGTGAATGCAATCCCGTTCTGGGCATCAAGTGCCTGGGACGGGATTTTTTTCTTTTCAGTCTGGAAAAAAGTTAATTTTCGTACAGTACATGGATGTGTTGTAGGGCGGGAAAAATAAGCAGGAACACATAAGGAGGCGAGAGTATGTCAAATGACTCCACAAACGACACTTCCCGTTCAGCGGGAGGTTTCGGTGTCCATGAAAAGCTGGAGCTGCACGAGCTGCTTGTATTTAAGACAGGCTGCCTGACCAAAAGCCAAATGATGCTGCCTCAGGTTCAGGAAGATGATCTGAAAAGCATCCTGCTGACGGACATTCAATATGGAATGGAAGACGTGAAACAGCTTAAAGAAGCTTTCGAGCAAAAAGACGGAGGAATCCAAAAAGACGAAGGGGCCCAAAATGATAAAAATAAAGGCTGAACACAAATCGGACAAGAACGCGTTAACGGATCAGGCAATTGCATCAGAGCTTTTGAGCTCCGTAAAAAGCGGCATTATGAACTCCGCCATGGCATTGACCCAGGCAGCGACCTCCGAGACACGCAGTATGCTTTGCGACCAGCTCAGCAAAGCGGTGACGCTGCATGAGCAAATTTTTGATTATATGCATAAAAAAGGATGGTACGAGGTTCATGATATCGATAAACAGCTGCAAACGGATTTGCGGGCAGCGGACACGGCTTTAAATCTGCAAAATGACGATCAGGCAAAACAGTAATCACCGTCCGGAGAGCTTGGCGTGCAAGCCAGATCCTTTCCTTGAGAACCGCTGAGGTACAATCGGGAGTGTGAACTTACTATCATGACTATGGCCAAAAAGAATTCGCGGAAATGGAAGCTTGTGATTGCAGCCACTGCCTTGGCCGGTCTGGCCATGTTCGTTGGCATTGCTTACCATGAAGGTCATATGCCGGCAAAAAAGAAGATAAACACAATGAATACAGGCCTGCAGTCCACCATTCAGGCCATTCAGCAAATGGAGGAGACTTACCCTTACCGGAAGTATAAAAAAGCGGGGGCGCCAGCCTATTTCGGGGCCGGAAAGGGCTGCAATCTGATCGTCGTCCAACTCGAGTCTTTGCAAAATTTTCTGTTAAACACCTCTATAGATGGCAAAGAGCTGACGCCGGTCATGAACCGGCTGGCCGCGGAAAGTCTGTATTTCCCATACATATATCAGCAAATGGGACGGGGCAACACCTCGGATGCCGAGTTTTTGAGCAATACCTCCGTGTATCCGGTAGGCAATAAGCCGATGTCCTATGCTTATAGCGAAAAAAAGCTGCCCAGTCTGGCCCGGCTGATGCACAAGCAAGGGTATACGGCCAGAACATTTCATGTCAATAATATTACCTTCTGGAACCGGGATCAGCTGTATAAGGCTTTGAATTTCGATAAGTATTATGACAAGCCTTATTTTCGCAAGCAAAACTTCAACCGCTTCGGCGCTTCCGATGAAGAGCTTTTCCGGGTAGGTTTGAACAAGCTGACAGCACTGCAGTTCAGATGGAAACCATTTTACGCCCAGCTCATTACCGCCTCCAGCCATGCTCCCTTCACCATGCCTGCTGAAAACAAACGGCTGAAGCTGCCGGAGCGGCTGGAAGGGCAGCCGCTTGGAGATTATCTGTCGGCCGCGAACTACGCGGATTATGCGTTGGGTACTTTTATTGACGGTCTGAAAAAGAACGGTTTATGGGAGAAAAGTGTCGTTGTCGTGTATGGAGACCATTTCGGCCTGAACCGCAAAAAATTCAAGGCGAAGGAGATCAGCCAGGCGCTTGGCATTCCATACCACCGTCATATCACCAGATTCAATGTGCCGCTGATGATCCATCTTCCCGGCCAATCCGGGCGGGTGGTTGAACAGGTGGGCGGACAGGTGGATATTTTGCCGACTGTGGCCAACATCATGGGCATTGACCTGGCTGAGGAAGGATTTACCACCTTCGGGCATGATCTGATGAACATAGACCACAATATTATCGGTATCCGTTATTATTTGCCTACAGGATCGTTTTTTAATAATGATATTTTGTTTATCGCAGGCAAAAAGGGTTTTAAAGACGGCAAGGCGGTTTCGATCCGAACGCTGCAGCCGGTCAAGGATTTGTCGCCCTATCAGCCCGAGTATGAATATATCAGGAAATGGATGAAGCTTTCGGACAAGTATGTCAAGGAGCTGCCTGAGCTTGACGAATTTTAAATATGGTCCCATGCCAGGGGAGACCTTTCCATTCAGTGGAAGGTTTCCCTTTTTGCTTTTTTCGCGATTCACCCCGCCAATGTCCGAACCATATACATAACGGGTAGGCATGAGCCCGCTTTTTGAACGAACTAACCGGACTTGCGGGTGATCAAAAGGATACAGGAGGAGGGGAGACTTTATGATTCGGGCAACCAGAATAGCTGACCGTATTGGCGGAGGCGTAATGATTCTGACAGGTCTGCTTTCGCTGCGGGAAGCATACCGTCTTTATCCCTATCGATTGACAGAAGCTGTGGGAGATCATAGCGTTCCGGCGCTGCTCGGGATAGCGCTTGTTATATTGGGAGGCTGTCTGCTTTCAGGATGGAAAGCGGAATGGACGCGGGCCGATGCGAGGCAGGACTCCAAAGCTGGCAGGATCATGCTTCTTTGCGGGATATTGCTGATCTATGCTGGAGTAATGCCTTATTTGGGGTACTCCATAAGCACGTTCCTTGCAGGGATCGGGTTGTTTTTCATATTTGGCCATGGCGGGCTGTTGTTCTCGCTGCTGGCATCCGCAGCCGTTACGGCTTCGCTGTATGTGCTGTTCGTCGTTTGCATGCATGTAACACTGCCTGCAGGCTATGCGGGGTTTTAGGAAAGGGGGCATTTCATGGATTCGTTAAGCATGTTGATGCATGGAATGGCCATTGCGCTTTCGCCGCCCAATCTGCTGATGGCCGCCCTGGGCGCGCTGCTCGGCACCTTTGTGGGCATACTTCCCGGGTTTGGACCGACGTCCGCCATAGCTATTCTGCTGCCGGTCACGACCCTTATGGATCCGGTCCAGGGCATGATTATGCTCGCTGGCATTTATTACGGCTCCATGTACGGAGGCTCTACTACAGCCATTCTGTTAAATATCCCGGGCGAAGTGTCCTCCGTGCCGACCTGTCTGGACGGCTATCCCCTTGCCAGACAGGGCAGAGGAGGCCCGGCGCTCGGGATCGCCGCTATTGCGTCTTTTGCAGCGGGTATTATCGGAACGCTGGGCCTTGTCCTGTTTGCTCCCTTTCTGGCAGAGCAGGCGCTCAGCTTCGGTCCTCCGGAATATTTCGCTCTGATGCTGCTGGCCTTCTCCGTCATTATCGGTATTGCCGGCCGTTCCATGATCAAGGCATTGGCCATGTGTGCGCTTGGTTTTCTGTTTGCCTCAGTGGGGCTTGCGGCGACATCGGGCATGCCACGCTTCAGCTTTGGCAGCACAACGCTGACAGGCGGTTTTGAAATGGTGAGCATCATCATTGGGCTGTTTGCCATCACCGAGGTATTTAAAGGCATGGCGGAGGAGCGGGTGACGATTTCCAGTGTGGCCGCCGGCAGCCTCTATCCGGGAAGAAAGGAATTGCGCGCAAGTGCACCTGCCATGCTGCGCGGCGGGGTGCTGGGCTTTCTGCTTGGCCTGCTTCCGGGCTGCTCGGCTGCCGTTACCTCTTTTCTCGCTTATGATCTTGAGAAAAAAGTTTCGCGGAACCGCAAGCGGTTCGGCAGCGGAGCCATCGAGGGAGTGGCCGCGCCCGAAGCGGCGAACAATGCCACCAGCTCGGCCGGCTTTATTCCATTATTTGCGCTGGGCATTCCCGCTTCCCCGCCTTTGGCCATCCTGCTTGCCGGGCTGATGATCTACGGGCTGGCGCCTGGTCCTGTCCTGTTTGAGGATAACGGTCCGTTTGTGTGGACGATCATCGCCAGCATGTTTATCGGCAATGTTATGCTGTTAATCCTTAACCTGCCGTTGATCGGTCTGTGGACGAAGCTCACGAACATCCCTTACAGCCTGATGGCGCCCGTGATTCTGCTGCTGAGCGTGATCGGGGCCTATACGGTGCGCAACAGCATTTTTGATGTGCTGACCGCTGTGCTGTTCGGCGGCCTCGGCTATATTTTTCACCGTTATGGCTGGCCTGTGCTGCCGTTTGTGCTGGGCTTCATACTCGGGCCGATGCTGGAAAGCTCCTTCCTGCAGTCGATGGCTCTGTCAGGCGGAAGCTTTAGCGTATTTTTCTCCTCACCGCTCTCAGTAGCGCTGCTGATTCTGTCAGCGGTGCTGGTAGCTGTCTCGGTTTTTCTCAAAAGGCGTACGCTGCAGCGGGTCGAGGAGACGACAGGGGAGAATGCCGGAATGATTTCTTGAGGAGGTTATTAATGAAAGCTTGGTGGAGAAAAATTATTATGGTTGTGTCTGTTGTAGCTTCAGCCGCTGTGATCCTGTCCGCCTGTGCGGAAAACACCGCAACGGACAACGCAAGGGGCGCGGCAGCTGCTGCGGGTTATCCTGAACATGAAATTCAGTATATTGTTCCTTTTTCACCGGGAGGCGGGGTGGATTTGGTCGCGAGGGCGACGGCGGAATATGTGGGCCAGAAGTGGAACCAGACCATTGTCGTCGTTAACAAGCCGGGAGGAGGCGGGGCGGTCGGAGCTCAATTCGCGCTAAAGCAGTCCCCGAATAATGGTTATACCGTGCTGGCAGATAATAATTCAAGCACATCGATGCTGACTGCTGGTAGCAGCACACCGCCTGTACAGAATGATGACAGGGTGTTCGCGGCCCGCATTGTGGAGGACGCCCCGGCCTTTGCTGTTGCTGCCGACGCGCCCTGGAAGGATTTCAAGGAGTTTTCGGATTGGGTAAAGGCAAATCCGGAGCAGTTGACATGGACCAGTGTGGGGAAAGCCGGATTCTCGTCGTTTATCATGGCTGAATGGATGGAAGCGATCGGGGCGGATTTTGCCAAAACGCGCATGATTACGACCAAAGGGGCCTCCGAATCCGCGCCCATGGTTGCCGGCGGCCATGCCGTATTGGCCATTCATACGGTATCTGAGCTTTATCCGCTGGCCAAAGCGGGCAAAATCAGACTGCTGGCCGTGCAGGCGGAGGAGCGCAGCCCTTATTTTCCCGAGGTGCCGACCGCGGCAGAGCAGGGTGTCGAAGGTTTGACAATCCGCTGGTGGACCGGTCTGTCACTGCCTGCCGGTACGCCGGACGTCATCCGCCAGAAATGGGAGGAGACTATTGCACAGATGGTTAAGGACCCGGAATTTATCCATAAGTTAGAAAATATGAAAATGAAGGCTTCCTATGCCGATTCGGCCGCTTTCCAGGAAGAAATCAGGCAAGAGACGGAATATCTGAAAGAGATGGCACAGACGCACGGAATGAGAACTGAGTAAGCCGCAATAAAGGGGCACCCCTCAAAACCTTTTCAGGCGAGGTGCCCCTTTTCCTAAAGAGCCGGCGCTTGTTCAGCGGTGGACTGTTGTTCACGGCTGGCAAGACGCCGATGTGCGATATACAGGAAAGGAAGACCGGCGGCGGTCATGAGCGTCAGCGGAATAAACACGGTCAGGCCGCTCTCGGCGCCGAATTGATCAAGCAGCAATCCGCCAAGAACTGGTGCCAATACGTTGCCGAAGTTGTTGAAGCCGATGGTGCCGAAATACGTTCCCTTCAGCTCCGGCTTGGCAATGCGGTCCACAAGCATGTCCATCATCGTAAACAGCATCACTTCTCCGATGGTAAACACCACAACACCGATCATCATCAATGCGATACCTTCCGCGATGCCAAAAAGCAGGAAGCTCGCAGCGACACAAACATTGCCAACCATCAGCGGGACAAGCGGAGGCAAATGGCGCATCAGCCGCACGATCGGAAATTGCACAACCAGCACGGTTACCGCATTCAAAGAAAGCATATAAGAGAACACTTTCGCTCCATCGGCAAAGTCGGTGTTCAAGGCCAGATACTGCGCCAGTGTTGATTCAAAATGTCCATAACCCAGCACGCAAAAAACGGTGCCGATCAGCACGGGCAAAAAGACGCGGTCGCTGCCCGTAACCCGCAAAGCCTCGATCAGCTTTGGCGGATTTGTATCCGCATGGCGGGACAAGGCGGAACGATGAAGGGAAAACTGGAAAAACAGGACAGCTCCATAAGCTGTATATACGAGCGCGGCGATCAGAAAAGGAAATGTCGATTGCGCGGTACCCAGCTGCAGTCCGATCAGCGGCCCAAACACGACACCCATGTTGATCGCGGCATACCGCAGGTTAAATACAAGCAACTTATGCTCCGGCGGCGTAATGTCAGACAGCATGGCCCGTGATGTTGGCTCAAAGAAAGCGCGGGCCAGTCCGTTCAAAGTATTGAAGATAAAGAACATCACAAGATGCTCCGCGGTGGAGAAGCCAACAAACACGGCCGCCCAGCCAAAGATGGAGACGAGCATAACTATCCTGCGTCCAATGCGATCGGATATGTATCCGCCGTAAAAGCTGACAAGCACTCCGGCAAGCGAGCTGACGGCGACCGTGACGCCTGTCTGCGAAGGAGTGGCCCCCAGTACCTGCGTTAAATAAATGGAGAGAAAGGGAATGCTCATGGATGTTACAAGTCTGCCGAACAAGGTGCCGATAATGATCGTCCAGGCGAGAGGATGAATCTGCCGAATCGTGTGTGCCATCTTTTAGTTCTCCTTTAAGTGTGTACTTGCCATGGTGCTTCCCGGATCGGTCAGGGAACGATGTTCTCATTCTAGGGCAAGAAAAGGAGAAGAAAAAGTGTAAGCTTCAATTGCAACATTTCACCTTTTACCGGACGTATAATGACTTATTATCCATTGGTTCTCCTCTTGTCATGATCCCCGGATCTGATTGCGGAGCAGCCGGTTGATCGTTTCTCTGCGCAGGCCGATAAACTGGCCGATTTCGTCCTGGGTCAGAACATCCGTCAAAGTGGACGGTGCGATATAAGGCTGAATCCACGCTTGCAGCTTCAACAGTCTTTCAGCGGGAGATACTTCAGTTAATTGATCAATGCGCTGCTGCATCATGCGCAGCTTATCCTGCAGTTGCAGAGCAATGGCGCGGCACCGTTCCGGATTCTCTTCAAGCTCACGATACCAGTCTGAGCGGGGCAGAACGTCCACCTCGCTTTTCACCAGCGCGATCGCCGAACCGAAATACGGGTTGGGACTGATCAGGGAATGGTGGGGAATGGTTTCATTGGGTACAATGACGTTTACCAATAATTGCGAACCGTCCGGATGAATACGCACAATTTTTAACATACCGCTTTTCAGATGATAGAGAGGCCCCGTTTCACCTTGTCTGAACAGAGTCTCGCCTTTTTGCAAAATCATAATTATGCCTCCACATATACCCCAACAAAATGCCGAGATTATTTCCGTACAACAATTTATGAGATCACAATTATTATAGCAGTCCTCACTTTTGAGCTCCAAGTGACAGATTTGGGTCGCTATCATTCAACCTGAAATAAGGTACCCACAAGGCATATTGTGACTGCAATCACAATATGCCTTCCAGGCACCCTCTACAATGAACTTAACAGATGAAAACCATTCTCAAAAGGAGGGTGTAGACTTCCTGGTATCTTAGTTGGGACGGGGTGAGTACTCATATGTTCAAGCTTCCTTTTTCCTTTATTATTACGGGAATGATCAGCTTTGTGCTGTATCATGTTTTGACACTGCTCGACTTCGCAGGTTGGATTACTGACTATCCCCGGACTCCGGACGGCTGGTATATGGTGCATCTATTGGTTCTGGGCTGGGCGACCATGATCGCGATGGGGGCGGTTTATCAGCTGGTTCCCGTTGTTCTTCAATCCGCCATTTATAGCGAAAAACTTGGGTTTGTCCAGTACGGGCTGTTTACTTCGGGCACGGCAGGTCTGCTGTTCGCATTTCGTACGGCCAATGCCGGATGGATTGCCATTTGCGCAACAGCGGCATTTCTGGGCATTATGCTGTTTTTGTGGAACATCGGAGTCACTTTGTTAAAGAGCCGCCACTGGAATCCGGTTACCCTATGTACGGCCGCCGCAGTCAGTTATTTGGGACTTACGGGGATGAGCGGCATGCTGCTGGGCATGGATTTTCATTTCAATTGGCTTGGAATTTATCACGACCGTTTGTTCGGAGCCCATGTATGGCTTGGGATGACCGGATGGTTCGGGTTGCTGATCGTTGGTTTCAGCTATAAGCTGCTGCCCATGTTTTTATTGTCCCATCATTATCCTGAACGTTTGCAAAAAGTTATCATTCTATTGTGGAATGCTGCTGTGTGGTGTGGTGTTCTCGGTTTTATGACGGACTGGAGATTCGCCAAATCCACTGCCTTTCTTCTGCTGGCAGGGGCGTTGGTTCTGTACTGCTGTCATGTGCAGCAGTTATATGCCGTCCGCCATAAGCCCGATCCCGGCGCAGGTGTCACCTGGGCGGTATGGGCTGCAAGGCTGCTGGCGGCAGAGGCGGTAATTGCGTCTGTATCCTATCTGCTTATCCCGGATCAACTTTCTCATTCTTTCATTGTAATGATGGTGTGGAGTTATTTATATGGATGGGTCGGGATCACCATTATGGGTTATTTGTCCAAAATCGTGCCTTTTTTATGGTGGACACACAAGTACGGCCCGCAGGTGGGAAAGACCAAGGTTCCAACTATGGGTCAGCTTCTGCTGGACCGGCCGGTTCATACCAGTCTTGCGGTATTGGCTTTCTGCCTGCTGCTGCTTCTGATTGGCATGGGTTCAGGACAAAGTGTATTGGTGGGAGCGGCCGGCAGCACGCTGTCCATTGCGGCCTTGATCTACATGAGTTTAATAGCGCGTGTGTTTACAAAATAACGCAAGAAACAGGAGGGATAAATCATGGGCTTGCATGAAGAAACGGATATGACTGCAGCAATTATAGCCATGCTGAAGGAGGTATACGATCCGGAGCTTGGTGTGAATATCGTGGATTTGGGATTGGTTTACGGAGTGGAGTGTATAGAGGGGACCGCAAAAATCACCATGACCCTGACCACACCCGGCTGCCCCATGCATGACATGCTGGTTGGCGGGGTAAAACGGGCAGCTGCCGGACTCCCGGGAGTCCAGGAGGTTCAAGTGCAGGTTGTATGGGAGCCGCAGTGGAGTCCGGAGCAAATGTCCGAAGAAGCTAAGGAATGGCTGGGCTATATTTAAATCAGGGGGCGAAGGATATGGAGAAGATTAGCCGAACAGAATATCAGCAATTTAATAATGAGCATTTTACGAAAAAAATCTTGTTCAAGCATGGCCAGGCGGTCGTGTTTACACTTAGCTTCAGACCCGATCAGCAGCTTCCGGCCCACAGGCATCCTGGCAGCCGTTTGTATCTGACCGTGCTGGAAGGGGAAGGGACGCTCACTATCGATGGCAGCGATACGGACATTGTAAAAGGTGACGCTGTCCATTGCGAAGGAGAAGAGGAGTTCTCATTCCGCAACACGGGAACCGAATCGGCGGTCTTGTACGTCATGCTGAATCATATACCGGATGAACGATACGCACAGGATTTTTGATGAATGTGGGGTCCAAAAGAAAGGAAGATGCCTATGTTCAGGCACTGGTTAAATCTATTTATCATGATTGCGGTTTTCGCTGTCCTGGTTTTGACCGGATGTGAATCCGTCCCAGCACACGAATCGTCTGCATCAACGGAGACCGCCCAGCCAGATTTGCCGGAGGAAAAGCTTGATCAGCCTCCGGTAAAGCCGGTGATCCGCAAAGAAGGCGACCAGGTGTATGTCGATCTGACTGCCCAGGTAACAGATATTGAAATTGCCAAAGGTACCACCTATCATGCATGGACATTCAACGGCACCGTGCCCGGACCGGTATTGCGGGTGAAGGAAGGAGATACGATTCATATGACGCTGCGCAATCTGGATCCGAATTTGCCGCATTCCATGGATATGCATGCCGTCCAAGCGGCACCCTCCAAGCATTTTATTGATGTGAATCCCGGTGAGGATGGGACCTTTAAATATAAAGCGGATAATCCCGGCGTATTTATGTATCATTGCGGCACCAAACCTGTGCTGCAGCACCTCGCCAATGGCATGTATGGTATGATTATCGTTGAACCGGCGGCAGGATATCCGACTGATAAGATCGTTGATCGGGAGTATACGATCGTACAAAGCGAATTTTACAAGGAAAATGATCTGCAAGCCTTTAGTGAAGGGGAGCCGACACATGTGGTGTTCAACGGCAGCACGGAAGCGATGAAGGATCAGCCCTTTGCTGCCAAGGTTGGGGACAGAGTACGTTTTTATGTTGTAAATGCAGGGCCCAATCATGTCAGCTCGTTTCATATCGTAGGGGCTATCTTGGACCGGGTATACCTGGACGGAAATCCGCACAATGTGCTGCAAGGAATGCAAACCGTACTTATTCCTGCAGGCGGCGGGGTGGTCATTGAGACCGAGGTGAATGAAGAAGGAGAGTACACGATCGTTACCCACCAATTCAATGATGCGGACAGAGGGGCAACAGCGACTTTGTCGGTTACACGGTAGCTTCAAGATGGAGCGTTTGCGCAAGCGGAGGTTGTTATGTTTAAAATCAAAAGAATATATGATCAGCCTGACCCGGACGATCAGATCCGGGTGCTGGTGGATCGGCTATGGCCGCGCGGGATTGATAAACAGCGGGCACAGCTTACGACATGGATGAAGGAAGTGGCTCCAAGCGGTGAGCTGCGCAGATGGTTTGGACATGATCCCGCTAAGTTTACGGAATTCAGCAGCCTTTATATGGAAGAATTGCGGGGCGAGCCTGCTCAGCCTTACCTGCAGCAGCTGTGTGCTTGGGCCGATCAGCAAACGGTGACCCTGCTTTATGCGGCAAAAGATGAGCAGTGCAATCATGCGCTGGTTCTCAAACGAGTACTTGAAAATGCAAAACAGGAGCTTTAATAACTGTTCGCCCGAAAAAAAACTGTACACGCCAGATGGCGCGGTACAGTTTTTTAGGTTTGAATAGAGGAACAGCAGAACAGCAATCCGTCCATGATACGGTTTTACCGTTTCGAAATTTTCACTTTTGCCGTGCCATCTGCCTGTTCTTCCACCGTATAGGAGTAACCCAGGTTCGTGAGTTCCTCCATCAGGAATACGGGTACACGGTCATTATGAATCCAGATCTCATCCCCCGGGTGGCTTCGTTCCAATGCGGACAGCGTCCGAACCATGGGTTTTGGAGGCTCCAGTCCCCGGTTATCCAGCTGAATGATTTGCGGATCTGAGTTTTCAGTCCTTGTCCCGTGATCAGCATCAATTTCCTCTTCAGCAGGTGAAGCCGTGGTATGAACTTCTTCATGAAGCCACTGCCTGTTCTCTTTCCGGACAAGGGTGACCACCCAATGGTCCTGTGCTTTTCTCTCTGTTTTACTTACAAAACCCTTCATCTTAAGAAGCGTGATCAATGGAGAGGGTTTGATTGTAGCGTGGAGAATAAACATGTCGTCTTTATCCAGTTTTTTGACCGCGTCCATAATGATGTGAAACGGGTCGTTTTTATTGCGCAAATACGCTCTTACATCCAGCTCTACAATGTTGAATTGTTCCTGTTTCATGGATTTATCCCTCCCTCCCAGCCTGGGGGCTTTAACGAAACTTCTCACAGGCTTTTAAATTTTGCCGATTTTGACCTGAAAAACGTCAGGCCCCTCTTCGACGTACTCCCATGTGAATTCATTGGGGTGCATCGCTTCAAATTGATAGCGGAGAGGGAGCGGATCGTGGTCGTTCACCAGCAGCATCGCTTTGGACGACGGCAGAGCAGAAAATGTATCAAAGATAACCTTGTGCTTGAATTTAGGGGGATACTCCGTAGCGTTAATCATTGCGGCATATTGATTCATAATTGATTCCTCCTGATTGTTTGTAATTCCATTCACAACCTGATTATAAAATTGCTAGGGATTCAACCCTGTGATTAGACTCACTAAATGCAAAGCTAATGTCAGACGCAAAAAGGAAATCTGTTATAATACTCAGTAACTGAACCTAGGAGTGGAATTGCATGCATATCGAAATGAATGACATAACGAGAGATAAACTAAAGGACAGCCTCGGAAACCGTCCGGGATGCTTTAAACTTTTTATTGATACAGAGGACTGCGGGTGTAATGGTGTTATTGTTGTACTCATCGTTGATGGGCCTAATAAAACGGATATCCCTTTTCAGACCGAGCCGTTTACGTTTCTCGTAGACCCCCAGCAGAAGCCGCAGTTTGAAGAAAAGATGCGTTTACAAGCGGACGAGAATTATCCGTCATATAAACTGTCGAGCGATTCTACGTTCTACAGCAGCAATGTGCGGTTAAGGGATATGCGCGCATAATTCATTGAAATTTGGAGGGGGGGCAATAACAACAAAATTCATGTGATTCGACAACATTATTTGCGAGACTTCGACATTATGATTCTGGTATTTTGTTTCTATACCATAAACTTTGTATTTATGTAAATGATTTCAAAAGGAATCATGTATAGGTCAAAGATATGATTTTTTCAACAGATTCCACTTCTCTTCCAATGTAATCTCCACAACACAGTTGAACTATCCTCTCTTTCAGCAGTTTTTCTTCTATGTGAAACAAAAATCAATCATGACATGCATAATCGTAACGAAATCTTCTTTAGAAAAACCATATCTTCGTATAACAAGCGTATTTTATACCTATTTCTATTCTACTAACTATTTTTACTACGAACTGGAGGAGAGTAATGAACCCAATCAATGCGCTTAATAGAAGTATCCTGACCGGCCGGCTGTTGGATCAGCCCAGTTCTTTCATCCATGACGAGATCCTGGACCCCCAATTCAGGTATGAGGTTAATCATTTATTGCCCTATTACATACTGATAGAGAAAGTAATAACCATAGAGTACGAGCGAATGGGATTACTGGGATCTGAAGCCCGGCAGGATATTATGTTTCTGCTAGACCAGATTGACGCTGAGACATTAGCAGGCAGCCCCCAGGGCAACATGACGGATATTTTGTTTGCTATTGAGCGTTATGTGGAACAGAATGCAAGCTGCCCGATTACAGCGTGGCATCTCGATAGAAGTCGAAATGATGTACAGGCAACAGCCCAGCTGATGATGGCAAGAGACAAACTGTTGGAGATTGTTGAATCGTTGTTCGAACTTTCCGATGAGACTCATAAATTGGCGCAAGAACATATAGATGTTCGAATGCCAGGTTATACGCATTATCAATCAGCGCAAATCATTAGTGTAGGCTTCTTTTTTACAGCTCTCATTGAACAGTTAGGCAAAATCATCGATCGTTTAATAACTCAATGGGTGAGCATTGATGAATGTCCATTAGGTTCAGGTGCCATGTCTGGCCTGGAATTACAGTGGGATCGAAAACGAATGGCCCGTATGCTTGGCTTTGAAAGACCTTGTCGACATGCATTGATGGGCGTCGCTAATAAGGAATATATGCTGCTTATTGGTGCTGAACTATCGACTGCCAGTGTAACGTTAACTCGGTTTGTAACGGATTTTATGAACTGGGGAAGCAGCGAATACAGATTCATTGATCTGCCGGATCATTTGTGCGGGATATCTTCAGCCATGCCTCAAAAGAAAAATTTAACTATTTTAGAACGAATTAGAGGAAAGTTGACCCATATTTCAGCGTATTATGTTGATTTTGTAATGGGACAACAAAGGACCCCTTACACCAATTTAGTCGAGACAGCGAAAGAAGGGGGGAGCAACTTTTTATCGATGCTCACGACAATGCATTTGGCGATCAAGCTGTTAACTCATGTGATATCGAATATGCAATTTAATAGAGACCGAATGGACAAAATTTGCAATCAGGAGTTTTTCGGAGGATTTTCTTTAGCTAACTATCTGACTCAGCAGTTTGAAATTCCTTATCGGACCTCGCAAATTGTAGCCGGAAAATATATTACTAGCATGATTGAGCAAGAAAGACTACCCACGGACGTTGACCAGTGTTTACTTCAAGAACTGTGTCTCGAGTTTGGATTTCCGGCAGAGATCACAGAGGATGTATTGGTACGCCTGTTTTCTGTTGATTCTGGCTTATCCATGAAGCAATCTCTGGGTTCTACCCATCCTGATCAAGTGGCTGCTCTGCTTTCCATGCAGGAACGTGAACGACAAATACAAAGGGAGGACTTGCGCAAGAAAAAAGAGCAATGCCAAACATATTTACTTTAGTGAATCTAGGGGGATGGCCAGATGAGCTCGCATTTGGAAGAAAAAAATGTAGCCAAGCATATCGGAATCGGTAAGTCATTCGGAACCTTTGGTGAATTACTTCAGGGTGTGGGAACAGATAACCAGAACTTTCTGATTACCCTCCCTATCAGCCGTTATTCACAAGTAACGTTCGAGTCACAGCCGGACTTTCCTGATTTGATTGTGTCTCCTAGCTATAAATTGAAATCCAAACAAATAGCACTCCGGCTTCTTGGACTTTATAACCTTCCCATCGGTGGAGTGATTGAGATCTGCAGCAATATTCCGGTCGGAAAGGGATTGGCTAGCTCTTCGGCTGATATTGTGGCAACGGCTCGCGCCATTGATCATTGCTTTACTTTGAATATGTCAACAGAACTGATTGAACGGTTAATTCTGGAAATTGAGCCGACTGACGGTGTGATGTATGAGGGGATTGTTTCTTATTACCATCGTGATGTTAGGCTTCGCGAACGTTTGGGCCCCGTGCCAGACCTGTCGATTGTAAGCCTTGACGAAGGAGGTGAAGTGGATACCACCGAGTTCAACAAAATTTCCAAGCCTTTTGGCGCTGCAGAAAAAACGGAATATGATGAGCTTCTTGCAAGCATCTCCTCCGCGATAAAGAAAAATAACCTCAAGATCGTGGGCGAGATTTCTACACGCAGCGCGTTAATGAATCAGGGACTGCTGGAAAAGAAGCAGATGCATCAGGTGCTTGATATTTGCAATACGGTCAATGGTCTGGGCATTGTGATTACACATAGCGGTACCTGTATCGGAATTTTGCTGGACAAGTCCGATACGAACTACTGCCGGCAATTACATAAAGCTTACCATTTGATGAGGGAACTGAACGGCGAGGTTACGATTTTTCATACAAATGCGTAGCATTTTTAGGCATTACCTAATCAGAAACTATGGGAGGAGAATCAGAGTATGGAAACGGGTACACGCAAGTCCGCACTTTCTGCCGCCAAACAGGAGTTGTTTTATAAACTGCTGCACCAAAAAGGTGAAAGTCATGCCGTGCAGACAGCCATCCGTCCCGTATCGCGAACAGGGGATACGCCGGTGTCCTCGGCTCAAAAAAGACTTTGGTTTTTGGACCAGTTATATCCGCAAAACTCCTTTTACAATATCCCGTTCTTGTTTCGTCTCCAAGGGAAACTTAACACGGCCGCATTGTTAAGCAGCCTCCAGCACATTGTTGGCAGGCACGAATCCCTCAGAACCACATTTTCCGTCAACGATGGAGAGCCTGTGCAAATTATCCATGACCAAGCCGAATGCAAGTTTGAAGTGGTGGACTTAAAGGAGATCTCCGAAAAGGACAGAGAAGCTGCTGCAATGGACTTGTTTCAGCAGGAAGCGCAAACGCCGTTTGATTTATCCAAAGGCCCGCTGATGCGTTCCATCTTGATTTGCATGCAGCCGGAGGACCATTTTTTTATTCTCAATATCCATCACATTGTTTTTGACGGCTGGTCGACGGGGGTGTTGTGCCATGAGCTGGAGGTTCTGTACCGTGCCCACATCAACGGAGAAACTTCACCTTTACCGGCATTGACTATCCAATATGCAGATTATACTTACTGGCAGAATGAATACTTGAAAGGAAGCGAAATTAAACGGCAGCTTGCCTATTGGGGGGACAAACTGAGCGGAGAATTGCCTGTTCTTCAGCTGCCCTATGATTTTCCGAATCCCACCCACCAAACGTTTAAAGGAAAATATGCGCCGTTTGAAATTCCATCCGAGTTGACTGCTGCATTAAAGCAGATTAGCCGGGACCACGGGGCAACTCCATTCATGGCATTTTTAACGATTTATAAAATTCTCCTTTTTAGATATACAAGGCAAGCGGACCTAATAGTTGGAACGCCTATTGCTAATCGAAATCTGGAGGAATTGGAGAATCTGGTAGGTTTTTTTGTGAATACCCTGGTGATTCGCACATCCGTGTCAGGGGAAATGTCCTTTGTTGACCTTCTACGCCAGGTTCATCAGGAAACCCTGAATGCTTATGCTAATCAGGATGTGCCGTTTGATAGGGTTGTCGAGGCGGTGCAGCCTGAAAGAAATTTAAGTGGAACCCCGTTATTTCAGGTGTTGTTTAATTTGATCGATGATGTGAGTTTGAAGCTGGACGGATTGCAGGTTAAGTCACTTGAGGTTGATAATAAAACGTCAAAGTTTGAGATGGAGCTGACCCTGGTCGAAACCGCTGAAGGCATGTCAGGTGGGGTAGAGTACAGTACGGAACGGTTCAAGGAACGCACGATCACCCGGCTCATCGAACACTATATCCTTCTGATCAAGGATATCATCGAGAAGCCAAACCTGCCGATTTCACAGCTGCAGTTCATGTCTGATGAGGAACGCAGACAGCTCTTGTACGAATGGAACGAGACCGCGGTCCCTTATCCGAATGATATCTGTCTGCATGATTTTTTTGTACAGCAGGCTCAACTTATGCCCGATGAAATCGCCGTCTCTTTCCATGATGAATGCCTAACGTACCGGGAGCTGGATCATCTTTCTAACGGGCTGGCATGGAAGCTGCGGACGTATGGAGTAGGGCCGGATGTTTGCGTAGGCATCTGCTTGAACCGGTCTACGGAAATGATTGTTGCGGTACTGGGCGTGCTGAAGGCGGGAGGAGCTTATGTACCTCTTGATCCGTACTATCCGCAGGACCGTCTGATCTATATTTTAGAGGATACACAAGTTCCAGTAGTGATCACCCAATCCTCCTTAACCTCACTGCTTGGTAAAGTGAACACTAACCTGTTCCTGCTGGATAATATTGAAGAACTGGAGGCTTCCCCAGAGGCTCCAGAGACCGGGGTAGGTCCGGATCATATCCTTTACATTCTTTATACTTCTGGTTCAACAGGTAAGCCGAAAGGCATCATCATGAATCATCGTCCAGTTGTGAATTTGATCGCATGGCAAAATAAAAATTTGAAGTCGAGGCATCAGGCGAATGTACTTCAGTTCTCTACCCTCAATTTTGACATGTCCTGCCATGAGATATTTTCGGCATTCAGTAACGGGGGGAATGTGATTGTTGTAGATGAAAAGACTCGTAAAAACCCGGAGAGGCTGCTTGAGTTGATTGCAGGCCATCAGATTAAGCGTCTTCATTTACCTTACATCAGTCTTCAGCAATTGGCCGAAGCCGCTGAACAAATGGAAGAGATTAAATATGCGGTTACGGATATTACGGTCTCGGGCGAGCAATTACGGGTGACACCGCAAATTAGAAACTGGCTGAAAAAGCTGGGGAATTGTACGGTGCAAAATCACTATGGGCCAACAGAAACCCATGTTGTTACCGCCTATTTGATTGAGGATATCGATACGGTCCCATCGCTGCCTCCAATCGGCAAGCCGATTGATAACTGTGAGATCTATATCCTGGACAACCATCTTCAGCCTGTGCCCGTCGGCGTATACGGTGAACTGTACATTGGGGGAATCTGCCTCGCCAGGGGATATTTGAACCGGGAGGACATAACATCGGACAAATTCATTCCACATCCCTTCTCCAAGGAAGCGAATCAGCGCATATACAAATCGGGAGACTTGGCCCGCTTCCTGCCGAGTGGAGATGTTGAATTTTTAGGCAGAATCGATGAGCAGGTCAAAATTCGCGGCTTCCGTGTGGAGCCGGGTGAGGTCGAAGCGGTCATTAGCGCTTATCCGGGAATCCGCGAGACGGTGGTGGTTGGATGGAAGGACAATCATGCGCCGCAGGAGCTGGCTGCTTATATTGTTGCGGAGCAGACCATCGTGGAATATGAATTGAGGGACCATATGAAAAAGAAGCTGCCTGACTACATGATTCCTTCCATTTTCATGCAGATTGAGAAAATGCCTCTTACGCCAAGCGGAAAGGTAAGCCGGTCATCACTGCCGCAACCTAAACGCAATCTGGCTGCTAAGGAGAAAATCGCACCCATAACAGAGACCGAAAAGAGTATCGCCACGATTTGGGCTGACATTTTAGGCTGCGAGAGAGTTGGACTTAATGACCACTTTTTTGAGCTTGGTGGACACTCTTTATTGGCCATCAAGGTGATCTCGCGGATTAGAAACGCTTTTCAGGCGGATTTACCTCTGTATACGATTTTTGAGTTTCCACAGTTAAGCGACTTCGTCATGCAGTTGGAAACATACCTTGCACAGCATGAAAGCCTTGTAAATGAGAGTATCGTTCCTGTCAAGCGCGAGCCCTATATGCCGCTTTCCTTTGCCCAGGAGAGAATATGGTTTTTTGAACAGCTTCGGCAGGGGACATCGATGTATAACATCTCCAAGGCTTTAAGAATCAGAGGGGCGCTTGACACCGCTGCTCTGAAACAGAGCTACCAGCAGTTGATTAGACGCCACGAAACCTTGCGCACCAACTTTGTGGATGTGAACGGATTGCCGATGCAAGTCATTCATCCTCCCCGGATATGTCCAATACATCAGGTGGACCTGATGAGGTATGTAGATTCGGAGCGTCAAGAATCGGAACTCAAGGCACGGATTGCCAAGGAGGAACAGCGGCCGTTTGATCTCGCCCAGGATCCGTTAATCAGGACCTTCTTATACCGTTTGAATGATGAAGAATGGGTTCTGCTGCTGGTGGTGCATCATATCATATTCGATGGCTGGTCCATGTCTGTACTCGAGCAGGAGTTGTGGGAAATTTATGAGAGCTGCAAGCATGACCCAGCTTATCAACGAGAAGCTTTCCCCCTGCAATATGTTGATTATGCGGTGTGGCAGCGCGGCATGCTTCAAGGTACTCTATGGGACAGGCAATTGAGCTACTGGAAGAGCCAGTTGTATGGCAAACTCCCAATATTGCAGCTGCCAACCGATCGGCCGCGCGCTATAGAGCAGTCGTATAAAGGAGCAAGCATCCGCTTTGCCATGGATGAGCGGCTTGCTGCCCAGGCAAGGTTATTCAGCCAGCAAGAAAACGTATCTTTATATATGACGCTGCTTACTGCATTTAAAGTGCTGCTTTATCGGTATACCGCGGAGCAGGACCTGCTGGTTGGGTCCCCCATGACAAACCGCAACCGAATGGAATGGGAGAAACAGATCGGATTTTTCATCAACACCCTGGTGATCCGGACGAACGTGTCTCCGAAGCTTACGTGGAGGGAAGTGCTGTCCAGGGTGAAGAAGGTGGCCATGGAGGCCTTTGCGCACCAGGATATTCCCTTTGAGAAATTGGTGCAGGAACTGCACCCTGAAAGATCACAAGGTTTTTCCCCCGTCTTTCAGGTGATGTTTTCCGTGCAAAACGCGCAGCATGATGCCTATCCAACCTCAGATCTGCATTTCAGCCATTATGAGCTGGAGAATATCAATTCACTGTTTGATCTGAGTATGTTCGTGGAGGAAGAAAGGGAAAAAATCAACGTAACGATTGAATATGCCGCGGACTTGTTTGAGGAGGCGACGATAGAGCGATTTGCCGGGCATTATTTGCAATTGCTTGCGGGCATGTTACGACAGCCAGACGAATGCATTTCCCATGCCCCTTTACTGACGGAGGAGGAGCGGCTGCTGCTCGAAGATTGGAACCACACGAATGCGACCTATTCGGAGAACAGCAGCATGTACGAGTTATTTGAAAAAAACGTACATCGACGTTCGCAGGCTGTGGCCATTGAAGACGGTGTCCGGCAGGTCACTTATCAGGAGCTTCATGCGCTGGCCGAGGAAATTGCGTCTATGCTTCGTGCCAGACAGGCGGGAGCAGGCATGGTCATTGGCATTTATCTGGAGCGCTCGTTGGAGCTGGTTGCGTCTATGCTGGGGGTTTTGAAAACAGGTGCCTGCTTTGTCCCGCTCGATCCTGAATATCCGGCTGACCGGATCATGTGGATGGTTGAGGATAGCCGTATGCCTGTCATCCTGACTCACTCCCAGCTTACGAGCCGGTTGCCGGTTGAAACTAAGCGGTTAATACAGGTTGATCAGCTCGCTCCAGGAGAAGGAACAGACTGTATATTGGATCACTCTGCCGTATCCGCTGATCAGCCCGCGTACGTGATCTATACTTCCGGTTCCACAGGCAAGCCCAAAGGGGTTATGATTTCGCAGCGCTCACTGGTGGATCATGTCCAGTCGGTCATGGTGGATAACAAGCTGAATGAAGAGGATCGGATTGTACAATTTTCAGCGATCAGCTTCGACTTTTCTATCCATGAAATATTTCCGGCTCTGCTGGCGGGAGCGACATTGGTGATGCGTCCGAAGTCGGTGCTGGATACACATGAATTTATACGCTGGTTAAGTGTCAAGCGTATTAGTGTGCTGTACCTGCCGACGGCATATTGGCATCTCATGATCAGTGAATGGGAAGACACTGATGCCTTTCCTCCTTCCTTAAAGCTGCTGTCTGTCGGGGGAGAGAAAGCCTCATCGGTCATGTACAAGAAATGGAGGCAAATCACGCAAGGGCGCATTCGTTGGAGCAACGCCTACGGACCGACAGAAACAACGGTAGCGGCGACTGCTTTTTACGATGATCTTGACCCGCTCCATGGGGAACACACCGATATCCCTATCGGAAGGCCTTTGCCGAACACGCAAATTTATATTTTGGACGATCTATTGCAGCCTGTCCCGATTGGGGTTGCAGGAGAATTGTATATAGGTGGAACTCGCCTGGCCCTAGGCTATCTACAACAGCCTGAGTTAACGTCGAAGGCGTTTATTCCGCATCCGTTCCGTCAAGGGGAACGTTTATATCGGACAGGAGATTATGTGCGTTATCGGCCCGACGGTCAGGTCGAATATATCGGAAGAAAGGATTCACAGGTAAAAATCAGGGGCTATCGTGTGGAGCTGGGAGAGATTGAAGCCTGCCTGGAGCAGCTCTCTGAAGTTGAACAGGCACTGGTAATGGTCAGAGAGGATCTGGCTGCTTCGGAGAAGCAACTTGTTGCTTATGTGAAATGCGCAGACGGGGAGAACGCACTGGACCGAATTCGCCGGGAAGTAAAGCAGCATCTGCCGGCATATATGCATCCTTCCTTATTTATCGCACTGAAGTCTTTCCCAGTGACAGCGGGGGGGAAGGTAGACCGGGAGCTTCTACCCAAGCCGGATGTTTACCCGGCAGCAGGTCCTGCTCAGGAGATGCCCTCCAATGAGACGGAGGTTAGATTGCATCGGATTTGGCGCCAAATCCTGCAGCGTGAAGCTGTCGGCACGACGGAGAGCTTTTTTGACATTGGTGGCCATTCTCTGCTCGCTACCCAGGTCATCTCACTGATCCGAAAGGAATTTGCCAAAAATGTGCCGATGAAGACGATATTCGATGCGCCGACGATTGTCGAGCTGGCTCAAACCATAGATGTTATAAATTCGGATGAGCCGGACAGCAAGATATCCATTCCGAAGGTATCCAGACAAGCCAGAGGTATAAAATCTTAAAGTTGTCATTTTATGCTTATAGGAGGCTGTCCAATTGAGCACATCGTTCATTAGTAACCACTATGTGTTTCCAGCTTCTTTTGCCCAGAGAAGGATATGGTTTGTACAGGAAACGATATCCGATCCTTCCGTCTATCATGTGCCGTTGCTGTATAAGCTTCAGGGGCCGATTCAAATGGAGCTGCTCCAGCAATCTGTCAATAAACTGGTGGAGCGGCATGAATCCTTGAGAACGTATTTTGCGATGGAGGACAATGAAATTGTGCAAGTTATCGTTCCTGAGCTGGACTGTGCCATAGACCATGTTCAGGTCCACGCCGAAGCTGTCATGCAAGTACAGGGGCGGATTATGGACGATATCCGCAGACCGTTTTCATTGGAGCAAGCTCCGCTTTTTCGTATGACTCTTTATTCCATCAATCCGCACAATCACTATCTGCTGATCAATATGCATCATATTATTACGGATGGTTGGTCTTACTCCGTCTTCATGCGGGAGTTGAGTATGCTGTACTCAACTGCGCTGAGAGGAGAGGAAGTTGAGTTGCCGGAGCTGCCTATTCAGGTCGCTGACTTCTCCCAATGGCAAAAAGAGAATTTACAGGGAGGATTACTGGAAAAGCAACTTTGCTTCTGGGAAAAGCATTTGGAAGGGGAGCTGCCTATTCTCGATTTGCCCGTGAATCCGTCCAGGCCGAGTGTGGTCGACAATACAGGCTCTTCCTTTGATTTTACCGTTCCACTTGAGCTCTCCGAGAGATTTGCCCAGCTTTGCAGCAGCAGCGGAACGACCTTATATATCGGCTTATTAGCCGTATATCAAGTGCTGCTTGCCCGCTATTCGGGACAAGACGATATCATTACCGGTACACCGATTGCGAATCGCCATCATGATCAGCTTGAGAATGTAATCGGGATGTTTGTCAACACGATAGTCTTGCGCTCTCGGCTGCGTCATAATCCGACTTTTCGGGATATGCTGCGGAAGCTGAGAATGGCGGCCATAGAAGCCTATGAGCATCAGGATACTCCCTTTGAAATGCTGGTAGATCGTCTTTCTCCGGAAAGAAACCTTGGACAGACACCGGTATTTCAGGCGATGTTCTCTTTCCAGAATCATCCCAAGCTGGAATTGGAGTTGCCTCATATTCATATAACTCCCGTGGAGTTGGACTTGGGTACCGCCAAGTTTGAGCTTTATCTGGACATCACAGAAACAGCGGATGGTTTGTATGGGGTTCTCGAATACCAGAAGCAATTATATGATCACAAACTTATAGAGCAGCTGTCCGTGCATTTTATCGGCTTGTTGGAGAGAATTTTAGAAGACCCTGACCAACGTGTATGGCAAATTCCTTTTATAAGTGAGCAAGAAAAGCAGAGTCTGCTTGACCAGCTTCACCATCAGTCCAATATCGGTCTCCATTGGCAGGACGACGAATGCTGCCATCAAAGATTTGAGAGGGTAGCCGCTTATGCACCCGATGCCATAGCCGTTAGCTGCAGTGGACAGACGCTCACCTATTTTGAACTAAACCAAAGGGCCAATCAAATAGCTTGGCATTTACGGAAGCGTGGCATTGGCCCCGGGTCTGCTGTAGGAATATGGCTCGATCCTTCCTTGGACTTCGTTCTCGGCATACTTGCAATTTGGAAAGCAGGCGGCTGTTATGTTGCCTTGAATCCTGATTATCCAGTGGAGAAGAACCGTTCCACGCTGCAAGCAGCGGACTTATCTTACATCCTTACGAATCCAATGAATCAAAAGGATATTCCGGAAGGCCTTCATACGGTCATCTGCCTGGAACAGCTTGGGCCTTTGGGAGAGTCAGACAGCAATCCTTGCTTCCCAGCAGCTTCTCATCATGCGGCATATCAAATGTATACCACCGATGCGTCCGGCAGCCTTCAAGCTGTCATTGTGCCTCATTACAGGCTGATGCATTTGTTCGAAGCGGCAGCTGGGGAATTTGGGTATCAGATCAACGATGTCTGGACTTTACTGCATTCTCCGGATAGTGGGCTGGCTGTTTGGGAAATGCTTGGCCCTCTTCTGTCCGGTGGGAAATTGGTGATCGTACCCAACTGGATTGCGAAGTCACCTAAATATTTGCATGAGCTGCTGATCAAAGAGAAGGTGTCGATGCTTACTCTGACGAATGCGTCGTTCTTCTCATGGGTCGCTATGGACGAGATCAACATGAAGGACAAGCTTTATCTTCGTACAGTCTTTGTCAAAGGAAAGATGCTGGCAGCGCCACCCCTGGATGACTGGTTTAAACGCCATGCCCATTCACGCCCCGAGCTTATTCAGATGTACAGCAGCGATGAGCTGGGAGGGCCAGTTAGCTATCGGACCATTCAGACGCATGGGGACATTGGAGGAAGAACGAATCGGAGGATAGGTGTTCCTGTGGGCGGACTGGCGATTTATATTTTGGATGCCAATGGCGAATTCGTGCCTGCAGGCGCTGCGGGAACGCTTTATGTGGGAGAACCGGACACAGGCAGCGCAAGACTGTTTCATACCAAGTGGGTCGATAGGCGCTGGAGTTATCATACCTTGAATCAAAACAGAGGCGTCTGGTTGTACCGGACTGACGATGTCGGACGCTTGTTGCAAAATGGTGAAATCGAGTATTTACGAAGCGCGGGGGAACACGCGGAACTGGGCGAATTTTATGCCGGGCTTGAAGAAATAAGAAGGGCTTGCATTCAACACAGCTTCATACGGGAGGCTGCCATCCGGGCTGTTCGGGATGAACATGAAGTGGAGCAGTTGACGGCTTATCTGGTCGCTGAAGCTGATCAGGGCGTATCCATGCAAGAGGTGCAAGCTTATCTGCGGGATAAGCTGCCAGAGTATATGATTCCGCCAACGATGCATTGGGTTGAGAGCCTGCCTCGTCAAGAAGATGGAGAGATTGACTATAACCTTCTGCGAAGACAAACGGAGCATAAAGCAAAACAGCGTTCCTATTCTCCGCCTTCCAACTGGATGGAAGAGGAATTGGCAGGTATTTGGGAGCGTAGTTTGGAACTCCCAAAAGTCGGTGTGGATGACAATTACTTTGTGTGTGGAGGAGACTCCATTCGCATGTTATCGATGATTGCCCTGGCAAGAGAGTGCAATTTGCATTTTGACATCAGGGACCTGCTGTCCCATCAGACGATCCGGGAGCTGGCGCCGCATGTCAAGATGGTGCAGCAGACATCACAAGCCCCTGAGGAAACGTTTGATTTGGTCCCGGATACAGATCGGGCAAAGCTTCCTGGGGATGTAACAGATGCTTATCCGCTGACTCAACTGCAAAGCGGCATGCTGTTTCATAGCGAATTGTATCCCGAATCCAGGCTGTACCATGACATGCTTCGCTTTTCAATTCATGGCCCTTTCCCAAAAGATGTGTGGGAGAATGCTTTACGGAAGTTGATTGGCCGTCATCCGATTTTGTGCACCACCTTCGACTTGTCCAGTTACAGTATGCCTCTGCAATTGGTGCACGAAGCAGGTGAACTGCAGTTCAAGTTCTTCCAATTAAGCGGATTGAACCCGGAGCGTCAGCAGGAATGGATTCAGAATTGGGTGGAGCAGGAACTGGATACGCCCTTTGACTGGAGCCGTTCATTGTTCCGAGTCTATATCCATCAGCTTGCGGATGATTGGATTCAACTGTTTGCAGTGTTTCACCACTCCCTTCTGGACGGCTGGAGTGTGAACCTTATTATGGTAGAGCTGTTTGAAACGGTAGATCGTATCCTGCAAGGGCAGGAGTCAGAAAAAGTATTACCGTTGCAGTCCACATTCAGGCAGTATGTCAAAGAGGAATTGGATGCTGTTCATTCCGCAGAGCATAAGCAATACTGGCAGAGGCAACTGGAGGGATTTTCAAGAGTCAAGTTGCCACAATGGCAGGAGAGCACACCCAAACCTCCGGAAATGAGAATCAGGGAGGTAGAGCTATCTACATCTCTTTCGCAGGCTGTGCAGGCTTTGGCACAGAGGACGCTGATTCCGGTCAAAAGCTGGCTGCTTGCTGTTCACATGCAAATATTAAAAACGTTGACTAATCAGCAGGACATTACGACAGGGGTGCTTTTTCACGGTCGTCTAGAGCAGAAGGACGGAGACCGGGCCCTGGGTTTATTCCTGAACACGCTGCCTTTCCGTATGCAGCTGAATGGCGGAACCTGGGCACAGATCGCGGAAAAAGCATGGGAGACCGAGAGGGAAATGCTGCAATACCGCCGATATCCCATGGCACAAATTCAACAGGATGCAGGTGGAGGCAAACTATTTGAAACCTTTTTTAACTTCACTCACTTCTATGTGTCTGAACAAAAAATAAATTCTTATGCGAAATTGCGCATTCGTGAGGAGCTGGGCTTTGCTGACAACAGTTTCCCGTTCGGGGTTGAATTTTCGCTGGAGGGGGAGAACCCTGAGTTAATCTTGAGGCTCCGCTGGGATCAAGCTCTCTTCACCGAGGCGCAAATGGAGCGGATTACCGGGTACTATCAGAAAGCCCTGGGAGGAATCGCTTACCATACCCATGAAGTGGCTGACCAATTTACCTTGCTGCCGGACTGGGAGCTTCATGAAATTGCACAGTGGAATCAAACGTCCCATCATTTTCCGGAAACCCACCTGATTCATGAGTTGTTCGAGCAGCAGGCGATGAGAACGCCTGACCAAGTGGCTCTGATTTATAAGGAGCATCGGTTAACCTACCGCCAATGTAATGAAGAAGCAAATCGAATCGCCCATTACTTACGAAAGCAAAACATAGGATCGGAGGTAAAAGTAGGAATTTGCCTGGAGAGGTCGGTAGAGATAGTTACGGCCTTGATCGGTATCTTAAAGGCGGGCGGCGCGTATGTACCTATTCATCCGCTTCATCCAGTTGCCCATGTCCGTGGATTAATCCATGACGCTGAGCTGGGGCTCGTCATAACAAGCGAAAAATGGTCTTCGTTATTTAACGATTACGAAGGCACCGTTTTGTACATGGAGCGGATTGGAGAGAATTTGGCTGTTGAGTCTGTGGAAAATGTGAATGCCCCGGCCAATCCGGAGCAGCTTGCTTATATGATTTATACGTCCGGCTCTACCGGAAAGCCCAAAGGTGTCTTGATAGAGCATAAGGCGATTGTCAATCGGCTGCTCTGGATGCAGAACAGGTATCAGCTGAATGAAAATGACCGGGTGCTGCAAAAAACGCCATTCACATTCGATGTCTCGGTATGGGAGTTCTTCTGGCCTTTATTGGCTGGAGCCGCCCTTGTCATTGTGGAGCCAGACGGACATAAAGACCCGGAATATCTGGCAAGGCTCATCGGGGAGGAGCGCATTACAACTATTCATTTTGTCCCTTCTATGCTTAATGCTTTTCTATCACAAGCCGGAGTAGAGCAGTGCACAAGCCTGCGGCGGGTCATCTGCAGCGGAGAAGCGCTATCCCCCGCGTTAAAGCAGCTATTTTTCGAGAAGCTGTCCTGTGAACTGCATAATCTATATGGCCCTACAGAAGCGGCCGTGGATGTGACCAGTTGGGAATGCAAACGTGAGGATACCCAGGTGCCCATAGGTTATCCGATCGCCAACATCTATATCCGATTGTTGAATGAACAGATGCAGCCAGTACCTGTTGGTGTGCCCGGTGAGCTGTATATTGGCGGCGTTGGCTTGGCTCGCGGGTATCATAACCGTCCGGAGTTAACCGCCGAGCGATTCATAGCGGACCCGTTCAGCAAAGATCCGCATGCGCGTCTCTATAAGACAGGGGATGAAGCAAGGTACCTGCCGGGCGGGGCAATTGAATATATTGGCCGCCTGGATCATCAGGTGAAAATACGCGGTCATCGTGTCGAATTGGGAGAAATCGAAGCCAGGCTGGCAGAGCATCCTGACGTTAGAGAATGTGTGGTTCAGACCATGGAGGACCCGCACCAGCACCTGCAATTAGTTGCCTACATCGTCAAAAAACAGCCTGACATTCAGATTTCTGTAAAACAGTTTTACGATTTTCTGAGAGAACGGATTCCTGAATATATGATCCCGGCCCGTTGGATGTTTATCGATGAGCTGCCGCTTACGTCGAGTGGAAAAGTGGACCGAAAAGCTCTACCGCGTCCGGATATCAGTTCTATCACGCAGCAGGATGCCGAATATCAGGTGCCAAGGGATGACTTGGAGCAAAAGTTGGCAGCCATTTGGGAGAAGGTCCTTCATATATCTGAACCTGGCATCAAGGACTCCTTTTTTCACCTGGGTGGAAGCTCGCTGCATGCCGTTCAGCTTATGGCAAGCGTGGAGCGGGAGTTCGCTCGTAAATTACCGTTATCCACCATACTGGAGAATGATACGATTGAGCGTCTGGCAGAATTGCTGAGGAATAAACAAGAATCGGAGCAGAAACCGCCGGCTCTTGTAACTTTAAGATCCTCCGGCTTCCAGCCACCCCTGTTCTGCATTCATCCTGTGGGAGGAAGTGTCATTTGCTACAATGCTTTTCCAAAAGCTTTAGGCGAAGATTGGCCCGTGCATGCCATTCAAGCAGAGCACGGAATGGGGGACCATCCACCTTCTTCAATCAAGGAGATGGCCAAGCAGTATGTCCGGCTCATAAGGACGGTACAACCCGCTGGACCTTATTCACTGCTCGGCTGGTCGTTCGGCGGAGTTGTCGCTCATGAAATGGCCTGCCAACTCCGGATGGAAGGAGAAGCTGTTGCCATATTGGCGCTGTTGGATGCAAGACTCAAGTCCCCGGATGATGGCGAGCCTGAGCTTTCGGAGAAAGAATGGAAGGATTATTTCCTGAATGATTTGGCAGCTGTGCAAATGATGGGAAGAGACAACGGGGAAAAGGAGGCTTGGGATCAGGGAGAGGAAGGCTTGAGTCATTTTTATAGTTTATTTAAATCCAACTATAGGGTGATGCTTAGGCATGTTCCCCAATGGTTTGATGGAACGTTAATCTGGTTCAGGGCTAGAGAGGAAGAACCAGACTTCGCCACGGATAACGTCTGGAGCAGTCATGCAAGGCAAGTCAACAGCATCATGCTTGAGGGAGACCATTATTCCATCATGAATGCCGCGAATGTACAGCGGATTGCAGCCTATCTGAAATCCTATAATCCTGAAGTGAAGGGGTCGGTCTGATTGTCAGTCCAATTGCTGTATAAAACGCTTATAAATAACGAGGGGCAATATTCAATTTGGCCTGCGGAAGAAGAAAATGCTTACGGCTGGCAGAGTACGGGCTTCGAAGGAACGCTTGAAGAATGCCTGAAGGAGATTGGGAGTGTCTGGCAGGATATGCGTCCATTAAGCTTGCGGCAGAAACCTGCGAATGAAGATGAGATACTGAATGTGGGGGCGATTTCCGCCAGCTCCGAGCATTTGGAGGAGGAGAGCTCTTGGAACGGGACCGTCAAGCCATTGACACCTTCCTCCTGCATTCACCAGTTATTTGAGCGCCATGTCCGCATGGCTCCCGATTCCTATGCTTTAACCTATAATGGCCGCCATATGACTTACCGGCAATTGAATGAAGAGGCGGAGGCATTAGCGAACAGATTGGCACAATTTCAGATTGGGCCTGACAGCATCGTTATGGTGTTAGCCGAGCGTTCCTTTGAACTTGTGATCTCTCTATTAGCTATCCTGAAGGCAGGTGGCTGCTATCTGTCCCTGGAGACAACGATTCCGCGGGCACGGCTGGATTTTATCATGGGGGATGCCGATCCTGGGCTTATCCTAACCCAACATAAATTCAAAGAGCATTTCACGAATCAAGCTGTTCCGATACTGCTGCTGGATGACAAAGAGGTTTTCGTCGGCCATAACCCTCAAAGAATCAAGGTGGAAGCAAATCCGGAGCATCTAGCTTACATCAGTTATACATCAGGTTCCACAGGCACTCCGAAAGGGGTATGTGTGCCGCATAGAGCCGTTGCGCGTCTGGTTAATAACCCGAAGGATTTCTCTTTTACTTCAGAGGATGTATTTCTTCTCATTTCACCGGTAGCTTTTGATGCCTCGACCTTTGAAATTTGGGCACCGCTCACCAATGGGGGACGGCTCGTTATTTATGACTGTGGGATGATTCAGCCAGATTTGTTGGCAGATATCATTCAAACGGAAGGCGTTACGACCTTGTGGCTAACGGCTGGACTATTTCAGGTCATGGTTAATTCCTATCTTGAGGCCTTTGCCGGCCTGAAGCATGTTATAGCGGGCGGGGACGTGATTTCCCCCGTACACCTTGAGCTTCTGTTGAAAGCTCATCCGCATTTGTTGTTTACCAACGGATATGGTCCCACTGAAAATACGACCTTCTCCACTTGCTGGACAACAAATCAGATGACTACCCATTCAACGGTGCCGATTGGCTCGCCAATAAACGGAACCTGGGTTATGATCTGTGATTCCAATTTGAACCCGTCATCCGTGGGGCAGGAAGGGGAATTGTATGTTGCCGGAACGGGATTAGCCCGCGGTTATCTCAATAATCCGGTGGAGACGGCGAGCAGGTTCATTCCCAATCCTTGGAGCAAGGTTCCGGGGGCAAGAATGCTGAGGACCGGTGATCTTGCCCGCTGGCTCGAGGACGGCAGTATCGAGTTTATTGGACGAGCGGACAGGCAGGTCAAGATACAAGGCTACAGGGTTGAACCGGATGAAATTGAGCTAGCTATAATCAAACATTCAGATGTACAGGCTGCAGTAGTTGCGACGCAAGAGGATGGGTTTGGGAACAAGCGCTTGCTCGCGTATGTTGTACTCCGGGATTTCGTCACCAATGAATCAGAGTCTTTGGCCAGTTTGCATGCCTATTTGTCCCGACAACTGCCCCCCTATATGATTCCATGGGCCATGATGCCCATAGCGGAAATGCCATTGACGCCCAATGGGAAGGTGGACCGCAATCAATTACCTGCGGCCGTGCGCTCACCACGCAGATTGAATACCCCATATACTGCGCCACGAAATTCGGTGGAATCAGCTCTTGCCAGGCTGTGGGGAGAGACTTTGGCGGTTGAGCCTGTCGGAATCCACGACAATTTTTTCTCGATTGGCGGCGACTCGCTTACACTATCCGAGTTGATTGTAAGAATGGAGACCATGTTGGATACGGCTATATCCGCCCGCTTTCTCTATCTGAAACCAACAATTGCTGAGCTTGCCGTGATGATCGAAGACAGTAAACGGGCCGTAAAAGGCTAACCCAAGGAGGAGAGGACTATGCCAAACACCAATGTTATGGATTCATCCCATGTGAACATAGCGGAGGTCAATTTATTGGACCCGCTGTTATACAGCCACGGGGAGCCTCACGTTATATGGGACGCGCTGCGCCGCCAGGCTCCGGTTCATTGGCAGCAGGTTAATGAAGATATAGGTTTTTGGTCGATTACCAAATATAAAGATGTGGTCCAAGTCTTAAGGGATTATGACACATTTACCTCCGAACGGGGAAGCCTGCTGAACTTACTTGGCAGGAAGGACCCGGCGGGAGGGAAGCAAATGGCGGTTACAGACCCGCCGCGCCATACCCAAATCCGGCGTCCATTGCAGCGGGGCTTCAATCACAACTCGATTGATAAGCATGAGGATCAAATACGTACGGAAATTCGGAGACTGCTATCTCCTTGCCTGGAACCAGGCGGGGTTGATTTTGCCCGCGCGATGTTTACGATGTCGATTGCCGTAGCCGGGTGTATTTTGGAGCTGCCGGAGGAGGATTGGCCCATGCTTACCCGGCTTACCACCATGGCGATTGCTCCAGATGATGAAGAGTATGTACTGCAGGAGGGCAGTGCGGCGACCCTGCAAAGAGCACATCGGGAGTTGTTTGCTTATTTTCAGGACATTGTGGGTCAGAGACGGCGGTCTCCCGGCGAAGACTTGATCAGTATTCTGCTGAACCTGGAGGTGGATGGGACCAAACTGGACATGGGAACGGTGATTTCCAACTGCTACAGCATCCTTCTTGGAGGAACGGTGACCACACCTCATGCAGCCAGCGTGTCTTTTCTGGAATTAATCAGGACTGATTTGTATAAGGAATTCGCTGCACATCCTGAATGTATGGACAGCGGACTGGAGGAGGTATTCCGCTGGTCGTCGCCAGCCAGCCATTTCATGAGGTATGCAACACGGGATACCGAAATCAGAGGCACGCGAATCAAGGAAGGGGAGGCGGTTGTTGTATGGCTCGGTTCTGCCAACCGGGATTCGGATATTTTTACCGATCCTTACACATTTGATATCCGTCGCACACCCAATCCTCATATTGCATTTGGCAGTGGCGCCCACTATTGCATTGGGCATAAAACTGCGAAACAAACGATGAACATGTTGTATGAAGAGTTGTTTGCCAATTATGATGGCTTTGAAATCATGGGTCCTGTTGAATATTTGGGCTCGAACTTTATTTCCGGTCTCAAGCATTTGCCAGTCCGCGGACACCTGCGAAAATCGTAAGGAGTGGATGTACAGTGGAATATGTGTATCAAGGAGCGGAGGCTCAGAATAGTCCATGGTTTCTCAAAGAGCCCTCTCCATTGTCAAAGGCTCGGCTGTTCTGCATTCCTTATTCCGGATGCGGAGCGAGTATGTACCGTCATTGGCCCGAGTTCATTGGAAGGCTTGAGGTATGTCCGATCCAGCTGCCTGGCCGTGAAAACCGGTTTCATGAACCGACCTACGCCTCCTATGAGCAATTGGCGGGAGAGATGAATGAGGCGCTGCTGCCATACATGGACCGTCCGTTTGCTTTTTTTGGCCACTGCGGTTCTGCGCTACCCAGTTACGAGGCATCCTTCCAGCTGGTGCAAAGAGGAGGACCGCCGCCAGCGCACTTGTTTATATCGTCACAGGTAGCGCCGCATCAGGGGCCGTATGGAAGGTTTTTAGATTTGAACGATCATGAACTTGCGGCCGAAATTGAATTGTTAATGCGCAAAATGGGGGGCACACCGCTACCTGATATCATCGAACTGAATACAGGAATCATGCGGTCTGATTTGGAGGCGAACCGACGTTATATTCAGAGTCAGCCGGTTCAGCTTCCCTTTCCGATTACAGCGATCGGCTGGAACGGGGACAAAGAGGTGGCCCCGTCTCTACTAAGCGGCTGGGAAGAATATGGGGAAGCTTCCTTCAAAGTTCTGGATGGGGATCATCATCAATTTCTACAGGCGCCATTAGAGCTTATATCTGTTATAGCAGAAGCTATGAGACTTTATGTTTGAGGGGGTAATACATGGATAATCTCAATAAAATTGAAATGCGCAGCGATACCTTTACCTTGCCTACCCCTGAAATGATGGAAGCAATGCTTCATGCTGAACTGGGGGATGACGTCTATGGGGAGGACGTTACGGTCAAGAGGCTGGAAGCCAAGGCGGCAGAAATGCTGGGGAAGGAAGCGGCAATTTTCATGCCCAGCGGAACGATGGCGAATCTTGCTTCGATCATGGCTCATTGCCCGCGCGGCTCAAAGGTGCTGGTGGGTGATGAATCGGATATCTACATTTATGAAGCGGGAGGCGCGGCTGTCTGTGGAGGAATCATGTATGAGCCGGTCAAAACTCAGGCTGATGGGCGGCTGGATTGGGAGGATTTGCAGAGAGTCTTTCCTCGTGACCCGACCGATCCGCAATTCGCCTTGCCTGCACTGCTCTGCCTGGAAAATCCCCACAATCGCATGGGAGGACGGGTACTGCCGCTTTCCTATCTGAAAGATATCCGTGCTTTTGCAAGTGAGCGGCAGATCGCTGTACACATGGATGGTGCACGCATTTGGAACGCTGCTGTAGCTTTGGGGGTTCCGGCGGCAGCAATTGCTCAATATGCCGACTCGGTGCAGTTTTGCCTTTCCAAAGGACTGTCTGCTCCGATTGGCTCGATGGTGGTTGGAAGTGAGGCTTTTATCGGGAATGTATACCGGATCAGAAAAATGCTTGGGGGAGCAATGCGTCAGGCTGGCGTGATTGCGGCCGCAGGTTTGGTGTCACTGAACGAAATGATAGAGCGACTGGCGGAAGATCATGCGAATGCCAAACAACTAGCTTTAGGATTATCCTATATTTCAGGAATCTCATGCGACCACCATGCCGTTGAAACCAATATTGTATTCTTTCGTGTTACGGATCCCAGGTTTACGTGGGAACAGCTTGTAGAAGAATTGCGTCACAAAGGCGTGTTTGTTGATGAACTCGGCCATGGCCGCATACGCGCGGTGACTCATGCGGGGATAAGCTCCAGGCATGTCGAGCAGGCCTTAACAGTGATCAAAGAGACTTTTACGTAAACAGTTAAGGGAGGGGATGGCTTGAAATTTCCGGATCATTGCATTCACGAGCTTTTCGAGAAGCAGGTCGAGCAAACTCCGCGACATACCGCTGTCATCATGAATGATACATGCATTACATTTGAGGAATTAAATAGACAGTCTAATCGGTTTGCACACTATTTAACCCAAAAAGGAGTAGCTCCGGATGTGGCGGTAGGCGTGCATATGAATCGCTCGCTGGAGCTAATTGTTGTGCTGCTCGGCATCTTAAAAGCTGGCGGCGCCTATGTGCCGCTGGATACGGAAGCCCCGTTATCCCGGAAGCAGCAGATTTTAGAGGACGCCGGTGCCCGAATCTGTGTGACCGAGCCTGATTTACTGACAGATACTCTATTCGAATCCGTAGCGGCAATTGAATATGGAGGGTTATTCTCCGAATTGAAGTTCTTCGCTGATAGCAACCCGGGTATTAGAGTTGAGCCTGAACATCTTGTATCCATCTATTATACTTCCGGTTCAACTGGCAGGCCCAAGGGAGTAGCAAATATGCATCAGGGCTGGGTCAATGCCATACTTTCCATGCAGCATGCCCTTCAGCTTCAACAGGGAGAGACAGTGCTGCAGAAGACCACATTAACCTTTGACGACGCTGCTCTTGAAATATTTTGGCCATTACTTACTGGTGGCCGGATTGCCCTTCTTGATCCGGGAATGCACCGGGATCCTGAAGCGATCATTGATGCTGTCCTTCGTTATGATGTCTCCTTCTTGGTACTTGTTTCAAGTATGCTGAGCCGAATACTGGATGTTATTACACCGGAACAGGCGCAGAGCATGAATTGCCTTAGAGGTTGCTTCGGTGGAGGGGAACCCCTATCTACACAGTTGGGGCGCCGATATATGGAGAAAATGCCTGGCACTCTATACAATCTTTGGGGTGCAACGGAGGTATCCATTGGTTCTACGCTGCACGCTTGTACCGAAAAAGACTTGGAAGTAGATGGCCAAATGAGTATCGGTCAGCCGCTGGTTAACAGCCGGGTCTATATTTTGGACCACAACTTGCAGAAAGTGGCGGCGGGTGTAACAGGAGAGCTTTATGTTGCGGGTAAAGGGGTCTCCAGAGGATACATCAATGATCCCGAGCGGACAGGCAGTTTTTTTACCGAAGATCCGTTTGTAGCCGGTGAACGCATGTATAGAACGGGAGATCAAGCCTATTTTCATGAGGATGGGAGCGTTCAGTTTGTAGGGCGGTCGGATCATCAGGTCAAAATCAGGGGGATCCGCGTAGAGCTTGGCGAGATTGAGGCAGTGTTAGGGGCCGATGCTGCTATTAAAGAAGCAGTGGTTCTTCTCCGGGAAGACATTCCGGGCATCCAGCGGTTGACCGCATATGTCGTACTGTATCCGGATCAGCCTAAGACCGTCCGGGAGATCAAGGAAGACTTGAAGCAACAACTGCCCGCGTATATGATCCCGCATTTTTTCATGCTGGTAGATGAGCTGCCTTTGAACAGTAACAGTAAACTAGATCGGCTTGCCCTGCCGGCACCAGGACTTTTTCATAGTGAACATCAGGCGACCTATGCAGCACCGCAGACACCTATGGAGGAATTTTTGGCGGCCGCGTTTGCGGATGTTCTTCAACTGGAGCGGGTGGGAATAACAGATGACTTTTTTGAAATCGGTGGAGACTCCATATCCGCATCCAGGGTGATCTCTATCCTCCGTTCACGTGTGGATGCCGCTCTTCCTTTGACCTTGATATTTGAGAAAAGAAATGTACAAGAGCTGGCACACTTTTTCAGCGAAAAGGGTTATGTAATCCGCGACGCGGACAGGCATCCTTTATGGATAGCGGAAAAACAAGACAATAAATATGCCGAGATGTCTTTTGCACAGGAGCGCATATGGTTTGTTCAGCAAATGGACCCGCTTGAGCCTGCTTATAATGAACCTTTGGCTTATTGGATTGAAGGAAGGCTGGATACAGAGGCGCTTCATTCCGCTCTAAACGAGATTGTACGGCGGCATGAGGTGCTGCGGACCTCTTTCACAGTCATCAATGACCGGCCTGTACCGCAGATCGCCGATCAGCTTGTCCTTGATATGCCTGTCCTTGATTTGGCCATGAATATGAGCGGGGATGCGGAAGAGTTTATTCAGTTCAGGCTGACCGAAGAATCCCGGGTGCCTTTTGATTTGGAAAAGGGGCCACTAATCAGAACAGTTTTGTATCGAATGAACGGGGAAAAATGGATTCTGTTCATTAATATGCATCATATTATCACCGACGCTTGGTCGAATGTCATTTTTCTGGAAGAATTAAATCTACTGTACACCGCTTATCTGGGGAACAAACCGAGTCCGCTGCTGGACCCGCCTTTTCAGTACACAGCTTATGCTTCGTGGCATAAAAATTGGCTGCAGGAGAGCAGACTTCAAGAGCAGCTTGCATTCTGGAGAAGAGAATTGGCCGGGGAAACGCCGGTTTTACAGCTGCCGACTGATTTTACAAGACCACCGCTTCTGACCTATGAAGGGGATAAAATCCATTTTATGCTGCCGCCGGAGCAGGCATCCCGGATTCAGGGGCTGGGCCGGCAGACAGAAGCATCCGTATATATGGTATTGCTGGCCGCGTATAATATTTTACTTCACCGGTATTCCGGTCAGAAGGATATCTTCGTAGGCTCACCAATCGCGAATCGGAATCAGCATGGGCTGGAACGGATCATCGGTTTTTTCGTGAACACGGTAGCCATCCGCAGCCATTTCTCGGGAAACGATAGTTTCCTTGCCTATTTGCGGCAGGTCAGGGAGCACTGCCTTAACGTTTATGATCATCAGGACATACCGTTCGAATATTTAGTAAGAGAATTGCAGCCAGAAAGAAATCATACATATTCTCCACTAGTCCAAGTGATGTTTGCCTATCAGAATGACCTGGAGGAAATGTTGCAGCTCGGTGATCTTACTGTAAATTCGATCGAGGTCAATAGCAAGACATCGCGCTATGACCTTACACTTTTTTTCAAAGAAACGGCTTCCGGCCAGTTGGCAGGCACGTTCGAGTTCAATACCCGATTGTTCAAGAAGGAAACAATACAGCGAATGCTTGAAAGCTTTACAACCTTGTTAGACGCGATTTTGACCCAGCCTGAAAAAAGTATAGCAAATCTGCCCTTACTGTCGGCTGACGAGCAGCGGCGTGTCCTGTTTACGTGGAATGATACCTATGTGCCTTTTCCTTCCGAGCTTTGTCTGCATGAGTTGTTTGAGCATCAGGTGCAGAAGACCCCCCAACATATAGCGGCAGTTTACAAGGGGAAGGAAATCTCCTATGAAGAACTTGAAAAGCAATCCAATCAATTGGCTCACCATTTGCGGCTGCACCATTTAGGTGACAAGAAGGTTGTAGCTGTATGCGTGGAGCGTTCTCTCGAGCTTGTGATCAGCCTTATGGCGATTTTAAAAGCAGGAGCCGCCTTTTTGCCCATAGATATGGAACTTCCGCTTGGCCGTATTCAACATCTGCTGCAAGATGCGGACGTGAAGGTCTGTCTTGTACAAGAACATTTGAGACAAAAGCTGAGGCTGGATGGAGTATCCTTCGTATGTCCAGATTCGGATGGGGAGATCATCAGACAACAACCGGCACACAAACCCGAACGCAGTGCAACAGCAGATTCGCCAGTCTCGATTTATTATACCTCCGGGTCTACCGGCAGGCCGAAGGGGGTGATCAACCTGCATCGCGGCTGGGTGAATAGAATGTGCTGGATGCAGAACCATTTTCAATTAAAACCGGGCGAAACCGTCCTGCAAAAAACGACCTTGACCTTCGACGATGCAGCGGTGGAATTTTTCTGGCCACTGATGTGCGGTGGCCGTATAGCCCTGCTGGAACCGGGCTTGCACCGCGATCCGCGTGCCATCATTCAGGCATGCATACAGTACGAAGCCGTTCATGTCCAGTTTGTGCCCAGCATGCTGAATTTGGTGCTGGATGAGGTTACACCGGAGGATCGGAAGCAGCTTCATAAGCTTCGAAGCACAATATCCTCTGGCGAGGCACTGACGGCCAACACGGTCAGACGTTTCTTTGCCAAGATGCCCGGAACGCTTAATAATACTTGGGGAGCAACAGAGGTTTCTATTGATTCCACGGTCCATGTGGCTGTGAAGGAAGATATGGAGGTGGAGGGAGCAGTATGTATCGGGAAACCGATTGATAATAATCGCTGTTATGTGCTGGATGAAAACCTTCAGCCCGTACCGCCAGGAGTTACAGGCAGCCTGTATCTTGCCGGCACTGGGCTCGCTCAAGGCTACTTGAATCTGCCGGAGAGGACAGCGCAAGCGTTTATTCCGGACCCTTTTGTCCCGGGTGAGTTGATGTACCGAACAGGCGATCTTGGATTTTATCGTCCGGATGGTTCGCTGCGGTTCATTGGCAGGTCTGACAATCAGGTGAAGATTCGGGGCATGCGAGTGGAATTGGGCGAGATTGAAGCCGTTCTGTTGCAGCACATGAAGGTGAAGGAGGCTGTGGTTATTGTCGATGAGGAAGAGCCAGGCATCCAGCGGCTGCTGGCTTATGTGGTGCCGCTGCAGACAGAGAACGATATAAGCGAGGAGCTTCGGCAGTTGGCAAAGGAGATGCTGCCGGATTATATGGTGCCTTCATTCATTATGCTGCTGGACCGGATGCCTCTAAATGCCAATGGAAAGGCTGACCGCAGCCAGTTAATCAAGCCGGACCGAACTCTGCATTATACCGGCGCCAGCCTGATTCACCCGCAGACGCAGATGGAGGAGTATCTTGCCGGGATTTGGCGGGAGCTGCTCAGCATGGAACTGATCGGGGTAAAGGATAACTTTTTTGACCTGGGGGGGCACTCGCTATTAGCTACGCAAGTTGCATCCCGCATCCGCCGCCAGCTGGAGGTAGAAGTACCTTTACGGGAATTTTTTCTCCACCCCACGATTGAGCAGTTGGCTTTGAAGGTGGAGGAGCTTCTGTATGAGAAGCTTGAACAGATGAGTGATGAAGAAGTAGATACGTTATTGAAATCATAACCAACCCATTCCATGCATAACCAGAATATCTGAGCTTGAAGGAGGTTGCCGCTTGATCTGCACAAATATGATAGATGCCATAGGGAATACTCCACTGGTGCAATTAAGGCTGAGTAATCATGAAGGTGGAAACGTGTATGCCAAGCTGGAAATGCAGAATCCTTTTGGCATGAAGGACCGGGTTGCCAAGCAAATTATATTGGAGGCAAAACGCACCGGCCAACTGAAAGAAGGAGCCCCCATTATTGAGAGCTCCTCCGGGACGATGGCTTGCGGTGTTGCCATGGTTGGAACCTATCTGGGACATGAGGTTCATATTGTTACGGATCCTCGTATCGACCCGATTACATTGGCAAAGCTGACGGCAATGGGCAGCAAAATTTATATTGTAGATCAGATGGGCGTAAATGGCTGGCAGAGCGCGCGCTTGAACCGTCTATATGAATTGATGGAAGAACTGCCTGGCGCCTACTGGCCAAGACAATATGAAAATCCGGATAATCCCGGTGCCTATCACTCGCTTGCGCTGGAGGTCATGAATGAGCTGGAGCATGTGGACGTCCTGGTAGCATCTGTGGGGAGCGGTGGATCAATGTCAGGTACGGCCCGCGCTCTAAAAAGCTATAATCCGAATCTCAAAGTAATCGCGGTAGATTGCATAGGCAGCGTTATTTTTGGTCAGCCGGACAAGCCCGAACGGCTGCAAGGCGGTCTTGGTAACTCTTTGGTTGCCTCTAATGTGGATCATGCGCTGGTCGATGAGGTTCACTGGCTCAATGATGAGGAGGCATTCGCCGCAACGCTTGCGCTCGCGGCGGAGCAGAAGATATTTGCCGGCAATTCCTCCGGCTCCGTATATGCCGTAGCCAAGTGGGTCCATTCAAACGTGCCTCAAGGGGTTAATATTTTGGCCATCTTCCCTGACAGGGGAGACAGATATGTAAATACGATCTATAGCGAGCGTTATAGAATGGACAAACAAATTGAAAGGCTTCATCTGCCTGAGAACCCGCAGTATGTGCCGTACCAGACGGTCGTTACCTCATGGTCGTATTCCAGCCTTTCAGGGGTGATGCATCGTGTCTAGGTTGCTTTTTATTGAGGCCAATACAACGGGGACGGGGATGATCGCACTAACCCGTGCCGCATCCTGGGGGCTGAAACCACTATTTTATACGAACAATCCCGACAGATATTCAGGATTGGCAGAAACGGGCTGTCAGGTTCAGGTCTGCGATACAAATCATCTGGAGAGCCTGCGGCAGCATATTAGGGACACAATGGACCCACAGGACATCCGCGGCATTACGACCACAAGCGAATTTTACTTAGAGCAGGTGGCTGCGCTAACCGCTGAATATCATCTCCCGGGGAATCCCGTTGAGGTTGTCCGCAAGGTGCGAAATAAAGGCGAAACACGCAGGACGCTTGCACAGGCGGGAATTCTTCAGCCCAAATTTGCGGTAATCCATAATGAATCTGAGGTTGAAGCAGCAATTTGGAAGATTGGTCTCCCTTGTATTATAAAGCCGGTTGATGATAGCGGATCAAATGAAGTCCGTCTGTGTTCAAACCTGGAGACTGTACTACAGCAGATATCGCAAATCCTTGGACATAAGGTTAATGTGCGCGGGCAAGCGACAGCGGGAGCGGCTTTGGTGGAGGAGTATGTCCAGGCCCCTGAGTTCAGTGTGGAGACAATGAGTTGGCAGGGGAAGACAGAGGTCATTGGTATCACGCAAAAATCGCTTGCAGGACTTCCTTATTTCGTGGAAGCGGGGCACTTGTTTCCTGCTCTGTTGGACAGGGGGCAGTCCAATTCGATGATCCGTTCCGTGTTGGATGCCCTTCATGCGGTGGGCTTCCGCAATGGAGCAGCTCACACGGAGGTGAAGTGGACCACGCAAGGCGGCTCCATTATTGAAATCAATGGCCGTTTGGCGGGAGGAATGATTTCTGAGCTGGTCCGTTTGACGACAGGGATCGATCTTCTGGAACAGCAAATATTTTGCTCCTATCAAGGTCCAACCGTGAAAGAGGTGGTGTGCCAGGGTACGGCGGGAATCCGGTTTCTAATCACAGAAGCAGCTGGAACGGTCGAGCAAATCAGTGGCCTGGATGAAGTAGCCCAAATGAGCAATGTGAAGGAAGTAAAGCTTAACATTCTTCCGGGAGATTATATATCTCCTCCACAAAACGCTTACCAGCGTTTAGGATATGTGATTGCTCATGGACCTACAGCCGAAGAAACGACTCGAATTCTTGACCATGCTATTCAAAATATTCAAATTATGACTGGTTAACATGATTAGGGAGGCTCCTATGAGCAGAATTTCACTTGGTATATTAAAAAAGCCGGATTTTAGGAATTTCTGGCTTGGCCACACTGTATCATCATTTGGTGTTCAAATTACAACAGTGGCCGTTCCCTTAATTGCGGCGCTGACGCTGGAGGCTTCTTCTCTTGAAATGGGGATTCTGTCCGCTGTCGAATTTTTGCCTTTTTTGCTGATCAGCTTGTTTGTTGGTGTATGGGTGGATCGCAAGCCCAAGCGACCGCTCATGATTATAGCCGATATCGTGCGGGCAGTTGTTTTGATCGGCATCCCAATCAGCATCTATTTTAATATATTATCCATGCCTATCCTTTATGTGATTGCAGCCGTGGTAGGAATCAATACCGTTATATTTGAGATAGCCCACGCCTCATATCTGCCAACGGTGGTCAAAAACGAAGAGCTGGTTGAGGGAAACAGTAAATTGGAATTCAGCAGCTCCAGTGCCACAGTCGTGGGACAAAGTATCGGCGGCGCATTGATTCAGGTTTTATCCGCCCCCTTGTCCATTATATTTAATGTCGGGACCTATTTATTATCGGCCCTGTATCTTGCATTAATCAAAAAGCAGGAAGCTCCGATCAAGGTTCCGGAGGGAACCGAGCAAAATATGTGGGCAGATATTCGCGAAGGAACCAAATTTGTTTTTCATCACAATATCATTCGTCCTATTTTGATAGGAACCGTGATTTTTAATCTGTTCACTTATGTAATTGAGCCCATTTTCATCCTGTATATTTCACGAACCTTGGCATTGGACCCCATTTATATCGGCTTGATTTTCTCCATGTCCGGAGTAGGGGCGCTGCTGGGAGCCTTTATAGCGGGGCCTATGGCGAACAGGCTGGGGCTTGGTAAAACGCTGGTGTTCTCCTTGTTTGTGGCAGGATTCGTATCCTTAATCATCCCTGTAGCCACCTTATTGCCAACACTGCCGGCTGTAATATTAATTATGGTGATGTATATGATCGATGCTGCGATGGTCATTGTGTATAACATTAACCAACGCAGCTTGCGGCAGGCCGTTACTCCTCCAAATCTGCAGGGCAGAATGAATGCTTCCATACGTATGTTCGGCATGGGGGTTGTCCCGATCGGAGCCGTTCTTGGAGGGTGGCTGGGAGGAATTATAGGTACAACGCCTACCTTAATTGTTGGTGCTATTGGTCTGATGTGTTCGTCGATATTTATTATTTTCTCTTCTGTGCGTACGGTAACCCAACCTGCGGCATCGGGAATTACACAAGACGGAGGATGAGTTTGACCAGTCTGGGAGATAGTTTGGGATAAAGTTCGGGGTAAAATAAATGCACCTTCCAAAGGAGGATTTTGGTATGTCTGGAAATTGGGATTGGAATAATTGGAGAGCACAATTTCGCAATCGAATTCAGACAGTTGAGGCTTTACAAGAATATATTCAGCTAAGTCCTGAAGAAGAAAAAGCGATCCGAAAAAGTGAAGGACTCTATCGTTGGGCAGTTACCCCTTACTATGCATCCTTGATGGATCCAAATGACCCCAATTGTCCGATACGGCTGCAAGCTTTGCCTACCGCTGAAGAACTGAGCCCCAATATGTATTCGGACGTAGATCCGGTGGGGGATATGAAGTACCGGGTCACCAATCGTATCATTCATAAGTATCCGGATCGGATCGTGATGCTGGTTACGGAGCAGTGCTCCGTCTATTGCAGGCATTGTACACGCAAATATCACACAACGGATGTCAACGGCACTTATTTTGAGCGTCAGGAAGCAGAGTCCTTTGAAGAGGATTTTAAGTACATTGAAAAGCATCCCGAAATACGTGACGTGTTATTAACCGGTGGCGATCCGTTAACCTATTCCGACGAACGGCTTGAGCATATCATATCCCGTCTGCGAAGCATTCCCCATGTGGAGATTATCAGAATTGGGACAAGATATCCCGTACTGCTTCCTCAGCGAATTACCAAAGAATTTTGTGAGATGCTGGAGAAATATCATCCGATTTGGCTGAATACCCACTTCAATCATCCGAAAGAAATTACAGAGGAATCGGCAAGAGCCTGCGATCTGCTGCTGAAGCATGGTGTTCCAGTACAGAATCAATCCGTTTTACTTAAAGGTATTAATGATGATTTGGAAACCATGAAAGCTCTGCTTCATGGTCTGTTAAAGATTCGTGTAAGGCCGTATTATCTCTATCATTGTGATAATGTGACAGGTGTCTCTCACTTTATGACCTCATTGGAAAAAGGAATCGAAATTCTTCGCGGCCTTGTTGGATTTACGACCGGGTTTGCAGTACCTACTTATGTGCTTACTACAATCAATGGTAAAATTCCGATATCTTTAGATACGATCATTAGCTATACTGAGGAAGGCTTAACCCTTCGAAGTTATGAAGGCAAGGAAACGTTCATCCCTTATCTTCGGCACCAGGTTACAGTAAGGTCAGAAGTTTAAGTGAAAGTCACGACAATGTACATTGCTCAATTCCCGGCCGGGAATTGAGCAATTAAACTTTAGGGGGAACTATGGAGAAAATAAAACTTTTTTGTCTCCCTTACGCTGGCGGTTCAGCAGCATTATATATGAAGTGGAAATCCTTTTTGCATCCTTCTATCCATATTGTTCCGATTGAACTGGCAGGCCGGGGGAAGAGGTATTCAGAGCCGTTCTATTCAGATATTGAACAAGCTGTTCATGATATATATGAAAAAATCAAAGACGAATTAGATAAACTGCCTTATGCTTTGTTTGGGCATAGTATGGGAGGATTACTCGCATTTGAAATCGCCCATAAAATCCAGGTACAAGAACATAGAGCACCTAAAATTATCTTTTTATCGGGAAAGAATCCCCCTCATTGTCAAAACCACAGATTCATCCATCATCTGCCAAATAAAGAGTTAATCAATGAGATTCTTGAAATGGGAGGGACTCCAAAAGAAATTTTGCAGCATAATGAATTACTTGAAATTTTAATCCCGATTTTACGGGCGGATTTTACTCTTGTGGAAAACTATCATTGCAATAAGAGAGAAGAAATTTTAGACTGTGATCTGGTAATAATGAACGGAAGACAAGATAACCTGACCAAAAATTCGGATATGAAGGAATGGAGCCGGTATACAAAAAGAGAAGTGCGGACTTACCATATTGACGGAGGTCATTTCTTTATAAATGAGCATTTGGAGTCTGTTTTAAATCTGATTCATAAAGAATTGATTCATATGTAGAAAAGAAGAGCCCTCCCGGACGACAATGAACGCTCTGCTTGAGATTGAGCTGCAGGCTGTTGTCCGGGAAGGCTTGCGATACTAAAAGTTATGGTTTCTGATTTTTATAATTGTTCAAGAACTCCTGCACCTTTGCCTGATCTGCAGTCAGCTCGTTTCCGGTCTTCACCAGCGGGCTGACCGTCGATGCGGCTTTGATTTTGTTCCCCTCATAAAATTGCAGGATTTCATCCTGATTGATCGAATACAGGACGGCCTTCCGCAAATCCACACTTTTGCTTACCTCACGGTTGCCGGTAACATTGAAGAGCAGATAAGTGACACCGTTACTTTCCAGCGTTTGCAACTTCAGCTTGGGATCGCTTTTTACGATTTCATATTTGGTTTCCGGTACTCCGTAATAGGCGTAAATTTCACCGCTTCTGAGCGCTGACAGCGCGCTGTCAGCATCCACGATAAAGCGGAGCGAAATTTTTGCGATTTTCGGTTCATTTTCCGTACCAGGCATATAAGCCGGGTTTTTCTCAAAAACCGCCTCATAGTCATTTTTATAAATCAGGATATATGGTCCGCTGGCATACAGCGTATTGTTGTATTTTCCGCCTTCGGTCACTGTGTTTTGATCCCCGTAAGGGATGTCTTTGTTGACGTCAAAGGTGGCGACATCGTAGGTGTTGATGCTTTTGACCTGCTTTTCGGATACAATGCCGGCGGATTGATGGCCCAAATAGTTCAGCACCTGCGGAAATGGCTCAGTAGTCGTCAGCTTAACCACCTGGTATTTGCCTTGATCATTGTTCGCTTTGTTCTTATCCGCAACCAGGGCGGAAATGGGGGCGCCCAGCCCTTTTTCCAGCGCATCACGCACGGTACCGCCGTCTGCGGAACGCACAGAGCTCAAGGCATTCAGATCGGTAACGGCTTCAACCGCCTTGATATGCTCATGGAGTGAGTATGTCCGGTGATCCGGCACCGAATTCTGGTCCTTGGCACGGTTCAGCGAGAAAATGACGTCTTCCGCACCGACCCGTTCACCGGAATTGGCCGCTTTTTTATTTTCTACCTTGGCGAAGTTAATATCATCTCTCAAAATAAAGTAGTACTCCGAATTGCCTTCGGCGATGGTGAAGTTGCGGGAGAGGGAACCGTCAGCCGTAATTTTGTCGTCATCTGTCAGATTGATCAGGCGCACATACATATTTGTGTTGATCGTATTAATGGAGCCATCATTGCCTTTAATCGGGTCCAGTGACGTCAGGGTTGAAATCGATTGGGTCAGAACCAAAGGGTCTGACGCATTGCGGGAGGAATCGTTAAATTCAATATCCTCCCAGGCCAGCGCACGGGATTTGGACAGCCGCACGGATTCTGGTTTCAGAATGTCCTTATTGACGGCCTGGCTCTTCAGCGAGATGTACAAGGGAGCAATGAAAGCTTGGTCAAAAACGAGACGCTGCTCCAGCTGCTTGTACGTTTCCGCATATTTCTCAGGTGATTCAGAAGCAGCCTGATCAATCAGTTTGTCGATTTCCGGATCGGACTGGATGCTGTAGTCGCCCCCGGTTTTAAACAGGGAACGGACGGCATAGTCCGGGTTGCCTGTCACCGTCGTCCAGCTCGAGAGGGCAATATCATAATTGCCGGCGTCCTTTTGCGCGCTGAAGCTGCCGTAGTCAGGCTGCAAATTGAGCTTGACGTTAAAACCGTTTTTGGTCAGCTGATCGCGGATGATGTTGACATCGGATTCCTGTGAGGTTTGCGCGAGCAGCTCGATATCCACTCCATTGGCAGTATTCGCAGACGGCTTCTCGGTAGCGGAATTTGCTGTCGGGTTGGCCGTGTCAGATTTGGTCGTTATGGAGCAGCCTGTTAATAGAAGTATTATAGCCAGAGTTACGAGAGCCGCCGATTTTTTGTACATGCTTGTTTCCTCCCCCAATATGTAGATTCACTAAAATTCCATGTAATATGAAATCCTCAAACTGCTCCATTTAGCTAGGCCATCTTCGGATCAAGGGCATCCCGCAGACCGTCCCCCAGAAAATTAAAGGAAAGCACCAGCGCGATAATGGCCAAACCCGGATACACGGCCAGATAGGAGTTGGTTTCCAGATAGGTGCTGCCCAGCTTCAAAATATTTCCCCATTCCGGAATATGCGGCTCCACGCCAAGCCCTAGGTAGCTTAAGCTGCTGGTGGCGATGACAGCCGAACCGATGGTCAAGGTCGCTTTAACGATCATGGGCGCCATGGAGTTCGGTACAATGTGCTTAAACAGAATGGACAGATTTCCCGAGCCCAGTGCCCGGGCCGCATCAACAAACTCATATGTGGACACCATCATGACATTGGCCCGCATCGTGCGGGCATAAGTCGGAATAGCGCCGATACTGAGGGCCAGAATCAGATTGACCGTACTGGCGCCAAAAGCGGCGATAATGGCGATGGCCAGCAGAATGCCCGGGATGGAATACAGGATGTCGAGTGTTCTCATGATGATGTTATCTGAATGCCGTCCATAATATCCGGAGATCGCCCCCAGAATGCCGCCAGCCAGGAACGGGATCAGGGTGGATATCGTTCCGACAACAAGCGAAATTCTGGCCCCGAAGATGATTCTGGAGAACAGGTCTCTGCCGAAGTTGTCGGTTCCCAGCGGATATACCAGACTTGGAGGCTGCAAAATAGCACTGTAATTGTTTACCACCGCCATACTGTAATCAAAGGTGAATATGCTGCAGATGGAAATGGAGAACAGGAAAACGATAAAAAATATACCCAGCATGGAGGCGATGTTTTGTGTGATCCGTTCTGCGATGTCCTCCCATTTGGGGGCGGCCGGATCGTTTCTGCCTCGTATTTTCGCCAGCAAAATGATGCCAAGCAGCAGGGAGAACAGATTCCCCGTCATCGCAGTAAGGATCAGCGGAACCGAAAGCCATGCCAGCCCTGGGGCAATATCATTTTTTCGTACAGCCTTCGCAATGATGAGCAGTGCTGCAAGATCAAACAGGGCAACAGCGCACAGGATGAGCATGGCGGCGGGAAAGGCATCCGCCACATACGGCTTGAACAGATTCAAGGCCGATACAGCAAACACAAAAAGCTGTGTGAGCAGCATATACACGGCGAAAGTATACTCGGCGGTTTTTTGTTTTTTCACAAGACCAAATGCTGCGGCCACGATAAAAATGTTGCCTGTGGCGATGCTCAAAAGCTGGACATAACCGAGCGTCCTTGTGCGGCGGCGGATGCCTCCGTAACGAAGGAGATCCGCGCGAACCATTGCCGTAACGGCAGCCTGCACCAGGGTGAAGAAGGCAAAGAGCATACATACCGTAAGCACCACCGGCTTTAGCGAAAGGCTGTCATAGCTGAAGCTGTTGAGCAGCAGAATCAGTGTAACCACGAGCGAGCTGATCCAGGCAAAGACGGCCTGGTTGTACTCCGTGGATGTTTTAAGCTTGAGCCCGTCTTTGTGACGGGTAAAACGTCTTTCGGACAATGGACTCCACCTGCTTTAATAATGTTTCATTTTTGTACGGATTCTTGGATCAATAAAGGCATACATCACATCCACAATGACATTGACCAGTGATATGGTAATCGCTGTGTACACCACCCCGCCCATAATGGCCGGAATATCAGGGATAAACTGCTTATCCACGATATAACTGCCGAGCCCGCTGATGTTGAATACCTTCTCTGTCACGGCCGCTCCGCCCAGCATAGCGCCGAACTGCAGGCCAACCACGGTGATGATCGGGATAAGTGCGTTGCGGACCGCATGCTTCATCAGCACCTGCGACCGGTTAAGCCCTTTGGCCCTGGCTGTCATTATATAATCCTCATGGATCACCTCCAGCGTGGAAGACCGGGTCATTCTGGCGACCGCCGCCGTCAGTCCGGTTCCGAGCACAATGACCGGCATCACGAAGGACAATGCATTTTGCGGATTATAGGTTGCGGGAAGCCAGCCCAGATGAATCGAAAAGTTCAGAATCAGCACCAGTCCCTGCCAAAAGTTCGGGATGGACAAGCCCAGCAGTGCGATGAACATAAAGCTGTGATCGAACAAGGAATTCGGTTTTACAGCCGAAAGGATGCCGATCGGCAGAGCGATTACCAGCGCCAGTAAAAGCGAGATGGTTGCGAGCATAAATGTTACCGGAAACTTTCTGGCGATTGTGGGCACGACCTCTTCATTACCAGCGAACGAGCTGCCGAGATTAAAGGTTAGTATACCTTTTATACTGCTCCATAGCTGCGTAAGATAAGGTTTATCCAGTCCATACAATGAATTAAAAGACTGAATTTGTGCAGGAGTTGCCGTTTCGCCAAGAATGTTGGCGGCCGGATCGAATGGTGACAGATACAGGATGGTGAAAACCAGCAGCGCTACGCCAAGGATGACGAAGAAAGTCATGACCAACCGTTCGAATACGAACTTCACATAAGGATTGCTGTAAATCAGCATCAGGCTGTACATCAGCAGACCGGGAATGAAGGTTAACAGAATGAACAACGGATGCTTCGCAAGCGAGCGGAATGTGTCCGTAATGCTGTACTCACTCGCTTGTTTATCCTGTGCCCGATGAGTAACCTCTTCGTTGACGATTTCCCGAAACCGAACTTCCGCCCTCTGAACCACTTCCCGGTACGTTTCACGCTTGCTGGGCTGCTGCCCGAAAAAAAGCTGTCTATGTATAAGCTGCTGCTCAAACTCAGTGACGAGTCTGTCATGATGCCCTGCAGCCCGCAGCTCTGCTTCCACCTGTGCCCGCAGACTGAGTACGGGAGAGGTTCTTTTGCGATACAGATGCACCAGCAGGACAACGAGATTCACCGGGGCGCCGCTCAACAAAAGCCAGAAGCGGTAGGCAGGATGGAGCATCATCTGCCCGTAAGCTTCGGCAATCGCTTGGGAATAGGGTGAAGAGGCTTTGGTGGCTGCTGCGGATAATTCCAACGGATTTCACCTCCTTACAAAATTAAATTGTACTAATCCGATGAATATAGTACATTTTATTTGGGCATTTGTGGATAGTCAAGACAATTCGCAAAACGGATGAAACTTTTAACTTGGCAGGTGATTCGTTTGGAACCTATTTTAAAAATAAGGGATTTACGCGTAGCCTTTGCAGCTCGCAGCCTGGAGGTTGAAGCTGTGCGTGGAGTAAGCTTTGAGCTTTTTCCGGGGGAAACGCTTGGAATTGTTGGGGAATCAGGCAGCGGTAAAAGTGTTACCGCACGCTCGATCATGCGGCTGCTGCCGTCGCCGCCAGCATCCATCAAGGGCGGTGAAATTGTTTTTCTGGGGGACGATTTGGTGCAAAAAACGCAGACGGAAATGGAGAGCATCCGCGGCAGGGATATCGGCATGATCTTTCAGGACCCGATGACCTCACTCAATCCGACGCTCCGGATCGGTGAGCAGATTGCGGAAACTTTAATCAAGCATCGAAAGCTCTCTCACAGGGAGGCGAAGGAGCAGGCCATTGAGATGCTGAAGCTTGTGGGCATCCGGGAGCCAGAAAGGAGATATGAGCAGTATCCGCATGAATTTTCGGGAGGAATGCGCCAGCGGGCGATGATCGCCATTGCGCTCGCCTGCCGTCCGGCCCTGCTGATCGCGGATGAACCGACGACCGCGCTTGATGTCACGATCCAGGCGCAAATTTTGCAGGTGATGAAGCATATGCAGCAGCAGTTTGGCACGTCCATCATCCTGATTACGCATGATCTTGGCATCGTGGCGGGAATGTGCGACCGGGTAGCGGTTATGAAGGAGGGAGAGATTGTCGAGTCGGGAACGGTTGCGGACATATTTGAAAAAGCGCGGCATCCTTACACACGCAAGCTGCTTGACGCGATTCCGCGATTGCACGAAAGCAAAAAGCCTAAGAGGCAAGCCAGTCTGAGTTTAAGCGGCAAGGGTGAACGTCCATTGATCGAGGTACGTGCGCTCAGGCAATTTTTTGATATGGGGAAAGGGCAGGTGGTACGGGCGGTTAACGATATCAGCTTTTACATCAACGAAGGGGAGACGCTCGGGCTAGTGGGGGAATCGGGCAGCGGGAAATCAACTACCGGACGCTCCATTCTGCGGCTTCATGAGCCCACTGGAGGAGATGTGCTTTATCAGGGCATGGCGCTCGGACGCCTGTCAGCCAAAGAAATGAAGCAGATGAGAAGATATATGCAAATTATTTTTCAGGACCCGTATGCCTCTTTGAATCCGCGCCGAAAAGTAAAGGATATTATTGGAGAGGCTCTGGATATACATAAGCTGTACGGCAGCAAGCTGCAGCGTGGAAAAAGAGTGGAGGAGCTGCTGGACATGGTCGGGCTCGACACCTCATTCGCCAATCGCTATCCGCATGAATTCTCCGGTGGACAGCGGCAGCGGATCGGGATTGCCCGCGCGCTGGCGGTTGAGCCGCGATTTATCGTTTGTGATGAACCGCTCTCGGCGCTCGATGTATCCATTCAGTCGCAAATTGTGAAGCTGCTTGAAGATCTTCAGCAGCGGCTGGGCCTCACTTATCTTTTCATCGCCCACGACCTTGCCATGGTCAAGCATATCAGCGACAGAGTGGCCGTGATGTATGGAGGCAAAATTGTAGAGCTCGCGGAAAGCGAAGAGCTGTATGCCAATCCGCAGCATGAATATACCAAATCTCTGCTTTCGGCCATTCCCGTACCGGACCCGAAGATGGAGTCCTTCAAAAGCAGACAGCTCACGGAAGAGGAAAGCGTGTCGGACAAATACCACTTGGGGAGCTCGCGCATGATCGAAATTAGCAAAGATCATTGGGTGGCGGTTCCCTCTTAAAGTGGTTGACAGTCGGGATGAAGTCCATTTATACTCTAAAAAAATCCAAGCGGAATGATAGGAATGCAGACTGGACGAACCAGATGCGCACAATGCAAGCATGATGGATGCTTATATTGTGCGCATTTCTTTTTTAAAGGAGTTTTGTGGCAGATGAGAGTTTACAGAAAAGGTGAGATGACATGAGGACTTTGACCAGCTTGAGAAAATCGAAGTTATTTTCCGCAGCAGCTATTTTATTGACGGCCGTCCTGTTGGTTACAGGCTGTGGAGGGTCAACGGGTTCTGGCGGAGAGGCTTCCGCCGATGGAACGTTGGAGCTGAGCATTATGACGATAACGCCGAGCGCGACGCCCGCCGGGGAAGATAATGTCATCAAGCAGGCGATCGAAAAAGCAACTTATTCCAAAATGCATATCCAGTGGGTGGCCAACAATGTCTACAAGGATAAGCTGAACCTGACTTTGGCCTCCGGCGATATTCCGGATTTGATCATGATCAATGATCCTTTCGGCAGTACGTTTACCACCATGGTGAATCAGGGGGCGTTCTGGAATCTGGCTCCTTATTACAAGGATTATCCCAACCTGGTCGATGGCATTCCTGAAGTGGCATGGGAGCATACCAAGGCAGCGGATGGCAGCAATTACGGCATTCCAAGACCGCGGGATCCGGATGACGTTTCTTTTTTCATTATCCGCAAAGACTGGCTGGATAAGCTGGGACTGCAGGTTCCGCAGACAACGGATGAGCTGTACAGCGTGATGAAGGCTTTTGTAGAACAGGACCCGGACGGCAACGGGCAGAGGGATACGGTCGGCCTGGCGGCCTACATCGCTCCCGAAGATTTGGGCGGAGGCAATGTGGGGCCGGTGCTCGGCACCATTGATGAGTCCTTCACTGGGGTTAACGGGGAATGGAAATGGGATGAGGGCAGCCAGCAGCTCATATATACGGCACTGCTGCAGGAAACGAGGGATTCTCTGGCATATTTGACCCGTGCCTATGCGGATAAGCTGATTCCCGAAGACTTGCTGTCCATGGTTCAGTCGCAGGCGCGCGACCTGTTTAAAGCGAACAAAGCCGGTATTATCGTGGACAAAAGCGGAACGATGCGCAAAATCTATGCCGATGACCTGAAAAAGGTAGACCCGGACTTCAAATATACGGATTTTTATCCATTAACGTCGATTAACGGCTACGTATCCAAGAGTGACGGGTATAACGGGATTCTTGCGATTCCTAAATCCGTTCCCGAGGAGAAAATGAAACGCATCTTGCAGTTGATTAATGACTGGATGGACCCGGATGTCTATTCCATCCAAAAATACGGAATTGAAGGAACCCATTATACAGTAGATGCCAACAGCGAAAAGGTGATCAACGCGGAGAAATTAATTGCAGATAACGCCTCCGATTTCAATCAGATCGTCAATGTAATCACACTGCCGCCGGAAAATACGGGAGAAACGGATGAGGAAAAGGCAGCCATTGATTTTTTCGATCAGGTTGAACAGGAGCGCGCTAAAGTAAGTGTGACCAATATCGCTTCCGGGCTGCAGTCTCCAACTGGCCAAAAGCTGCTCCCTGATCTGAACAAACGGATTCAGGACTTGAAGTCCAAAATCATCATTGGACGTGAGCCAATTGAAGCATGGGATACATTCGTCACAGCGCTGAAGCAGGACCCTGAATTCATTAAAATGAGCGTAGAAATGACAGAGGCCTACAAAAAAAGAAACGGCCTTTAAGTGCGAGTTCAAAAAGTCAGGTTTTCAGCACCGAAGCCTATGCTTCCGAAGTGCGTTTTTTCAAAACGCTTGAGTTGAATGAAGCTAGGGACTGAGGAGCAGAGCGTACTTGGGGTACGTGAGCACCTGAAATGTTTCCGCAGGAAACATGCTTCGGAAGCATCAACTTAGTCCCGGCTGGATTCAAGATTCGATGTCGAATCCGCTTCCTGACTTCCTTCGTGATCAAAAGATGACTTTTTGAACAACCTCTTTAAGCTGGGAGAGATTCAGCCATGAATAAACAAGAAGCGAGTATCATGCAGGGGCAGCCTGCAGTATCAGCTGCATCCGCAGGTCTCAGTGCCGGAAAATCCGGACGCTCAAGTCTGAAATCGAGCCTTCTGCGTGACCGTTCCCTGTATCTGCTGGCGCTGCCTGGCGTGCTCTTTTTTCTCATTTTCAAATATGTGCCGATGTGGGGCATCCTGATCTCCTTCCAGGACTACTCTCCGTTTCTGGGCATGGCGGGCAGCCAGTGGGTCGGGTTCAAGCATTTTGCGGACTTTTTCAGCAGTCCGGACTTTGTGCTAATGCTGCGCAATACGCTGGCCATCAGTCTGCTGAACCTGCTGCTGTATTTCCCGTTTCCCATCATTGTGGCCTTGATGCTGAACGAGCTGCGCAGCGCTACCTACAAGCGGATTGTGCAGACGGTCATTTATATGCCGCATTTTCTGTCATGGGTCATTATTGCGGGATTGACCTTTTTGCTTTTTGCCAAAGGCGAAGGATTGGTCAATGATCTGCTCGAACTGGCCGGCAGGCCGCGCACCGATATCATGACCAATCCGGATGCGTTCTGGATCATGGTCACATTGCAGTCTATCTGGAAGGAAGCCGGCTGGGGAACGATTGTGTTCCTTGCCGCCATGGCCAGTATTGATCCGCAGCTTTATGAAGCCGCAAGAATGGATGGGGCGGGGCGCTTGCGCCAGATCTGGCATGTAACGCTGCCCGCCATTCGTCCAGTCATCGTCGTGCTGCTGATTTTACGGCTTGGCGATATTATGGATGTCGGTTTTGAGCAGATTTTCCTGATGTACAACGGGGCGGTTTCGGAGGTTGCGGAGGTGTTCGATACGTATGTGTACCGGACAGGGATCACACAGGGAAACTTCAGCTACAGCACGGCCGTCGGTTTGTTCAAATCGCTTGTAGGGCTGGTGCTGGTGGTGTTGACAAACAAACTGGTGAAAAAGCGGGGCGAAGAGGGCGTATATTGAAAGGGGGATGACCGTGAAAATAAACGGCGGAGAAAGGCTGTTTCAGGTGCTGAATGTCCTCTTTCTGGCTTTGCTGGCTGTTGTCACATTTTTTCCGGTCTATTATGTTCTTGTGGTGTCCTTTACGGACCCGGGGGAGTTTTTTCAAAAAAAGGTTGTGCTCTTTCCTGAAAAATGGTCCTTTGAAGCTTACAAGTATCTGCTTTCGACCGAGACATTTCCGCGTTCTATCGGTAACAGCGCATTTTTGGCAACGGTAGGAACCGTATGCAGCCTTGTCGTATCCTCCTCCTTTGCCTACGCGCTCTCCCAGAAGCGTCTTCGCTTCAGACGAGGGCTCATGCTGATGGTGCTGCTGACCGTGCTGTTCAGTCCGGGTATTATTCCGAATTATTTGCTGATCCGTGAGCTTGGGCTGATCAATAACATTTGGGCCCTGATCATTCCCTCCCTTGCCAACGGCTGGACGGTGCTGCTTATGAAAAATTTCTTTGATGGCATTCCGGCTGAGCTCAGCGAATCCGCGGCGATGGACGGCAGCGGCGCCATCCGCACATGGGTGCGGATTATTTTGCCGTTATCTCTGCCAGCACTGGCCGCTTTCGGGCTGTTTTTTGCCGTCGGTTACTGGAACCAGTTTTTCCTCGCGCTCCTGTATCTGAACGATTCCAAGCAATGGCCGATCCAGGTGCTGCTGCAAAATATGCTGCTGAACTCATCGACCACTGACCTGGTGGGTCCTGATCAGTACGTGCAAACCCCGCCGACGGAAATGCTGAAAATGGCTTCGGTGATCATCGCCATCCTGCCGATTATGGTGGTGTATCCGTTTCTGCAAAAGCATTTTGCCAAGGGTGCCATGGTTGGCTCCGTTAAGGGGTAGGGCAGGAGTCTCTATAGCCCCATACATATATAATAGAAGAAAGGAGAATGGACAATGGCGTACGACAAACCCAATATCATATTTTTCATGACAGATCAGCAGAGATGGGATTGTATCGGGAAGTTTAATGAGCATATCCATACCCCGCATCTGGATCGTCTGTCGGCGGAAGGAATTACGTTCAGCCAGGCGGTATGCCAGGCGCCGATGTGTGTGCCCAGTCGCACCTCCATGATGTTCGGTTATTACCCTTCCCAGACAGGAGTACGAACGAACTATGGCGGGATCTTTGACGAGGAGCGCCTGCCGTCGGACCCGCTGCCCGAGCTCATGCGCAAGGCGGGGTACCAGACGGCGGGGTTTGGCAAAACGCACTGGAATCACGGAGTACATACAGAGGTTCCTTCCTCGCGTGGATTCGAGGTAAGGGCCGTAGGCTTGGCGCGCGAAAGCGGGCATTATGAAGAAAATGCCGTCATGATGGGAGATACCCATCCCGAATATCTCGCCGCCTACAGCAGGGAAACGGCTCATTTCGGCAGCGGGGAGGAAAATATTCACGGCTACATCGGTTTTACGAGCCGGATCCCGATGGAGCAGCACCGTGACGGCTGGGTTGCCGGGCAGGCTCTGCGTTTTCTGGAAGAAGGAGTGGACCCGGATCGTCCGCTGTTTTTTTATCTGTCCTTCCTGAAGCCGCATGCCGGCTTTAATGTGCCAAAGGAATTCGAGGATTTATATTCCATTGAAGATATCCCGGATATTCCGCAGCCGCCTTGGCTGGATGAAGAAGACACACACCTCGCTGCCAGTGATGAGCTGAACATTCGCAGCAGGCAGGCGTATATGGATAAAAAAACGGTGTTCCAGCAAATGTGCCCGTTGGAACGCAGACGTACCACGCTGCGCTATTGGGCCAACTGCTCATGGCTGGATCACTATTTTGGCCTGGCCCTGGATAAGCTGGAGAGGCTGGGAAGATTGAACAATGCGCTGATTGTATTTGTCTCCGATCATGGTGAGATGCTGGGGGAGCGGCAGTTCCGGTTCTCCAAATATAATCTGTATGATGCCAGTGTGCGCGTGCCCATGATTCTGGCAGGCTCCCGCATTCCTTCTGAATTGCGGGGTACCGTCGACGACAGGTCGGCGGAGCTGGTCGATCTGGTTCCAACCTTATCGGCGATGGCCGGATTGCCGCGCAATCCCATGCTGCCTGGATTTGACCTGCTGGGGGAGAGCAGAAGACACGGCACATTCTGCGAATTTCACGGTAAAGGCGTAACGTCCCCGCATTCCGCGCCAGCACTGATGTGGCGAACGAAGGAATGGAAGCTGATTTTGTATATCGAGGGCTCTGTCCGGGATGCGGCCGCGCGAGTGGATGATACGAAAGGGGAACTCTACCATTTGACGGATGATCCGGGAGAATGGGTGAACCGCTACCATGATGAGGAGCTATCCGCCATTCGTGAACGGCTAAAGACAGAGCTGTTAATGCATCTGGCTGTGGCCTGGTCCAAAGGACCGGTGTTCTATGATAAAGGCGGAATTCAGCCGTTGGAATCCTGATGCATCTCAGAGAAATGTTATACGAGTGTTTTGGTCATTATAAAATCGATCTGTTCTTCATCACCCATATAGAAAGAGTGGGCTCCTGTTTGTACAAACCCCATTTTCTTATAAAAAGCAATGGCATTTTCGTTTTTCTCCCATACGCCCAGCCAAATTTTCTTTTTATGACGTTCCATCGCAATTTCAACAGCTTTATTTAGCAGATATTTGCCCAGCCCATGTTTTTGAAATTTGCTCTTTATATATATCCTTTCTATCTCAAGTGACTCATCACCCATGTTTTCGGATTGGGCATCATTTATATTTACCTTTAAATATCCTGCGAGTTGTTCATTGGAACAGGCGAAAAAGAATTCCGAAGCACTATTGGACAATTCCTTTTCCAGCTGTTTAACGTTAAATGCTCTTTCCAAGTAAGCTTTCATATTTTCAGGTGAATTCTGATCTTTAAATGTATCGTTAAATGTTTCAATGCTTATTTCCTGAAGTATTTGTAAATCTTCATGGCTGCATTTTTTTATTGTTAGGGTCATTTGAATATGCCTCTCCTTTAATCAATAAGTTCGCTTATTTCCCTTTTTCACAAATTCCCAATCCTTTTCTATATTTTTTCTTACTCTTTGCAGAAGATTGAAAATGGTTTCTGCTTCACTTTCGGAAAATCCCGCTAATGCGACACGATTTGAATGATCATGTTCTCTTTTTATAAAAGGAAATACATGTTTCCCTTTTTCTGTTGGAAAGAGCTTGTTAATTTTTTTGTTATGCTCATCATCTTTCTTTTCAATAAAACCATTCATTTCGAGTTTTTTTATGGCACGAGCGGCGGTTGTCCGGTCTACTTTAATCATTTCAGCCAACTTTTCCTGAATGATCCCCGGGTTTTCACAGATTCGCACAAGGTACAAATACTGTCCTTTTGTAAGGTCATATTCTTTAAATTCTATATTGCTTATGGAATCCAATGCTCTTGCGATCATTCCAATTTCACGAAGAATTTCCCTCATAGTTAACTCCTTTGCACATATTTTTGTTGCAAATGCAATAAAAATGGCATACATTGAATTTAACCTAATTTTGTTGCATTTGCAATAAAAAAATAATGATAAAGAGGTCGAGTAAGGTGAAATATGTTTTATATGTATTAGGGGCCGTCCACCCTGTTACTGTTGGAATTTTTACATATTCAAGTACTTGGTGATTGCAGGTGATTAAATGTTATTGACAATCGAAAAAGATACGCTATTATATTAATTAATTCCAAATCCATATGTTATGATTAGAAATAGTAGAAGTGACTTGACCTCTCAGAGAACCGTTGTTAGGTGCGAAACGGTAGTGTCCGTCATTTTGAAGTCGTCTATGAACAGCTTGCTCGACAAAGTAGGGCAAGACGGAATTCCACCGTTAAAGGGATAGATGGTGATGGCCATCGAAGGAGATCATTTCGACGAAATGAATTAGAGTGGTACCGCGGGTCAACCCCGTCTCTATACGTAGAGGCGGGTTTTTTTGTTGCTAAAATTCGGCTTAGCCTTAAGATATATACGCTAAAAATCCGTTGTTTGGAGGCACTCCAGACCTCCTTAGAAGTATCCGTATTTGACAGGAAGTTTCGCACCAGAAACCATTTTTTTCGACAGAGGAGTTGAAATTTATGCCACATTCAGAACAACCGAAGCAACTCTCCACGACGCTCGTTCTTTTAATGGCGGTTTCATCCGGACTGGGCATTGCAAATTTGTACTACAATCAACCCTTGTTGGCTGATATTGGGCAAACATTTGGCGCGGATGACCAATATTCCGGCTTGGTCTCGATGCTGACCCAGATCGGCTTCGCCACGGGTTTGTTTATTTTTATCCCTTTTGGGGATATTCTTGAAAAGCGAAAGTTGATAACGGTACTTCTGCTCTCGGTCGGAGTGGCTCTGATCTCTCTATCGGTTGCGAAAAATCTGACATGGGTATATATAGCAAGCTTTATGGTCGGTATCACCACCGTGACACCGCAAATCATTATACCGTTTGCAGCGGAGCTTGCCCCCCAAAACGAAAGAGGCAAAGCGATCGGGAATGTAATGAGCGGTCTTTTGATTGGCATTTTGCTCGCACGAACCGTCGCGGGTTTCATCGGGGATCTATTTAGTTGGCGAGTTATGTTCGGATTCGCAGCCGCATTAATGTTTGGGCTCGCGTATGTTCTGCATCGTTATCTGCCTGTTAGCCAGCCAATCATGAAACTTTCGTACTTCGGCTTGATCCGATCCATAGGACAGTTGATTGCCAGTCAGCGCACGCTCCGAGAATCCGCGCTCATTGGGGCGTTTGTATTCGGTTCGTTCAGTGCATTTTGGACTACGCTGACTTTCTTCTTGGAAGGACCGAACTATCAGTACGGCAGCTCTGCAGCCGGATTATTTGGCCTGGTTGGTATCGTCGGAGCCGCTACGGCTTCCGTAATCGGTCGATTGGCCGACCGCGTCAGTCCCAAGCACATGATCGGATTGATGAGCACGGTCGTCATAATCGCGTATTTATCCTTCTGGCTGCTTGGAACTCGCCTCTGGGGATTGTTCATCGGGGTCGTTCTGCTGGATCTAGGTTATCAAGGCGTTCATGTATCCAATCAGGCTCGCATCTATAGCCTGTTGCCGAATGCGAGAAGCCGGCTTAACACGGTCTATATGGTCAGTTCTTTTCTTGGCGGTTCCATTGGCTCCGCTTGGGGCACGATCGCTTGGAACCGCTGGGGATGGCTCGGCGCGTGCGCCATAGGTGGAGGCATGGCAACAGCGGCCTTCTTGATTTGGCTCGGTCATCGCCTGATCCATCCGCGACGCGAATTGCCGTAACCAGCTCCAGAGACTCGGCCCACCCTGTGCTAGCGCATGAACGCCACAAAGCTGGATTTGAATCCAATTGAAGAGACGCCCGCACGAGTCTAGGGCGTCTTCAACCTTGTATTCATAGCAATGGTCCACGAATGCCGAGCTCAAGCCGCTCATGTTGCTTCGCTCGTATAACAAACGCGCCAACATCGAGAATCGCATCGACGAGTTGAAAGAAGGCTATGCAGTCGAGCAGAATAGCCAACATTTCATGCTTCGCAACTTACTATTCAGTTGGATCAAAGCTATCGCCTACAACATAATGGTCGGGTTCAAACAGACGCTGATGCCAGAGTCGCTCAAGCGATGCGAAGTCCGAACGATTCGCCGGACGGTGATCTGCGTGCCTGGCAATGTGATCGGCTCCGACCGATATCAGCATATCCGGCTTGCGCCGAATCCGATGCTCGCTGGAATTATCGAAACCATCCAACACAACTTCACATCGTTTGCTGAATGGCTCATGCCAGATCATCAAGTGGCATAAAAAATCGATCCCTCGCCTGAGCGTAGCGAAATAGTACCAGTAAAATCGGGGGCTTCTTTGGTTTTGCCAAAAAGCTGTTAGCCCTCTTGCTTGAAGCAAGAAGACTTGAAGTCCTGCACCAACACCCGTTTCGAAACAGGGATTCTGGGGCAGTGGTGGGTTATCCACAGGTTTAAGTTATTCACATTCCGATTTCATGTTAAAAAGGCAAAGGCCTGAGGTCCTGGGGGTGATAACAGCATTTATAACGGGGATTGATATTGATATGTGGCTTTTTTTATTGCACGATCTGGTAACACCTGAGCTGTCGTACAGTAAAGTGGTTTGTTTTGGAGTCGGTTTAGTTGTTACAGGATTAGGAACTGCAACATATTTACACACTAATTTTGCCCCGACTCCAGTTGATCGCTTAACATTAATATTACAGTGATTAATTGGAAAAGATATATTTATTTCGAGAACACTCATTTACCTCGTATTCTTGATCATGGCAATGATTTTAAAAGGGCTAAGGCAAACCTTCCAAATAACTACTCTTTAATAAGGTCAATGAACTTCTGTGCTGCAGAAGATAGAGGAAAGTCTTTCTTTACAGCAATACTCAAAAACCTTTTCGGTATTTTCTCCTGGATAGGTACTTCGAATAGCTGTTGCTGTTCCAATTCTGTGCGTACAAAATCTTTAATTACACAGGAAACACCCATTCCTTTTTTGGCAAACTCAATTAGCAGCTCCATGGTACTTAATTCTGCTTTAGGAGACACCTTCAGATCGTGCGAATCAAAAAAACTGTCAATATAGTTTCTTGTGTTAAGTCCTTTTTGCACCAAATTGATAGGATAATTTTCTACTAATGTTTTTAAAGATACTTGTTTATCGCAAAGCTCGCGGTATCGTTCATTTACTACAAAGCAATCTTGAATTTCAATCTTGCCTATAATAGAAAGGGAGTCTTTGTTACCGTTAAAATTAATAATGCCTATATCTATTTCGCCAGATTCCAATTGCCGCATGGTCATATCAGTAGATTGATCTTTTATAAAAATTTCGATATTGGGGTATGTTAAAGAATACGTTTCTAAATATTGCATAAAAAAGCTGCTGCATGCAGTAGTGCTTACAGCTATTCTTAGTTGTCCGGTAGTCAGATTTCTCAGCTCCAAAAATTTTCGCTCGGCTGCTTGTAATGATTCATAGACCTGTTCTACATATTGAAACAACAATTTTCCTTCAAAGGTGAGAGACACACCTTGCGCCACTCTATGAAACAATTTCCCCCCCAGCTTGCTCTCCAATAATTTTATGGATTGACTAACCGCAGGTTGTGACGTGAAAAGCTCTTTTGCTGCATTAGACATACTGCCTGTTTTGGCCGTGATATAAAAAATTTTGTAGAGTTCATAATTGATATCCATATAAGATTCCAGTATACCTCCTATACTCATTATTAATTTTACTTATCTAAGTATATAAACTATACTCGGATTGTCAAAGGCTTGGAGAAAGGAGGCACATCAAAATGGCTATTTTTTTTATGATATTTGCATTATTAGCAGGCATGGCTCTTCCTATTCAATTTAGCGTCAATTCACAATTAAGGACAGTGGTGGGTTCACCCATTACAGCTTCTGGTATTTCATTTACTGTCGGGGCCATCGTATTAATGTTTATCTCTCTTTTTGGAAATGGTTTACATGTAAAAAAAGAGTGGCTTGAAGCACCCTGGTGGATGTGGACAGGGGGACTTTTAGGAGCCTTCTATGTATCGGCAACTACTACACTAATGCCCCGGATAGGTGCGGCAGCCACTGTTGGATATGTACTTGCCGGACAGATCATAGTGTCCATAATCATTGACCATTTTGGATTAATCGGTGCGAATACGCATGCTATTAATATTCCTCGATTAGTAGGAGCGCTTTTGGTTATTGGGGGAGTGGTTATCGTTCAAAAATTTTAACCGGAATGCAATTCAAGCGGTACCCAACAGAACAATGGAGGAATTAGCAATGAAGGAAATTGGAAAAGACTTCTTATGGGGGGGCGCAATAGCTGCAAACCAAGCAGAAGGCGCATATGACAGAGATGGAAGAGGGCTAAGTACAACGGACATCCAGCCTTTTATACCTGGTGCTGATCCCGTGGATTTGCATTTCAATGATCTGGATTCATCGACATATGAAAAATATCGAAATGGGGCATACTTTTATCCGAAACGTCAAGGCGTTCATTTCTATGACCGTTACAAAGAATATATTGACGCCTTAGCTGAAATGCATGTGAAAACATTGCGCTTATCCATCTCCTGGAGCAGAATTTTTCCTAATGGGGATGATGCCGAACCCAACGAATTAGGCCTGGCCTTCTATGACCGGCTGTTTGAATATATGAAAAGCAAAAATATTGAACCGATTGTAACCATTTTCCATTACGAAATGCCTCTAAACCTGGTTGATAAATATGGCGGTTGGGCGAATCGTGAACTCATTGATTTATTCGTAAACTATGGACAAACAGTACTAAACAGATATCAACATGTCGTTAAGTATTGGATCATTATCAATCAAATTAATCTTATTCATAAGGAAGCATTCGCTTCATTGGGAATTCTGAAAGACCAAGCAGATCATTACGAGCAGGCGAAATTTCAAGCTATTCATCATCAATTTGTAGCTTCCGCGAAGATTACGGAGTTCGCCCATCAACTGAGCCCAACGCTGCAAATGGGAATGATGTTGGCGGATACATTAACTGTTCCTTATTCATGCGATCCGGCGGATGTTAAATTAAACTTCCAAAGAAATCGAATGCAGTATTTTTACAGCGACGTTCTGTTGCGGGGGGAATACCCTGAATATGCTTTGACCTATTTTGAGGATCATAACATCCGTTTGGAAATCACCGAATCCGAAAAAGAGCTGCTGCGAAATAATACAGCCGATTTCCTGGCCGTCTCCTATTATTGGTCAAACACCGTTAAAGCTGGCGAAAATACGATGGATCCCAATTCAACCGTCAAGAATCCTTATTTGAAAGAAAATCGTTGGGGCTGGTCTATCAATGCTTCCGGATTGTATTTGTGTGTGTCGAAATATTGGGACAGATATCGTGTACCGATGATGATTGCCGAAAATGGGATTGGATTCAGAGATGTTCTGACAGCTGACTGCAAAGTTCATGACAACTACCGTATCGAATACCACCAGGAGCATATCAAAGCGTTGCTGGAAGCAGTTCGTGAAGGGGCGAATGTTTTTGCTTACTGTACGTGGGCACCGTTTGATATTATCAGCGCAGGTACTGCAGAAATGACGAAAAGATATGGCTTTATTTATGTGGACTATGATGACGAGGGGAACGGAAGCGGGGAATTCCATTACAAAGACAGTTTTTACTGGTATAGGCATGTGATTGATTCAAACGGCCAGGATCTTGGCTAAATCAACATGGCCCGGATCATTTTGTTACGTTCAAATTTTGCAGTCTGTAATGAGTTGGTCCGGGTCTTTATAATGGGGGGGATAAAAATGAGTTTTCAAAAATTGGCAAATGATATTCTGGATGGCGTAGGCGGCAAAGAGAATGTAAATGCGGTCTGGCATTGTGCTACCAGATTGCGATTCAAATTAAATGATGTAAAACGCGCCGATACCGGCAAAATTGAAAAATTGGAAGGAGTAATTACTGTCGTTGATAGCGCTGGCCAATATCAGGTTGTGGTCGGGAATTCTGTCAGTCAGGTTTATGAAGCTCTAACATTGTTACCCGGAATGGCTGCACATGCTTCTGCCAGCAATGGGGACATTCAAGAAAAAAGAACTGGCAAGTTTAATCCCGTCAGTCAATTGATGGACTTTGTTTCGGCAGTGTTCACGCCGTTTCTGGGCGCTTTAGCCGGAGCAGGTATTCTTAAGGGTATTCTGGCTTTGTTTACGACAATGAATTGGATATCTCCGGATAGTGGAGCATATAAGGTATGGAGTGCAGCGGGGGATGCTATTTTTTATTTTTTGCCAATTTTCCTGGCATTTACAGCCGCCAAAAAATTGAGAGTTAATCCATTTGTTGCTGTATCGTTAGCCGGTGCGCTGATTCATCCAACTTTAGTTGAAATCGTTTCCAATTCACAAACGATTAACTTCTTTGGCATACCGATTGTACCTATAACCTATACTTCGTCTGTGTTTCCGATTTTATTAGCAGTCTGGGGCCTCTCTTATTTGGAACCGCTGTTGAACAAGTGGTTTCCTGAATCCGTTCGTAATATGCTGACTCCTCTGTTCTCTCTGGTGATCATGCTGCCGCTCACGCTGATTGTGATCGGGCCCATCGGTACAAAGATCAGCGGTTTGCTTGCGCTGGCATTGTTGGCGATCTATAGTTTCTCGCCGCTGCTTGCCGGGTTGGTTCTGGGTGCGTTCCATCAGTCCATTGTCATTTTTGGAGTTCACTGGGCGCTTATTACACTGATGATAAACAATGTCGCCAATCAGGGATACGATCAGTGGTTACCGATCGTCTGTGCAGCTGTACTTTCCCAAGCCGGCGCTGCTTTAGGCGTATTCTTAAAAAGCAAAGATGCTAAGATAAAGGGCTTATCGAGCTCGGCGGCGATCACTGCTATATTTGGAATTACTGAGCCGGCTATCTATGGGGTAACTTTAAAGTTGAAGCGTCCATTCTACTGTGCAATGATTGCCGGAGGTATTGGAGGCGCTATCATTGGATCGTTTGAAGTTCACGCGTCAACATTTACATTCCCAAGTCTTTTAGCTATCCCGACTTATTTAGGTCAAGGTTTTATTGGAGAAGTGATTGGCTTGATCGTTGCATTCTTTGGTGCTGTCATTTTAACCTATTTCTTCGGTGTCTCTACTAAGCCTCCAGGGGACAGCATCGATAGTGATGTTTCCAACCCAAATGAAATTTTGTCACCGATAGATGGAGAGGCAGTTCCGTTAAATCGCGTAAATGATGAAGTGTTTGCATCTGAAGCTATGGGTAAAGGCGCGGGAATCATTCCGGCAAATGGTATCGTTAAAGCTCCTGTGAACGGAACTGTAACGAGCGTCTATAAAACGGGCCACGCCATAGGCATTGTATCCGATTCCGGGATAGAATTATTGATTCATATCGGTGTTAACACTGTAAAATTAAAAGGGCAGCATTTTAAACCGTTAGTTAAAGAAAATGAGACGATCAAAGCTGGTGATCGATTGGTCGAATTTGATTTGGAGCAAATTAAAGCTGCCGGTTATGATCCAACCGTTATGGTTGTGGTTACCAATTCCTATAATTATGATCAAGTTATTGTCAACTTGGAGGATACCAAGTCAAAACGCTTATTACAATTGATTCCGAAAGAAGAATAAATAATATTTTATGTATGCTTGATCCTTTCCCCTTGTCTAACCAACCCATGGATAACAAAGCTGGGAAAGGGTATGGGGAGATTGGCAAGGCCTTAATGGGCCGTCTTATAATCAAATTCCCTCCGATGGTTAGAGAACTGAATTCTCTGGTTCTCTAGTTGCGGAGGGATTTTTTCATGATAGTGATCACCACAAGAATTGCTCAGTAATGCGACAGCAAGCTTATTCCTTAACTGACCCGATTAATAAGCCTTTAATGAAGTACCGTTGAAGGAATGGATAGAACAAAACGATCGGACCGATTGTGACGATCGCAGTTGCCATCTTTATGGATTCGGTCGGAAGCAGTGATGTCGACATCGAGGTTGAAGTGGATTGCATCTGCTGAATCATGCTTATTTCTGAATTGAGTTTGAATAGCAAGTACTGTAACGGGTATAGCTTCGGGTTATCGACAAGCATAATAGCATTAAACCAATTGTTCCAATAGCCGATACCATAAAACAGCGTAATGGTGGCTAATACGGGCAGGCTAAGCGGGAAGAAGATCTTGAAGGCAATAAATGCATCGTTCGCTCCGTCGATTCTGGCAGCTTCGATCAGCGATTCGGGAATTTGTTTCATATAGTTTCGGACAAGGAACAGGTTAAACGGGTTGAAAACAAGTGAAGGAATAATCAATGCCCATATGTTGTTGTGGAGACCAAGTTTTGTACTTATCATGTACCAGGGGACCAAGCCGGTGTTGAATACCATTGTCACAAAGAAAAACATGGCTAGGCCGTTACGGTACCGAACATGGCGTACCGCCAGCGTATAACCGGCCATTGATGTGATCGTAACCGCGAGCAGCGTTCCCACCACAGTGACGGTTATAGAGACCAGGTAGCTCTGTAACAACGGTGAGCTGCCTGAGAAAAGCAGGCGATAAGCATCAAATGACAACTGATTTGGGAAAAAGCTATATCCCTGACTCTGAATAGAGCGCTCATCTGTTATCGATACAATAAGCACCAGCAGCATAGGCAATGTACATACGAAGGATAAAGTTGCAATAAACGTATTGTTGACGACATCGAATAGTTTATGGTTTTTCATAAAGACTCCTTTCTCGTTTAGAAAAGGGAATTATCCGGACTGACCTTGCGTACGATCATATTTACTCCGAAAACAAGAACGAATCCAACGATGGACTGGTAGAGTCCTACGGCCATCGCCTGGGCAGGATTACCAATCGTTCTTAAAGACCGGAATACATACGTATCGATGACGTCAACTGTTGGATACAGTAAGCCGTTATCCTTGATGATCGCATAAATCATGTCAAAACTTCCGTACATGATCTTGCCCAACGCTAGCAAGGACAGAATAATTACTGTAGGCATGAGCAACGGCAACGTGATGTAGCGAATCTGCTGCCGACGGTTAGCGCCATCGATAGTTGCCGCCTCGTACAAGGAAGAGTCGATACCTGCAATAGCCGCCAGGTAGATGACAAGCGAGATGCCGACTTCTTTCCATACGTTTACGGTGACGAGAATCGGCACCCAATAACGCGGTTCAGAATACCAGTTCTCCTGAGGAAGGCCTAACCAAGCCAGAATCTGATTTAGAAGTCCGTAATTAGAAGCAAAGAAACTGTAAATCACATAGCTGATAATGACCCAGGACAAGAAATGGGGGAACAGGATTGTGGATTGCATGATCCTGGAGAAACGCCGTCCCTTTAACTCGTTAAACAAAATGGCGAGCAAAAGGGCTGCAGCTGTGCCGACGACAATAAATAGGAAGTTCAAACGAATCGTATTGAATGTCACTTGCCAGGCGCGATCTGACATGAAGAAGAATTCGAAGTTATCAAAGCCGATAAATGGCGATTTCCAAATGCCAAGCTTATAGTTGAACTTTTGGAACGAGATCAGGAGGTACGGAAGTGTCAGGTAGCCGAAAATAAACGTATAGATCATTGCGGGTAATGCGAGTAAGTAAGCAATGTGATTTCTCCTGATTTCTTTGAATGTAATTTTTATTTTACTCATGTTCATTCGGTATTCCTCTCCTTCGGATTGATTTAAAAAACAAGACCTGCACCTAAACTACCTCAGTGTCATTTCGGATTAAACTTTGATTTATTGCTTCCCCACCACTTTTCCGATACTTGATATTTCGTTTTTCTAAATTAACTTCGATTTCCGGCCTTTTAGGTATGAAGTGCACTATTTACTTGCTACAATGTTGAAACAAGAAATACTGTACGCATACCGGGGGAGTTTTTGATGCAGATCCGTAAAAAACTATTTCTTTATGCAACCTATCGCAAGCTGTTCCTAAGTTATTTTTTGCTGCTATCCATCTCGATCGGAGTAGTCTGTACGGCGCTCTATATGTTCTTTTCAGCCAACTCGGTAAGAGGGGTTGCCGGCGTCTCTCAGTCGATGCTTCGTCAGACAAGCTATGTGGCGAATATCGTCAACCAGCAAGTGTACGAGGTGGGAAACCATTTGCTGAACAATCCTGACATCGTAACTGGCATGTTTAACCCGGAAATTGACTATCTTCAGGAGTATCGTGTCGTACACGCCTTGACGGATGTGCAGGCAGGCTACCCATTCCTTAATTTCATCGGGATTTATAATGGTTACACGGAACGTTATATCAATAATAAGGGAGTGAGCCGGCAAGCTGAGGCAGAGCTTCTGGACCAGGCTTCCAGTTCTTCTGAAACCGCATACAGCAGCTTATACCCACGAACGTTCGAGGATCCGGTCACAGGTGCGCGAGAACAGGTATTCACCTTCGTGCTCAAGCCCGGGTTCAACTCTTACTTGCCCAAAAAGGGAGCCATCGTCATCAATATCAACGAAAGCTACATCCAAGAGCTTGTTCAGCAAATTCGAAGCAATCGTGGAGACTTTATTGTTATTGCTGACGATGCCGGCTCCATCCTTATGCAAAGCGACAGCGAATCTCCTCTCGTGAACGTCGACAGCGAGTCTTATCTTAATAGGATGCTGACTTCAAAATCGACAAGCGGGAGCTATACAATAAGCATGGCCCACGAGAAGTATTTAGTCAGCTATGTCAAGTCCGAAGAGTTGAACTGGTCATTTGTTAGCGTGAACCGTTACAAAGACTTGTTATCGAATCTCGGACGACTTCGTTCCATTGTGCTGACCATTGCATTAGCGATGTTTCTGGCCGGAGTTGCAGCAGCAATCTGGCTGGCAAACAATATGTACGACCCGCTCGACAAGCTGCTGCGCAAGCTGAACTCCATTCATGCGGTCGGAGGGTATGAAGCGCGCCAGAAAGTAAACGAGTATTCATTGCTCGGCGAAGCGTTTCAAGACATCGCTGATCAAATTTCCTCCATAAGCCCGGCATTGCAGATCGCAAAAAAGAGCCATCTGTTGAACTATTTTAAAGGGAGCCAGATCGACCTTGCGAATCGTTACCTAGAACCGTTAAAGGGTCCCGATTTCTTGGCAATTGTACTTAAAATCGATCGCTTCGCCGTATTCAGCCATATACATTCGGAGCAATCGCAGTCGCTAATACGATTCGCCGTCTGTAACATAGCTCAGGAGTTGACGGGAATGGAAACTATCGTTATCGCTGCAGATGAGATAGGGATACTCGGAAAGCTTGATTCTCCGATTTTTCCGAGTGAACTGCAGACTCGACTGCAGGAGGTTCAGCGGCATGTCGAGAAGCTCTTCAAAATAACGGTATCCATCGGCATTGGTACTATCGTACATACGGATATCGAGATTCGGGATTCCTATGAGAAGGCCAAGGAGGCGCTGCTAAACAGATTCTTTGCCGGAGCGGGCAGAATCTTTTACGGTGAAGATGACGAAGAACCGACAGCGGGGATCCGCTACCCATCCGCGATTGAGAAAGTGCTGGTGGAATCGATTCGGGCTTCTCGTGACGAGATCGCTGTTAAAGAGATCGAAACATTGGCGGTCTACGTATCCGAGCTTCCCTACGACCAGGCGCTGATCTGCCTGAATCAATTGGTTATAACGATGTACAGAAACTTTGCCATAGTACCCGCCTGTAAGAGCGAAGCTAACGGACTGATGGAGTTGGCTACAAGCTTGACACTTTATGAGACATTGGAGGAAGTGATCTCTGAGTTGATGCGGATTTGTATAGCCATATCAGAGGCGATCAGAGTCAATTCGAAAGGCAGACAGGCGGAGATTATCGAAGAAATCAAAGCGTATATCGATCAAAATTATTCGAGGCCGGATCTGTCGCTGGATTTTATCGCCGATCAGGTTCAATTGACGCCGGGCCACCTTGGAAAAATGTTCAAGGCGCATAGCCGATTGTCCTTCAGTGATTACTTAAAAAACATAAGGTTGGAAAAGGCGAAGGAATTGTTGCTAGAGACGGACGATTCTGTCAATACGATTAGCGAACGGATCGGCATCTTTAACACAACCTACTTCTACACCATTTTCAAAAAAAAGTATGGCGTATCTCCGGCCCAGTACCGTTCGGAAGCACTTACCAGCCGTTTGAAATCAAAAGCCCCATAAATCGAAGCAACCTCCGGATTTCGAAGTTTACGTACTTTCAGGTGCAGCCCTATGATGAACGTGCACTTCAAAAAACGATTAAAGGAGAGGGTCTCGTATGATCGAAAAGCTGTTTCGTTTCAAGCGTCTGCTGACGCTGCTGCTTGGAGTTGCACTCGTGACGTCCGCACTTGCGGCCTGCTCAAATTCGAAGAGCGAGGGCAGTTCTTCCGAGGAAAACACTGGTCCTGCTTCCACAGCTGGCGTCAATAGCAGTGCCGACGGAGAGAAGGTACCCGTTCGTTATGTCATGCCCGGCACGGCGCCGCAGGATCAAGCTATGGTGGAGGATGCCATTAATAAAAAGCTGGAGCAGGACGGACTTCATCTGACGTATAAAGCAATCTATATCCCGTGGGATGTATGGGATCAGAAGACGAATTTAATGATGTCGACAGGCGAAGAGTTCGAGTTGATCCATATTATGCATGACTTGAAGGGGCCGAATATCCTTGCGGGTAACGGCGGTATCATCCCAATTGACGATTTGTTGAATAAATACGGATCCGACTTGAAAAAATCGCTTCCTGACTGGGTCTGGGATGCAGCAAAGATTCAAGGACAGACGTACTTCGTTCCGGACTTTTGGACCGATACCGCCTATGCTGACGGGATGATCACCATTCGTACCGACCTGCTGAAGCAAAACAATCTGCAGCCGCCAAAATCGCCAGAGGAATTACTCTCGATGTCGGAGGCATTGAAGCAAAATTGGCCCGAAGACAACAAGGACGTGTACATTCGGGTACTGAAGGAAGAGACCCCGGCTTACCTGCACACGACGTACGATACGTACCCGTTTACAGTGTTCCAGGATTTGATCTATGTGGATCAACAAGGAAACGTCAGGCCGTGGATCGAGACAAATGAATTTAAAAAAGACGCTCAGTTTTTCCGGGAAGCCTATACCCGTAAGTTAATTAATCCGGATATTCTAACCATCCCGAAGGAGTTGGAATCGAAGGAAGAATCGGGCGGCAGATTCCTTTATCGCGAAGCCGAAGCACTTATCGGCGATTTGGCAAATAAAGTCCAAGGAGCTTCTGTAGATACCTTTTATCTGAATGACAAACCGAAGTTCCGATCTTACGGCGTTCGCAACTCCAATGGTGTGTCTGCTACCAGTAAACATCCTGAAGCGGCTATCGAGTTTCTGAACTGGCTGTACAGCAAGCAGGAGAACTTCGATCTCGTCATGTACGGCATCAAGGATGTCCATTGGAAAGACGATGGGCCAAACAAGATGGAGTTGCTGAAAAAAGACGACAAAAACGCCCCTGCTTATCAGCTGCAATATTGGATGTTGGGGAACATCAAGATGGGGCGCTGGACTCCGGAGACACATCCGACATACGTTAAAACCAAGACGAGGGTCGAGGAGAACGCGATCAATAGCATCACAGTAGGCTTTAACTTTGACGCAAGCAAGGTCGGGGTAGAATATTCGAACTGTCTGACAGAGCTTAAGACGAGCATCTACCCGATCAAACTCGGATTGATCGATTATGACAAGGCGTTCCCCGAAGCACTCAAAAGAATGAAGGCTGCAGGCCTGGATAAGGTCGTTGCCGAATACAAACGCCAGTTCGAGGAATGGAAGAAGAGCAACACTTGAGTACGACCAAGGAGTGTGTTTGTTATATGCAAGCTCGAATCAATGTAAACGTTACGAAGAAGCAGAATTTAATTCATCATTTTATGTATGGGCAGTTTATTGAATTTCTTGGAAGGTGCATTGATCAAGGTATCTTTCACCCCGGTTCTCCGTTGTCCGATAAAAACGGATTTCGTCAAGACGTGCTGGAGAAAGCAAAAGGGCTGCAGCCTCCGCTTCTTAGATTCCCCGGCGGCACCATGGTGAAATTGTACCACTGGATAGACGGCGTCGGGGCTAGGGAGGAGCGCAAGCGCCAGAGCAATCGGATCTGGGGCGGCGTCATCGATCACGCATTCGGCACAAACGAATTCATTCAATATTGCAGGGAAATCGGAGCCGAACCCTTCATCATCGTCAACATGACGACAGGAACAGCCGAAGAAGCAGCGAATTGGGTGGAATATTGCAACGGAACGGACGACACTTACTATGCTAATCTGCGCAGAAGCCATGGCTTCGAGGAGCCGCATAACGTCAAGTACTGGGGACTTGGAAACGAGGAGGCTGCGGTCCCTGATGTCGGCTTTCTTCATGATCCGCACGAATACATTAAAGCCTCTTGGGAGTTCGCCAAGCAGATGAAGTTGGCCGACCGTTCGATTAAGCTCGTAATGGTAGGGGAAAAACCGGAGTGGAACAAGGCGATTCTGGATGAGCTTCATCCAATATGCGACTACCTTTCGCTTCACTATTATGCACGCTCGGAAAACGATGATTATGCCAACTTGTTTGATCATGCGGTCCGAATGGAGGACATGATCGTCGATACCAAAAAGCTTCTCGATCATTATCCTGCAAGGGTTGAGTCATTCGATCGCTGGTATCGCTTCCCCCCAAGACAGCGGGAAATTCAGATTGCGCTTGATGAATGGGGCATCTGGCAGCATCAGAGTTCGGACGATTACGTAGCGGATCTGGAGGCAGTCTTCAACTGGAAGGAGGCACTGTTCGTCGCTAGTATGCTGAACGTCATCCAACGTCAGAGTCATACGGTGACGATGGCTACTTTTGCACAGCTGGTCAACATTCTGGCGCCGATCTTCACGAACGGGAACGGTTCGTTCTGTCAAACGATCTATCATCCGCTGCAACTGTATCGGGAACACAGCGGGAATTGGAAGCTGTCGTGCGAAGTAGAATCAATGATGTTATTGGATGGAGATGAAAAAGCGACAGTTAGTGCTTGTCTGGATGTATCGGCTACCTATCACGATGAAAAAGGTGAGGTTATCCTTGCTGTTGTCAACCGCCACCCGGAACAGTCTGTGACTGCGGCGGTGTCATTTATCGGCCCGGAAAGCTTGGAGATCTGCGAGGCGATTGAATTGAATTGCCCGTCGTGGGAGACGGTTAACGGTTTTGAAATCGTGGATCAAGTAACGCGCAATACAAAGACAGATGCTCGGTACGACTCGGAGCGAGGGTATGTCTTTCCTCCTCATTCAATCACTCTGCTTAAACATCGCTATCTCATAGATGGATAATCAAATCCCTTGATCTGCTCCCTTAATCATGCTATATTTATATCAAAATTAATGCGTTTCCAAAATGGGTTTCATTAATAAATCTAATTGGGGTTGTGACTGTTCGGCAGGCGATACCTAAATTGTGGCGATATAAAGCTGCTTATGTGCAGCAGTTTTTATCGTTTCAGTTTAGGTATTTTTATTATCTTACTGTGAGAAGGTGTGAAGGTGAGCTGAATGAGAATCAAAAAAATTTTCAATAACAATGTGATATTATTGGCCGATGAGCATCAGAACGAAATGATCGTGATGGGAAAAGGCATCGGGTTTAACAAACATAATGCAGAGTCCGTCGACTTTTCCAAGGTAGACAAAAGGTTTGTGTTAGACAAGGGAAACACCGATAAGTTGGTGGGACTAGTTAGCGAAATTCCGGCAGAGCATCTGGAGCTCTCTCATGAAATTATCGAATATGCGAAGCAGAATCTGTCCGAGAAACTGAGCGATAACATTTATATCACCTTGACCGACCATATCAGCTTTGCTCTCTTTAGATTGGAGGAAGGCCTGCAAATTAAGAACGTCCTGCTCTGGGAAATCAAAAAATTCTATAAAGAAGAGTTTCGCATCGCGCTGGGTGCGCTGGAACTGATTGAGCGGAAGTTAGGCATTCGTCTTCCGGAAGATGAAGCGGGGTCCATTGCCTTGCATTTCGTCAATGCACAGCATACCGGGCAGGATATGAGACATACCGTGATCGTGACCCGGATTGTAAATGACCTGGCGAATATTGTGAAATATCATTATGGAATCAAGATCGATGAGGAATCCTTGAATTATAGCCGGTTTATGACGCATTTGAAGTACTTTGCGTACCGCATGCTCCAGAATGAACTGATTCCGGAGGAACAGGATTCCCTTTATGATCAAATCAGAGAGAAATACCCCGAGGCGTATGTTTGTACGCAAAAGCTGGTAAATTATTTGGAACGTAACTACGACAAAAAGCTGACGAACGAGGAAATGTTTTATCTCGTCATTCATATTCAACGGCTGACGAGCCGGGAAATTTAACCGGCAAAGCTGGAGGCCAAAAACAATCGAATACAAAGGGATTGTGACTGTACGGCAGGCGAAACCTGAGCTGATGCTTCTTCATGGGAATGATGTACCCGTGAAGAAACATCAGTTCAGGTTTTTCTTTTTTGGCGAGTAAATGACATGTATTTGCCAAAGCTGAGCTGAGTGGATGATTGTCAAACTTATCAATGGGAGGTTATATTTCATGGATCACTCCAAATTGGCCAAAGAAATTTTGCATCTTGTCGGGGGCAAAGAAAATGTACAAAGCTTGACTCACTGCGCGACACGGCTGCGGTTCGTACTGAACAACAACGAGCGGGCTGATGCTAAAAAGCTGGAACAGACTTCAGGGGTACTTAAGGTCGTTATAGGAGGAGGACAATTTCAAGTAGTTATCGGGAACGATGTATCAGAGGTGTATAAGCACATTGATAGAGAGGGCGGTTTTGCCAACAAGGAGGCTTCACAGGGGAACGATGCGCAAAAAACAAGCCTGACCTCCAAAATCTTCAGCGTGATCTCCGGCAGCTTGTCGCCCTTGATCCCGGTGTTTGCCGGAGCGGGGCTTGTCAAAGCACTGCTTATTGTATTGGAGAGGTTGGGCTGGATTGCAGCAGACAGCAGCACGTATGCGATTCTTGCGGCTGCCGGAAACTCGGTATTTTATTTCCTTCCAATTATGCTGGGTGTAACGATTGCCAGAGTTTATAATGTGAGTTCTTTCGTCGCGGCCGCGATTGGAGCCGCTTTGCTGGAACCGAATTTTACCGCGCTGGGAACGACCGGTGGCTCGACTTCTTTCCTCGGGATACCTGTCCCGCTGTTGGATTACGCATCATCGGTGTTTCCGATGTTTATCGCGGTCAGCCTGTATGCGGTGCTCGAACGCTTCTTGAAACGAATCATTCATAAAAATCTTCAGCTTTTTGCCGTGCCGTTCATTTCCCTGGTAATTATGGTGCCCTTGACCGCCATACTTATCGGTCCGTTTGGCGTGTACGTCGGCCAGTGGATTGGCGTGGCCGTGAATTTTCTCATCAATGCAAATCCGATTATTGCCGGCGCCATCCTTGGCGGAGTTTGGTTCTTTGTCGTCCTGCTGGGGCTTCACTGGGCCGTAGTGCCGATCATTATGAGCAACCTGGCAACCGGCAATGGGGACGTGATCGTCCCGCTGCTTGCACCATCAAGCGCAGCAGCCATGGGGATTGCACTGGGCGTTTTTCTTAAAACCAGGGACAAGGATTTGAAAGCTTTAGGCGGTTCCACGTTCCTTTCCGGTATTTTGTCAGGGGTCACAGAACCCATTATGTATGGCATCATCCTTCGTTATCGGAAAACACTCATCTATTTGATTATCGCTTCGGCTGTCGGCGGGGCGGTCGAGGGAGCATTGGGAGTAAGGCTGATCGCTTTCAATTTCTTCGTGAACGTATTTACGCTTCCTGCACAGTCGCCATTATTATATTTTGTCATTGGCCTGCTTGTTTCGCTGGCGCTGGCGGCCCTTCTGCCTCTCTTGTTTGGATACGATACGGCCGATAAGAAAGCACATCCAATCGCACAGACAGAACATCCGGCAGAGACTGTGGCTTCGCAGCAAAGCGAAACGATCGTTTTAAGTCCGCTGAGCGGCCGGGTAGTTGGCCTGGAGCAGGTTGAAGACGCCGTTTTTTCTTCGGAATCGATGGGGAAAGGGATCGCGATTGAACCGGACAAAGGGGTTCTGGTCTCCCCGCTTGACGGCAAGGTTGCCGTGACCGTGGGCAGCTCGCATGCCATTGCCGTGAGAGCGGAAGATGGCGTGGAAGTCTTGATGCATATTGGCATTGATACCGTCAAACTGAAGGGACGGCATTTTTCGCAAAAAGTAAGTGAAGGCGATACGGTTCGTAAAGGGGATGTACTGATCGAATTCGATGTGGAGGGCATCAAGGCTGAAGGCTTTAAGCTGACAACGCCGATCGTCATTACAAATACCCACGAATTCCGGGAAATTCGGGTTGCGGCATCGCCAGGGCCGATTCAGCCGCTGCAAGAACTGCTAAAAATAAGCAAAAAGGACTAACGGGTAATGAGATTGATCGTAAATGCCGATGATTTCGGAATTACGACGGAGGTCAGTCGGGGGATTCTTGAGGGGATGAGGGACGGTTTCATCACCGATACCTCTGCGCTCGTCAATTCGCCCGATTTCCTAAGCTCTGTCGTACTTGCCCGTGAAGCGGGAGTTACTGAGATGGGAGTTCATCTCACGATAACTTTTTTGAAGCCGGTGCTGGATGCCGCACAGGTCAGCAGTATAGTCGACCCGCAGGGGAACTTTTACCGCAAGCCGCAGTTGATTCCGTCTTCATACAATAAACAGGAGGTCAGGGACGAACTGCGGACACAGATCGAAACTTTTCTGCGGACGGGGCTCAAAATGAATCACCTGGACACGCACCACGGATTCAGCATTATGGACGAACAGATGCTGGCGATCGTCATCGGACTGGCCCAGGAATATCAGGTGCCGATGCGAAGAGACGATGCCATGACCGCCGATGAACGCCTCAAGGAGCAGATTGTCGCGCCAGGCATGAAGGTGGCCGACAGGCTATACTTTGATCCGTCCAGCCCCTCTGTTCGTGAAGAAAAAGTGAGGTCCATACTGGAGTGCTGGCAAGACACCGAAGCTGTCGTGGAGATTGCCGGCCATCCCGGCTATGCGGATGATAAGCTGCGCACTCTGTCTTCTTTGGCCGATGAGCGGGAGATGGATTTGAAACTGTTCATGAATCAGGATCTGCTCACGTATATCAAGGATCGTCACATCGAATTGATAAGCTACAGCAAGCTGTAATCAGATCAGGCCTATTAAGATCCGGGCAGAAAGGAGAAAAAATGAAAATTTCATTCCAAAAACAACTCATAAATCCAGAGCTACCGTGCCATATGGATGGTTATGCGGATCGGATAAGTTATGAACAACACGATGATCTGGAAATCAATTCGTTGTTAATTGAAAGCAATGAGATTATTTTAATTCACGTGCTAGATCTTATTTTAATCGAAAAACAATTTGGTGAAAAAGTTAAAAGCACTTTATCTGAGAAATTTTCAATTTCAAAAGAAAACATCATTATCGAGGCTACGCATACTCATTCAGGGCCAAAGGTTTCAACGATGTTTTATCCGGAGATCACGCCATCTCAGGACTATCTCCAATTATTGCTGGATATGATCGTTAAAAATACGGAATTTTGTTTGAATCATAAAATGGAAGCACGGGCTTATTACGGAATATGTGAAATTAATGGATATTACTGTAATAGAAACGACAGATCGCTCCCTTTTAATAATAAGGGGTATATATTGCAATTTAGAAATCATTCAAATGACCCTTTGGTTAGTTTAATCAATATAGCGTGCCATCCAACGGTATTGGCAAAAGATAATCTTTTCATTTCAAGTGATTATATAGGTGAATTGAGAGAAGAATATTATCATCTAAATCAAACTCCAGCCATAATCATCAATGGGGAATGCGGCGATGTTAGCACACGGTTTACCCGACAAGGCGATGATTTCGCAGAAACACGCAGAATTGGAAAGGGGATAGCGAGAGTTCTTGCTGAAGTAAAAGACTTTAGAGAGATTACTATGGACAATTTATGCGTTTCTAGTTTTACATTGAAGATTGATAAAACCATAAAACCGACAGTACATTTATATGAATTCGATGATATTAGATTTGTAACGATACCGGGAGAAATCGTTTATAATCTTGGCCAACTAATCCGCTCCCAAGATGGAAAGCCTGCATTTATCCTTGCATACGCTAATGAATATAATGGTTATGCTGTAGATAAAGAACAATACGGTAAATACTTCGAGTCATCTATTACCAATTACCCTTATGGAAAAGCGGATGAGCTTGTTGGCGGAGTATTGAATTTGATTAAATCCAAAAGTTAAACCGAATTTAAAAACGAAAGAAGCAGTCAGCTTTCTGCTGGCTGCTTTTACTTGTTGACGCTGCTCCAAAATATAGGGTGTTGTCGATAACTTTCGATGGCAGATTAAGTATGGTTGAACCTCTGTCTTGAAATACGGATAAATTCGGACATAGCTGCAGTTTCATAAGTATCCTTACGACGTATGAATAGAGTCGGGGTTTTATAGAACTCTTCCGAGATATCTTGAGATCGCAAGTTATATTGAACCATGGCTCTTTCAACCACCGAGCGAGGTAACAGGGATACCCCGAGACCCGCATGAATACATCCAAGGATTCCTTCCAATGTTCCGAACTCCATGATCTTAGCAGGAATAATTCCTTGCAAATGCAGCCAATCCTCAAGTTTTCGCCGATATGAACACCCAACACGAAATACTAGTAAAGTTAGATTTTGCAGTTGTTCAGGCTGGTCAATCAAGGGGAATTGTCCTCCCGATATAAACGCAAGTTCCTCAATCCCTACTTCTGAAATATCGAGATCAGCATGATCAACTGGTGCAGCTACGAAAGCTCCGTCCAACTCGTATTTCAACACTAAATGGATAAGTTCTTCCGTCGTTCCCGTTTTTAATGCCAAATCCACCTCTGGATAAGATTTATGGTAATCGGTGAGAATAGACGGTAATCGAATCGCTGCTGTTGTTTCAGGCGATCCAATCCGAAGCGGCCCTCTTGGGATAGAGTTATCTGTCACGACTCGCTCCGCCTCTTGAGTAAGGAAGACAATTTTCTCAGCATAGGACTTGAGTGCCTCTCCGGATGTTGTGAGCCGAACCCCTTGCCGCCCACGACGAAATAGCGCAGTTTTCAGTTCTTTTTCAAGCTGCTGGATACGGATACTTATACTCGACTGAACATATTCCATTTTTTCGGCTGCTCTTGTAATGCTTCCTTCGTTTGCAACCGCCAGAAAAATCTGCAGGTCCCGAATGTCCACCGTCATGCCTCCATTTAATTATTGATAAATTTAATATTACAGATCGTATAAATTCATTTTACACGATATTTATGGAGAGTTACAATTAGCTTGGTAAGCGGCAGGTCTTATGGAGGAAACAGGAGGTTACAGTATGACGACTTATCGTTCATTAGAGGTAGAAGGATTAAACGTATTTTATCGGGAGGCTGGTAATCCGAATAAACCAGTCATTTTATTGCTTCATGGCTTTCCGTCCGCAAGTCATATGTTTAGAGAGCTAATACCTGTTTTGGAAAAAGACTACTATTTGATTGCTCCTGATTATCCGGGGTTCGGGAATTCCTCATCACCTGACAGAAAAGATTTTCAGTATACATTTGACCATATTACTGAAATTATCGAAACTTTCATGGATAAACTAGGGCTTGCTAAATATGCATTATATGTCTTTGACTACGGAGCCCCTATTGGCTTTCGTATAGCCATGCACCATCCAGAACGTGTTACAGCCATCATAAGCCAAAATGGCAACATTTATCGTGAAGGACTAGGGGAAAAATGGGCGGCACGAGAAGAATATTGGCTTTATCCTACGCAAGAAAAAAGAGAAAGTTATAGGACAGCATTTGCGCCTGGCACGATCAAGCACCAATATGTTGATGGAACAAAGGAAGGCCAAGTTTCCCCAGATGGCTATACTCTTGATATTGCTTATATGTCCCGGCCGGGGAATGATGAGAAACAATTGGATTTAATTTATGATTACCAAAATAATGTAAAAATGTATCCGGAGTTTCAGCAGTATCTTAGTGAATATCAGCCGCCCTTATTAGCGACGTGGGGTAAAAATGATGTTTCATTTATTCCGGCTGGCGCCGAAGCTTTTAAGAAAGACTTACCTAAAGCCGAAATTCATTTATTAGATACCGGGCATTTTGCATTGGAAACACATGCCTATGAAATTGGAGAACTAATGCTGAATTTTTTGAAAAATAATGAGATTTAAAAATAGGAGTAATTTGAATTTAGAAGGGTGACAAGTCAGTCTCATGGAGAATTCAGGAGCTAAAAAAGCGAAATTGTCTAATTCCACAAAGACCATGATTGGTGGATTAGTTATGCTCATCATTGCAATGGGAATCGGACGTTTTTCATATACTTCCATACTTCCATTGATGCAATCACAAGCTCATCTTTCCGTTACGGAGTCCGGATATCTGGCAGGAAGTAATAACATGGGTTACCTTATCGCTGCCTTTGGTGCAGGCTTCATCGCTTGGGGAACCCGGAGAGCTTACCATCTTCGAATTCAATTGGTACTTTGTATCATTTTTACGGGACTTATGGGGATCACATCATCATTTTTATGGTGGATGATTTTCCGCTTCCTGGCTGGGGTTAGCAGTGGTCTTATTTTCGTCCTATCATCAAGTTTAGTGTTGGATGCGCTGTTTTCAGATAAACGTGATAAATGGGTGGGTATATTTTACGGCGGGGTTGGTATAGGCATTGTTTTAGCTGGATTGCTTACGCCTGTCCTTGGCTCTTTCACTTGGAGGGGGACTTGGATCGGTCTTTTGATCACTAGTATCATCCTTGTCGTACCCGTTTGGTCATTTATCCGCGATAAAGAACCGAAACCTATAACTCAAAATGCTGAATCTCTAAGTTCATCGGCGGAAAATCCATCTATCTTCGGTTGGCTTCTTGTTGCTTATGGGCTCGAGGGGTTAGGTTATATCGTAAGCGCGACGTTTCTTGTAGCAATGGTTAAGCAAATGCCTCATGTGTCAAGCTTTGCAGACTATAGCTGGATTATCGTTGGGTTAGCGGCGGTGCCATCAACCGTGTTCTGGTCTTGGTCGGCGAGTAAAGCCGGTTACATCAAACCATTGATTATTGCGCTTATATTGCAAGCTGTGGGGGTCATACTGCCAATGTGGCTTCCTAATATTTTCGGCGTGACGTTAGGGTCTGTCCTTTTTGGTGGCACGTTTATGGGTATTTCCATGCTTGCTCTCGCCGCAGCTCGTATGTCTAGACCATCCAGTAGTAATAGAGCAATTGCTTTGATGACGGGCTTTTTTGGTATCGGGCAAATACTCGGTCCAATCGGAGCCGGAATCGTTTTGGAAATGGCGCATAGCTACAGCCTATCACTTCTTCTTGCCACTATGGTGCTTGTTGCTGCTGCTATAACATTGCTAATCGGTGCAGTCATTTCCAGTAAAAAAAGAGCGACAGGAAATTTGGATCATGCTCGTATTCATCCTGATCAAGAGCTTGGTTAGATCCTGGGCAATTTGCATTGCAACCAGATACAAATGGAAATGGTGAATTGATTCCTTGATTGGAGGAACAGAAATGCAAATAGGTTTTTTTGATTCTGGTATTGGAGGCATTACTGTATTGCATGATACATTAAAAGTTTTACCTAATGAAGATTATATGTATTACGCAGATACATTAAATGCTCCATATGGGCAGAAAACGAAAGATGACGTTAAAAAGCTTGCATTAAATGCTATAGAATTTATTAGCCAGCAAAAAGTAAAAGCTATAGTAATTGCTTGTAATACTGCTACAAGCGCAGCAATCGAAGAAGTAAGGGCAAAATACAGTATTCCAATCATTGGTATGGAGCCTGCCATAAAACCAGCTATTAAAACAAAAAAAAATATTGATAAACGAGTTTTAGTAACTGCTACAGCGTTGACTCTAAGGGAAGAAAGACTGCAAAATCTTATTGCTAAATTAGATAACGAACATATTGTTGATTTATTACCTCTTCCGGGATTAGTTCAATTTGCTGAAAATTTTGAGTTTAACGAGCAAATAGTACTGCCTTATCTTCAAGAACAGTTATCTATATATGATTTAAGTAATTATGGAACTATTGTTTTAGGATGTACTCACTTTTCTTACTATAAAGATATATTTAGAAAATTATTTTCATCGGATGTTCATATCATTGATGGAAATCAAGGTACTGCAAAAAATTTGAAACAAGTATTGGAAGAAATGAATTCTTTAAATGAAGGCAACGGCAGGATTTCTTTCTATTGTTCAGAGGTTAAAGTCGAGGATAAGGCTAAATTAAAAGAGTTCGATAAACTGTTCAAAAGATTGGATGCCATTAACGAATGTATTTAAAAATAGGGGAAATAATTTTATAAAAGGGAGGAAGTTAAAATGCCATTACTTCGTTTTGATCTTATTAAAGGACGAGACAAAGCAAGCCTGAAAAAACTTTTGGATGTTGCCCACCAGGTTGTTGTGGAAGCTTTTGACGTTCCTGAGCGAGATCGTTATCAAATTGTTCACGAACACCCGGCGGATCATATGATTATTGAGGATACTGGGCTAGGATTTAACCGTACCGATAATCTGGTTGTTCTCTCCATAATAAGCAAAGCCCGACCAAAAGAGAAGAAACAAAAGCTTTATTCCTTACTGGCTGAAAGGTTAGAAGCAGAATGCGGCATCGCACCAACCGATTTAATGGTATCGATTGTTGAAAATCATGATGATGATTGGAGTTTTGGATTAGGAGAGGCACAATTTTTGACCGGTAAGTTATAAAACTGATTCAACCCTAGTCGTTTTGATCTCAATCAGATAAAAATATTATTTGCCCTTAAATTGGTCCGGTAGGCTGATTTAAAGGCGATTTCCATGAGGTTTGGTATGATTCAATCATTCCGATGTGTAACGCCCCAATTCATAGTAAGTATTATGGTTGAAATCAAAGCTCTTAATCACATCAAGACCAAGTTTTTTGGTGTGGGCAGCGTATGATCTTTGATTGATGTGGTTTATAAAAGTTATCAATATCGGATATTTTTTACTCATTTGCATTCTGGAAAAATCAAAAACCTTTCGGAGTACATCCGTACCGCGGTAATCCATATCAATGCAAATTGGCCCATACTGATAAGAGTTTTCTGTAGAAAGCGTAATCCCTTTATATTCTGTATCTTTCAAATCGTCAATCATATATTGAAAAAGAGGCCACTTAGCCCAATACTTCCATGAGGCAGCCATTGCATAAGCAACAATCTTCTTGCCATGACATGCAATTGTAATTCCATTTTCGTTTTCAATTAATTCTGTAAACTGTTCTTCTGTAAATAAGGTTGTAACGAAGCCATCGGGTTTGTCATTTTCACTAATGGTTGTAATGTGATATTTTTTTTGTAATTCCACTATAGCAGATATATCATCAACAGTAGCGTTTCTATAAATCATTATGATCCTCCTATATGAAATGAGCTGAAAAACTCTATACCTCAGCATACAACATAATTGCAACTATTTTAAATAACCATTATTGAATTGTTTATTGTACGCGCCAATTTCAAGGAAAAACAACAGCAAATAATTACGTATAACATAAATTATACGCTGTTTTTGTTTATTTCGATTTTATTTGTTAAGGAAGATCACTTACCCGATAAAATCAGAGTCACCAGAGCTGCTTATTTGCTCCGGATATGTATACTTACGGACACAAAAAACATAACTATAATTATGTAAACTAAAAACTTGCATTATTATCCCGACTTCTTATACACTGTGTGGGTAGAAACAGTTTCCAATAGATGAAAGGGAGAAGAACGTTGCCGAAATCAAAAACAGACCACTCCATCATCGAAGAAATCTATGAAGAAGAGCTGCAGGCCTTCCTGATATGGATGAAGGACAGCGGCTTTACAACTCATACGCAAAAAAATTATATAAGCGATGTGTACCAGTTTCTCCATTCATTAAATGAAAAACCGTTACAGCAGGTGAAAAAGATTCAAGTCATGGCGTATCTGTCACAAGCGAGAGAAAACGGTGCAGGGGACAGCACACGCAACCGGAAGCATGCGGCCGTCAACAGCTTCTTTAAGGCTTTGCAGGAATTCGAGCTGAGCACGAACAACCCGGCGGCTGGCATCAAGAAGGCCAAGACCGAAAAGAACAGATCGCCCGTCTATTTGGATGAAAATGACATTCAGCCGTTTCTATTATCTGTAACCGGGAAATATGCGAGCCGTAATCAGGCCATATTTTTGCTGATGGTGTATATGGGGCTGCGTGTGGGTGAAGTTCATGCGCTTAATGTAGGGGATTTTAATCCGGAACGCCGGGAGCTGAGCGTATTTGGCAAAGGACGCAAATGGCGGACCCTGCCAGTTCCGGCCGAGGTGGCCCGGGTTTTGCAGGAGGCGGTGAATACCCGGCTTCAGCCATGGCGCAGCAAGGAACAAGCCTTGTTCGTCTCGCAAAAAGGCCGGCGGCTGGCGATTCGCACCATTCAGCAAATCGCCTATGAAACGTTCGAGCTGTACCAAAAGAAGAAAGGTGCTGTTCAGCGGATACCTTTTTCCAGCCATAAGCTGCGACATACGTTTGCCACCATGCTCCTGCGCAAAGGGGCCGACCTGAGAACAGTGCAAGAGCTGCTGGGGCACTCGTCGATTCAGACAACGACCATTTATACCCATGTAACCAACCGGGAGAAAGAAACGGCAATGAATCTGTTGGATGTGCAGCTCCCTTCATGAAGTTTCATAAATATTATTATGTAAACTAAAGATGTGATACAAGATGATTGGAAAGACGAACGAAGAAGCGCCGCTACCCCTGATAGGTACGCGGCGCTTTTATATATGGAACATTATCGTAGCAGCGATAAAGCTATACTTCATAGTTCAACCTCGCGTGAGAAATCCTTGTTTCTTTCCAAATTAAGTTCTTTTCATCTTGTTGGAAAAATCAATATGCGATATATTGGTTTTATGGATAAATTACATATTGCTAAAGTAAATCGTATGTCGTTAAGAGATCAGGTGTATATGGTGTTAAAAGAATCCATCGTCTCGCTTGAGCTTGCTCCGGAGGAGCGGATTCATGACGCCAAGCTGGCCGATTCCTTCGGCGTCAGCCGGACTCCTGTACGTGAAGCGCTGAAGCGGCTGGAGGATGAGGGGCTGATTCAGTCCTTTCCGGGATCGGTAACCAAAGTAGCGCCATTGCGTGAGGAGGATGCGGCCCATGCTTTCGTCGTAGTGGCTTCGTTGTTCGGGCTTGCCGCCAGATTGGGCTGCAAGCATCTGGGCCAAGAGCATCTTGAGCGTCTGGAGGCTGCCAATGAAAGGCTGCTCACGGCTTTACAGCAGCAGGACGCCGCAGCGGCATTGGAGGAGGATACACGGTTTCACTCCATTTTTATTGAAGTGGCAGCCAATCCGGAGCTGAAGGATGCGCTGAACCGGATTCTCCCGAAAGTGCGGCGCATCTCGCTGGCGAAGTTTTCCTCTGTAGACGGCTTTCATTCGGTGGAAGATCATCAAGAGATTATTTCAGCGGCCAGGGAGGGTAATGCGCAGAAGGCAGCGGAGCTGACCGAACAGAATTGGTTAACGCTCGGGGTGCTGCTGTCCGGACACAAGGAGGATAACGAATGAAGCCGCTGTGGATCGGGATTTTATCCGCTTTTTTCTTTGCATTTACCTTTATTCTGAACCGGATCATGAATCTGGAGGGAGGAAGCTGGGCCTGGAGCGCTTCATTGCGCTATGAGATGATGCTTCCGCTGCTGCTTGGGCTTGTGGCCTTGCGCGGCGGGGTTGCGCCCGTTCTCAGAGAAATCAGAAGCAACCCCGGAGCATGGATACTGTGGAGCTTTATCGGCTTCGTGTTATTCTATGCCCCTATTTGCTTTGCTTCCGTATATGGCCCCGGGTGGCTGGCGGCCACATGGCAGCTTACGATCGTCTTCGGGCTGCTGATTGCACCTGTTCTTGAGGAAAACTGGAAGAAGCAGGGGCTGGCTGCTGCCTATAAATCCTCTATTCCCGTTGCGGCTTTATGCACATCTCTGATCATCTTATTGGGTGTCGTCATTGTTCAGGCAGGTCATGCAGCAAGCATTACCGGTCGTGAATTGCTATTGGGTGTGCTGCCGATTATCGTTGCCTGTGCCGCATACCCTGCAGGGAACCGAAAGCTGATGCAAATCAGCGGCGGACGGCTTGATGCTCCCCAGCGTGTGCTGGCCATGACATTGTGCAGCCTGCCGTTCTGGCTGCTGCTGTCCCTGTATGCATGGATTACCTCCGGACCTCCAAGCGGTAGCCAGTTGTATCATTCGCTGCTCGTAGCTGTTTTCTCCGGTGTGGCGGCCACGGTGCTTTTTTTCCAGGCAACTCAAATGGTCCGCAGCAATCCGCAGCGGCTGGCCGGTGTGGAAGCGACGCAATCGCTGGAAGTAGTCTTTGCCCTGATCGCGGAGGTGATTGTACTATCTGCGCCTTTGCCCGGAATAACAGGCTGGGCCGGTCTGGTCCTTGTCGTCGGGGGCATGATCATTCACTCTTTCGCCACATTGCCTAAAGCTGCTGAGAAGGCCCGATCCGTCCGGACGGAATCGACAGGACCGTGATATGGACTTTGAATTAAGCGGCAACGATGCTACTTTGAACGCTGTTCCTTTTTCCCGGCGGGTGATATAATTACGCGGTACATGCCTGAAAAAGGAGCTTAGTTGACGCTATGAACTTTACAGTTGAATTTCTATCTTTTTTTGTTATCCAGGTTGACGGCAAGGACGGCCAGGGCGGCAAAACATACAAGCATTACGCCACGATGGACGATTATGATTACGAAGAGAGCGATGTCAAGAAATTCCTTGACGGAGAATTCGCGCGGATCAGCAAACGCAAGGTCGAGAAAAATCCGAGCACGGAGCAGGCACCGACCAAAATCGGCCGCTTTATCGTAGAGCCTGAGCATGATTTGAGCAGTAACCCGAACTTTAACATGTTTGCCCGCCTGCGCGCGGCAGGGGACAAGGAAGATTTTAAAAATGCCTGTGATGATCTGGTCCGTATGTATCTCGATACAAGTGCTGTACGGGGCGGGGCACTGATCGTCGTGCAGGCCGTCATGAACACCCATTCGGACGATCCGTTTATTTTTGTGCTGAAATGCGATTTTGAACCGAAAATTGCGCGTATTTCCGAAAGCAGCCTCATCAGTGAGGTGGAAATGGCCATTTCCGCCCGTAACATGAAATCTATTATGTATCCTTATATGTTAGAAGAGGGCATGGTGGATGAGTGGGAGCTCAAGATTCATCAGTCCTCCCATGCCCGTTACTTCGAGGACTTTCTGAAATTCGTGACCTATGAACAGTCCATGCCGGAGATTGTGAATGAGCATGTCATGAGCTTTGTGCAGGACTACGTCGAGACGAAGTGGCCGGATGCGGAGAGCGAGGAGCGGCAGCAGGAGGAACGTGACCTGGAGCTGTGGGCGTCCAGCGAGAAGCGTGATTTGCAGGAAAAATGGGAGCCTGTTCAGGTTGTCGAGGCGGCCCAGCGCATTGTGGAACTCAAGCCGGAGATTGAAATCCGCTTCAAGCTTGACGATACGACCGTGCGCGGCCTGCTGTCCGACTTCGGCGGCAAACTGCATATTGCGAAGCTGCATGACCGGTATGCGCTCATTATTGAGGGGGATTCCTTTACGTTTGACAAAGGCTTTTCCCCGGTCGAGCTGCTGCAGCCGGAGTCGTTTGCGGAAGTGGCTGAGCGGCTGCTGCAGAAGAGGGAAGAGGAAGCGGAGGTCATGTAAAAAGCTGATTGGCCCGTACACCATTTGCCGTCCGGGCCAGTTTTGTTCCATTCAGATGTTGAGCTTGACGATCTCGGATTTCAGCTTATCCGCCGACCGGTGGAAAGCTTCTCTTTCCTCCTGATTCAAAGGAAGGTCCAGCAGTTCGCGAACGCCCGAATGGTCGACAATGCACGGCACACCCAGATACACATCGCTTACTCCGTTATAACCGGTCAGAAGGGTGGATACATTTAATACAGCTCCTTCATCGCCGAGTATGGCGGCTACAACACGGTCCAATGCGAGGCCAATCGCATAGGAAGTTGCTCCTTTGGCGTCGATAATTTCATATGCGGCATTTTTGGTGCTGTTGAAAATATCCGTTTTGTCCTCCTCAGGCATCACAAGCGGTGTCCCGGCTACATTGGCAAGGCTCCAGACCGGAAGCTCGGAGTCGCCGTGTTCTCCGATAATATGGGCATGAATGCTGCGGGGATCGATGCTCTTGTACAATCCGATAAGATACCGGAATCTTGCGCTGTCCAGCAGGGTGCCGGAGCCGATCACACGGCTATGCGGCCAGCCGCTCCGTTTCCATGATATATACGACAGAATATCCACCGGGTTGGTCGCAATCAGCATAATGCCATGGTCATTGATCTTGACAATCTTGTCTATAATTTCTTCAAAGATTGCAGCGTTTTTTTTCAGCAGATCTATACGGGTTTCTCCCGGCTTCTGGGAAGCGCCTGCGGTGATAATGATGATGTCGGCTTCTTTGCAGTCCTCATAGGTGCCGGCCCACACTTTGACACCTCCCAGGAAAGGAAGCCCGTGATTCATGTCCAGCATCTCGCCTTTGGCCTTTTTCTCGTTGCTATCGATAAATACGAGCTCAGACATGCGTTGGCGCAGCAGCAGAGTATATCCGGTTGTTGTGCCTACGGCTCCCATGCCGATAATGGCCACACGGCTTCTTTTATACGGCTTCATGCTTCATCAGCTCCTTTTTCCGGTTTGCATTCCTTAGTATAATTACCCTTCTTAGGAATGTAGAATGCTTGCTTTTATTCGTTTCTGACAGACTAATTTGATATGTTTTAAAGGAGGAAACCCGTTGTTCTCATTATCTGCCATGATGCTCTTTATTGGCGCGTCGATATTATTGATTCTGGTTCCGGGTCCTGACCTGATTTTTACGGTTACGCAGGGCATAACAAACGGACGCAAGGCAGGGGTCATGACGACCATTGGCCTTAGTCTCGGCAATACGGTACATACGCTGGCAGCGGCTTTGGGCCTGTCGATTATTGTACAGACGTCGGCGACGGCTTTTACTGTATTTAAAATAGCCGGGGCATGTTATCTCTTTTATCTGGCCTATCAATCTTTCATTCACCGCAAGGATCGGAGTGTCTTGTCAGGCGCTTCCAATCAGCAGGGCTTCAGGCTGCTTCTCAAAGGAATGACCATGAATGTTCTGAATCCGAAGGTTGCCATTTTCTTTCTTGCTTTTCTGCCCCAGTTTGTCAATTACGGATATGGATATGTACCGCTGCAAATGATTGTGCTCGGCGTTGTGTTTATGGTGCTTACCGCCATCATCTTCGGATTGTTCGGGTATTTTGCCGGGGTATTTCACCGCAGGCTGCTGCGCAGCGAGCGGTTTAATGAATGGCTGGCCTGCGGCGCATCCGCTATTTTCGTGCTTCTTGGGATCAAGCTGATCACCACGAAAGCATAGCTAGGCCAATCCACGCAGCATCCTGTGCACAAGTCCGGCGGATGAGATTGCGTGCCTGATATGATATAATTGTAGATTCAGGAAGACCAATCTTGTGTTCGTAGATTTAAAACCGGCGGCAACTGGAGGGACTTATGAAATGAAAATGCGTTGGTGCAGGCCGCTTGCCGGGCTCCTGCTGACCAGCATGATGCTGATCTCCTGCACGTCCGAGCCGGCTGAAGAAAAGGACGAGCCAGCGATGACGGATGCGCAGGATGTTGAAGATGGACAGACGATTACTGTCGTACCGGCTGTACCGGCCAAGACAGGGGAAGATACGACCAAATATCAAATTCAGACAAGATTGACGGATTTTCATTTGTTTGACAGCACCAGCGGCATTGCCTGGGGCGTGACGCGCAATGCTCTGCGTATCTACTATACCCATGACCAGGGAGAAACGTGGACGAATATCTCTCCATCCGAGAATATTCCTTTTCCCGGCGAGCTGGAATACGGTAAGGAAATTTGGTTTACGGATGCAAACCACGGGTGGATTGTACGCCAAACCTGGGACCGGACTTCAACGATCGTGCTGCGTACGAATAATGGGGGGGCCACCTGGAATCTCACTGCATTGCCAAGCGGCGGAACGGTAAGCGCCTTGTTCTTTACGAACCCGTCTAGCGGATGGATTATGGCGGCCGGCACTGCCAACGAGACCAAAGAGCAGAAAATTTTGTATCACACGAAGGACAGCGGCGCAACCTGGGCTGTGTATATGCAGAATTCCGGTGATTTGGCAGAAGACAGCCGACTCCCTCGGCTCCCTCTGACCGGCAAGGTGACCGGAATGCGCTTTAAGCAAAGCGGGGAAGGGATAGTCACTTTGAATTTCGAAGGATCGCCTGCCCTGTACGTGACGAAGGATGAAGGAAAGACCTGGTCCTCCTCCTCTGATCTGGACACGCCTGCGGCGTGCAGTGCAGATGCCGGCAGCAAGCCGCAGTTTGCGGATGCGATCGATCTTTCCGGCTGGCTGCCGCTAAAATGCTCTACAACAGGGAAAACACGGTACAGCGGCTTTTTCACTGCGAATGGCGGTTTGAATTGGGACTTTTCCTTCATGCCATTGGCGGTGCCCGAGCATCCGGAGAGCGCTGCCGTCCCAACTTTTCTGAACAGTAGGGAAGGCTGGATTCTGCTGGACGGAGCGGTTCATCATACGGCGGACGGAGGCCGTTCCTGGATACGTTATGAGCCTAACAAGATTTTGTCGGACATGCTGGCCAAGTATCCTGAGCCAGTAAAAATCAGATTTGCCTCATCCAGAGTAGGTTGGCTATTGATTGAAAAAGCGGAGGACCGCAAATCGCTGCTGATGCAGACGACGGACGGCGGCAGAACCTGGAGAGTTTTATAAGCAGACATGAAGGACAAGCAAGCGGTAATGACCGTCTGCTTGTTTTTCAATTTTTAGAGCTTAAGTTTTTGTTTAATATGTGAAATTAATCACAAATATATGAAGCTTCAGTTGTTATACTTGGTACATAAAGAACCCGAGGAGTGATCCCCATGAAAGCAAATCCGAACGGCGAGCTGAACATGACCGCATACCTTCTTCAATTCTGTTACACCTGTACTGATGCAAGCGAATGTACGACCGAGGATGATTGCAGACGCTGTGCTGAATATTATGCTGAACAAAACCGGATGGAAGAAGAAATCGATGAAACTCAATGGTACCTGCGGCAGGTTCACGCTTAAGGGGTTATCGTATGAGCTGCTGTATTCCCCAATTTCAATACAAAGCCGGCTGAAGCCTCCCGAATGCTGTTTCGGAGAGGCTTTTGCTGTGTTCGGTACAAAGTATGCGGCCGGCGTGGTCAAGTATTTGCTGCTTGGGCATATAATGGGGAATGGAAGAAACAGCTCTCTACTTCGTAAAGGGGGATCATTCTGTGGGGTTCGAATCACTATGGATGTTTGATTTGATGGGAACCGTCTTTCCTGTCTTTTTTGTCATGATACTTGGGATTATCATTTTGTCGGCCGGGAAGGAAATTTTGGGCTGGAAGCGGAACCGGGCGGAGCCAGTTCTGACGGTAAGCTCCCGCATTGCCTCCAGACGTATGTATATACAGCAAAGGCAGCTTGATGATGCATCCCCTGCTACGAAGACACTTTATTATATAACTTTTGAAGTAGAGAGCGGGGACAGACTGGAATTTAAAGTGAACGGGGAACAGTACGGAATGTGCTCGGAGGGGGATTCGGGCAGGCTGACCTTCCAGGGCACCAGATATATCGGGTTTGAGCGCGACCATCGTCCTCATTCCATGGGCTCGAATGGCATGGTGTCCGGGTGAGTACAGCAGGAAAGCGCGGCCCATTCCCCATTTGTGTTTCTGCAACTGCCTGGACGGTTTCATATAATAGAAAGGAGTTGTTATACTGGGATAAATCCCTTAAGGAGGAAAATGGATATGAGGTTTGAAGAGCAGATTGTCATCGTTACGGGGGCAGCCCAGGGGATCGGCCGCACGGTCGCTGCCGCGTACGCGGGTGAAGGAGCCCGTGTCGTGCTTGCCGACCAGGATGCGGAAAAAGGGGCAGCGGCAGCGGCGGTTTTGCGCAGCGAGGGACATGAAGCCGTGTTTGTTGCATGCGATATGCGCAGCGAGGAGGATATTCTCAGACTGGTTCATACTGCCAAGGAGCAGTACGGCACCATACATATACTCATCAACAATGCGGGTAAAGGTGTCTGGAAATCTCCCTATGAGCTGACAGCCGCCGAATGGGACGATGTGATGAACACGAATGCGCGCAGCTGCTTTCTGGCCAGCCGAGAGGCGGCGAAGGTGATGAAAAACAATGCAGAGGGCGGTTCTATCGTTAACATCGCTTCCACCCGTGCTACCATGTCCGAGCCCGACACGGAAGCTTATGCCGCTTCCAAAGGTGCGATTACCGCACTGACCCATGCGCTGGCCGTTTCACTCGGACATGATGGCATTCGGGTCAACTGCATCAGTCCGGGCTGGATTGAGACAGGGGATTATGAGCAGCTTCGCCCTGAGGATCACAGCCAGCATCCTTCAGGACGTGTGGGAAGACCCGAGGACATTGCCAGAGCCTGCCTGTATTTAACGGATCCCGGCAATGATTTCATTACAGGCGAAAATCTGGTGATTGACGGCGGAATGACACGCAAGATGATCTATATTCCCTGAGCCGAGGGCTGCGAAAAATACCTTTCCGGAACGAATGTTTTGGAAAGGTATTTTTTTGTTGCCGAACAAGTCACCTAATAGGCGGATGCACAATACGATATAGTATCGAATCGGGAAGTCAAGGAGGGAATTGGGTGGCTGTTATCAGAGCAAATTCGGAGGACGTTAAGCTGCTGGGCCGGCTAATGAGAGCGGAAGCCGAGGGTGAAGGAGAGCAGGGAATGCTGATGGTTGGCAATGTCGGCGTGAACCGCATACTCGGCAACTGCCTTGATTTCAGGGATATCCGGCTGATGAAGCAGATGGTTTTTCAGAGGCCTGGCGGTTTTGAAGCAACCGTTAAGGGTTATTTTTACCAAAGAGCACGTGAACGGGATACCCGGCTTGCCCGGCGGGTAATCAACGGAGAAAAAATTTGGCCGGCTTCCAACTCCTTGTGGTTTTTCAGACCTACAGGGGGTTGTCCAGGAACATGGTATAACCAAAGCAACGCAGGCCGTTTTAAAGCCCATTGCTTCTATAACCCGTCATCGACCGACTGTCCTGCAGTCTATTAGATGTTGTTCAAAAAGTCATCTTTTGATCACGAAGGAAGTCAGGAAGCGGACTCGACATCGAATCTTGAATTCAGCCGGGCCTAAGCGGATGCTTCCGAAGTATGTTTCCTGCGGAAACATTTCAGGTGCTCACGTACCCCAAGTACGCTCCGCTCCTCAGTCCCTATCTTCATTCAACTCAAGCGTTTTGAAAAAACGCACTTCGGAAGCATAGGCTTCGGTGCTGAAAACCTGACTTTTTGAACACGCACTTTTGGGGAAGTAAGAACACATTCAGGGAGGATAATTAATGATGTCTCAATTTTATCCGTCATATGCTTATGAGGGAGGTTACCCGGAGCCACACAGGTTTGCATCCAATGTCGGACCTGTGCAGATGATGCCCAAAGGCGGGGTGATGCCGATGGGAACAAACGTGGGCATGAATGTGACTGGTCAAGGCATGGTTCCGCCGCCGGTCAACAGCGGAAGCATGATTACCCCGACGGGAACCGTCGTACAGGCGCCGCAGTTTGAACAGTCCTACATCGAGAATATTTTGCGCCTGAACCTTGGAAAAACAGGCACGTTCTACATGACTTATGAAAACAACAAGGAATGGAACGCCAAAATTTTTAAAGGCAGACTGGAAGCCGCTGGCCGCGATCACATTATTATCAGTGACCCGTCAGGCATGCGGATTGTGCTGTTGATGGTGAATCTTGACTATGCGACCTTTAACGAGCCGCTTGCCTATCAGTATCCGGGCGTAATTGGCAACCCTCCGACAACGTCGAGATAAATCGTTTTTCCTCACATATGATGTACGAACCCTCTGCTGGGCAGAGGGTTAACTGTCGTTTGGGGCCAAAATCGGGCTTTTCGGCCTCAAAATACCGGATATCAGCTAAAATCTGCAAAAAATCGGGTTATCTTCCGTGTTTGCAGTCATAGTCGGCTATTTCGTTGTGTAGTCTATAACTATATAATGTAATATAAGAATTTACTTATGTGAAGAGGAGTGAGCCCATTGGGAAGTTGAAGCTGAATCCTGGATTTAATCGCAGTACAGTACAAACCAATCGAAGGAGGTGCTCCTGTCTGTCTATTGCCAGGACGGATAGGAAAATTTATTGAGTAGTGATCCTTTACCCATAATTTTGAATTTGGTGGCAGTCATCTTTTTGGTGCTGCTTAACGGCTTTTTTGTATCCGCCGAGTTTGCCATGGTCAAGGTCAGAGGCAGCCGGATTGAGATGCTGCTGGATACCGGCGACAAGAAGGCCGCTTATGCCTCGCAAATGATTCATAATCTGGACGCTTATTTATCTGCTTGTCAGCTCGGCATCACCCTGGCTTCTCTGGGATTGGGATGGATCGGGGAACCCGCCATTGCCGGCCTGATTGAGCCGCTGTTTGCGTCCGCGGGTCTTGGACCCGTTTATGTACACGGAACCGCTGTTGTCATTGCTTTTATTCTGATTACCATTCTTCATATTGTGCTTGGTGAATTGGCACCTAAAACAATCGCCATCCGCAATTCAGAAAAGATTACATTATATTCGGCCTTCTTGATGACATGGTTTTATAAGATCATGTATCCATTTATCTGGGTACTGAATGGTCTGGCCAACCGACTGCTGCGGTTATTCCGGGTCGAGCCGGTATCCGAACACGACGGATCCGCACATACGGAAGAGGAAATCCGCATACTGATGAAGGAAAGCAATAAAAGCGGACTAATTGATAACACAGAATTGGCGCTTGTTGATAATATATTTGATTTTGCGACAACTACGGCGCGTGAGATTATGATTCCGCGAACGGAAATGATCTGCTTGTACAGTCATTTTTCGACGGAAGAGAACCTGGCCATCGCTCTGGACAGCATGCGGACCCGCTACCCCATCTGCGGGGAAGACAAGGATCATATTATCGGGTTCATTCATATTAAGGATCTGCTGCGGGGGGACACGTTGGACACCCGGACGATGATCAGGCCGATTCTCGCAGTTCCCGAGTCTACACAGATTAGCGATTTGCTGAAAAAGATGCAGCGCAGCAAAACGCAAATTGCGATCCTGATTGACGAATATGGCGGGACTTCCGGCCTCGTTACCCTTGAAGACATTATGGAAGAGATCGTGGGTGAAATTCAGGACGAATTTGACCAGGAGCGGCCGGTGCTGGAGCATATTGGCGAAGAGGAATTCTCCATCGACGGCATGATGCTGATTGATGAGTTCAACGACCGTTTCGGTCTCGAGCTGAGCAGCGAAGATTTCGATACGGTCGGAGGGTGGATGTACTCGCAAATTGAGGTCATTCCGCCCCAGCCGGGGCAATCCGTTGCCCATAACGGCTTCCTGCTTGTCATCGAAGAGACGGAGAACAAACGGATCTCACGTGTCCGGCTTATGAAAGAAGAGATTGTTATTGAGGAAGCGGGGGCATAATTTGCCCCTGCAGAAAAGGAGTATCTTGCTTCCGGATGAGAATGGAAGCAGGATACTCCTTTTTGGTGTGTCATTTTAAATTGTTAAGTCAAAACGCCCAGTTGCCCTTGCGGAATATAGGCTCACGTCTGCCGTCATAAGTGATGCCGTCGATGTCCATGTCAGCGGAACCGATCATGAAATCGACGTGGGTCAGACTGCGGTTCAGGCCGTGCTCGCCCAGCTGCTCCTGCGTCATATCCTTGCCACCCTTCAAACAAAAGGCATAAGCGCTGCCGATCGCAAGATGGTTGGATGCATTTTCATCAAACAGCGTATTGTAAAACAATATGTTGCTTTCCGAGATTGGAGAGTGATGCGGGACGAGAGCAACTTCTCCAAGATAATGGGCACCCTCATCCATTTCAATCAGATGCTGCAGCGTCTCCAGGCCGGTTTCGGCCTGAGCGTCCACGATGCGGCCATTCTCAAAGGTAAGGGTGAAATTGTCGATAATGTTACCGCCGTAGCTGAGCGGTTTGGTGCTGTGCACCTTGCCGTCGACTCCTGTTTTGAGAGGGGCCGTAAATACTTCCTCTGTCGGCATGTTGGCCACGTAAGTGTGGCCCTGCGCGTTAATGCTGTCCCCTTGAGCCCAAATATGTCCTTCAGGCAGCTCGATGGTCAGGTCGGTACCGGGAGCGGTATAATGCAGTTTGTGGTAGTTCTTGCTGTTCAACACATCCGATTTGGATTGCAGGGTTTGTAAATGTTCATTCCAGGCGGCCACCGGATCAGCTTCGTTCAGGCGCACAGTATTGAAAATGGCATCCCAAAGCTTGTCGACCTGCTCTGCGGGCGAAGCATCCGGGAATACCTTGGCAGCCCATGCGGCGGATGGAACGGCAACAATAGACCAGCTGAACTTGTCCGCCTGCTGATAGGCGCGGTATTGTGCCAAAGCGGTGGCGCGGACGCGTTGCGCCGCCTGAATGCGGCTGGATGGAATCCCTGCCAGCAGATCGGGGTCTTCTGCAAGCACATGCAGCACGGCAGCACCGTTTTCGACCAGCTCGGTCATTTCCGCGGCATACCATTTCGGCGCAATCTCGAACGTTTCATCCGGCGCCATTTCGTACTGAAGGCGAGTAACGGTCTCGTCACTCCAATTTACTTTGACCAGGTTGGATCCGGCAGTGTATGCTTCCTTCACGATAAGCCGGACGAATTCGGCCGCCGAGATCGGCGCATGGACAACAAGCGTCTGGCCCTGCTGTACATTGACTCCGATGCGGACGGCCAGCTCGGCATATTTTTGCAGCTTTTGCTGAAAGTCTGACATGTTCATTCCTCCATTTTAACAGGATGATACACTTATCGTATCGTATGTATCTTTTCTATTGTACAATGGGACGATAAGGTTCACAAATCACCTTGGCTTGGTTGACGGACAGGCTGCCGGAGAAACTGAACATTTTTACATAGAGGAGATGATTGGCATGACTGAATTGGCACAGGAGGTTCAAATTAAACAGGCAGAGATGAAAAGGGGAGAGGATGGCGCCTACTTGGGCAAGGTTGTGTTTACGCTCAAAGGCAATCAGTCCTCGTACGAGATTGTGCTCTTTAGCAAAAAAGGAAAGGAATGGGATTACAGCCTCCATTTTTCGGAAGGACCGCGCAGTGAGGAAGAAATGCTGGCTGTTGACGCGAGGCTGGAGGAAGACGACGATCTGTTCGATCTGCTGCTGGAAGCGGCTCAGGCGTCTCTACAGGAATAAAGAAGGCTTTTGCTGGGCAGGCAGATTGGTGGACTATCTTCAAACTTGACATCATATGATGACAAGGATACGGGAACACTGCTAGAGGTAGTTCAAAAAGTCATCTTTTGATCACGAAGGAAGTCAGGAAGCGGACTCGACATCGAATCTTGAATTCAGCCGGGCCTTCCGGTGCTCACGTACCCTAAGTACGCTCCGCTCCTCAGTCCCTATCTTCATTCAACCTTCTTGGTGCTGAAAACCTGACTTTTTGAACACGCACTTATAGGCGTTTAACTGAGATATTTCCGTGTATACTGGAGGTTCCTTGCATATGGCAGATTCCCTGATCTTCGATGGATTGACAGCAACGGAAGAGGCTGCGCCCGATATTCTGAAGCTGCGAACATTATTTGTAAATACGGTGTTTATAGGTGAGCCGGGCCGCCGCGGCTGGGTATTGGTGGATACCGGTATGCCCGGATTTCAAGACTCCATTATCTCGGCTGCCGAAGCCAGATACCCGGGGCCGCCGTCGGCAATCATTCTGACACACGGTCATTTTGACCATGTAGGTACAGTAATCGGCCTGATCCAGCATTGGGGCTCTCCCGTTTACGCGCACCCGCTGGAGCTTCCTTTTCTTACGGGGCGGGAGGATTATTTGCTCGCAGATCCTTCCGTGGGCGGCGGACTTCTGGCAGGAATATCCTTCCTGTATCCGAATGAAGCCATCGATCTGGACGATCGCATCGAACCGCTCCCTGCCGACGGAACCGTACCGGGAGCGCCTGAGTGGAAGTGGCTGCATACTCCTGGACATACACCGGGCCATGTATCCCTCATCCGGCAGGCGGATCGGATGCTCATTTCGGGGGATGCCATTATCAGTGTAAAACAGGAATCGGCACTGGCAGTCGTACAGCAGGAAAGCGAGATCCATGGGCCGCCGGCTTATTTCACCACCGATTGGCACGCCGCCAAGCGCTCGGTCGAGCTGCTTGCGGAGCATCGCCCCGCTGCTGCTGTAACAGGGCACGGTCCTGTCATGAAGGGGGCCGAGTTGGAGCGCCAGCTGCAGCAGCTGACAGAGCGTTTTGAGGAAATGGCGGTACCGAAGGAAGGAAAATATGTCTGAACCAAGCGGCCGGGAGGCCGTTTTCTTTTTGGCGAAACGATAGCCGTTTTTCTTATATGGAATTTTTGCACAGAGCGTGGTATAGTCTTGCCGAAAAGCATATTACCGCTTTCACAAGCTTATGAAACAGGAAACATACATATTAGGAGGTTCTACATGTCTAACGATCACGCTGTTTATAAAGAGCCGTTTCATGGATTGGACGCGATTTGGTTGAAGTTTGGAAGGTACGCGGCTGTGCTGATTCCGGAATATGGCGGAAATCTGGTGGCATTCCGGGATACGGAGCGAGGATACCGCTTTTTGCGGGAGCCGGAAGAAAATGCAGTAGGTGATTTTACCGCCAATCCTTCGGTATACGGAATTCCTTTTCTTTTTCCGCCAAACCGTTACGAGGACGGCAAATTCCCTTGGAAAGGAACCGTGTACGAGCTGCCGATCAATGAGCAAGCGACACATAACCATTTACACGGCTTTTTGCATAATGTGCCGTGGAATGTCGTCGCCTCCGGCACGACCGATGTGGAAAGCTATGTATTAATCAGCCAAAAGGTGGATCAGCAGCATCCGATGTACCGCTACCTGCCTTTCCAATTCACGGTCTATTTGCGTTACAGCCTGAACAGCACAGGCCTGCACCAGCAGTATTCCATTGTGAATGAGGGAACAGAAGCGATGCCTAATCTGTTTGCGTTCCATACCGCCATCAACGCACCCTTTGCTGCGGACAGCACGCCTGACGATTACCGGATCAAGGTAACCATCGGCGACCGTATTGAACTGAATGAACGTTCCTTGCCAACAGGCAGGCTGCAGCCATTGTCTGAAGAAGAGCAGGCCATGAAGACGAAAGGTGTTAACCCGTATTTTGCGGCTATGGACAACCATTACACGGCTGTTCCGCAAAACGGCCGCAATTATATGGAGCTTACAGATCTCCGGACAGGGGTCAAGCTAGTGTATGATGTGGGGACTTCCTATAAGCATTGGATGATCTGGAACAACAAAGCAAGCCGTTCATTCATCTGCCCTGAACCGCAAATGAACCGGGTCAACGCTCCTAACTTGCACAGCATTGAGCCGGAGGAAGCTGGCTTGATCCAACTGCTGCCAGGCGAACGGTTCGAGCAAAGCGCCAGTCTGTACTGTATTTACCCGCAATAAGATTATGCAAACCCCGCTCTGATCTCCGATGGCGGGGTTTGTTTTTGGCTTATGACTAAAAAAGGATGAAATACCGCCGCCGGGGTGAGAATAATGCAATGAAATGACAGCATGAAAGGGCGGTATCCATCCGTGATCGAAATGACTTCCAAACACCCTGTTGTACGGATCAAAGACAATGGACGAATTTTTGAAACCGATGCGCACGGGAGAGGGCTGCTGTCTCATCCCCGTTTGAATAAAGGGACCGCATTCAGCGAGGAGGAGCGGAAAGCATTGGGGCTTACCGGACTGCTGCCACCTACCGTCATCAGTCCGCAGTCGCAGGCGGACAGAATTTATGAGCAATACCGGCGGCAGCCGAACGATGAAGCGAAGCAGGTGTATTTAACGGCGCTGCAGAACCGGAATGAAACCCTCTTTTACCGTGTCGTAACTGAGCATGTGGAAGAAATGCTGCCGGTCATCTACACGCCGACCATTGCGCTTGCCATACAGCACTTCAGCCATGAATTCCGGACTCCTCAAGGGATTTACTTATCCATCGACAAGCCTGACGACATTGAGGTATCCTTCCGCAACAGCGGTTTTACCAAGGACGATATCGATATTATTGTCGTTTCCGACGGCGAACGGATTCTCGGCATTGGTGACTGGGGTGTTGGCGGGATCAATATTACGATTGGCAAAAAAACAGTGTATTCTGTCGCTGCAGGTATTTATCCACGGCGTATACTGCCTGTTGTTCTGGATGTCGGCACCAACAACAAGCAGTTGCTTGAGGACCCGCTGTATCTGGGCAACCGTCATGAACGGGTTACCGGTAAGGCGTATGATCGTTTTATTGAAATGTTTGTTTCAGCCGTTGAACGGATTTATCCCGGTGTGCTTCTGCATTGGGAAGACTTTGGGGGACAGAATGCAAGACGCCTCCTTGAAAAATACAAAAACCGGCTCTGCACCTTTAACGATGATATGCAGGGAACGGGCGCCATCACGCTGGCAGCTGTGCTTTCAGGTGTGAAAGCCTCGGGAGTGCCGCTGCAGGAGCAGAAGATCGTTATCTTCGGCGCGGGTACGGCGGGCATTGGAATTGCGGATCAAATCCGGCAAGCTATGAAGCGAAGCGGAATGAGCGCTGCGGATGCGGCAGCCCGCTTTTGGTGCATTGACCGCTATGGTCTGGTGATGCAGGGTGCCGAGGGGATTACCAAGGTACAGAAACCTTATGCGCGCCGTCCCGAAGAAGTTGAGGGCTGGGAAGGAAGAGGCAGCAAAGAAGGGATCTCACTTGTGGAAGTTATCCGCCGTGTTCAGCCGACCATGCTGATCGGAGCCTCTACCGTCGGTGGAGCTTTCACGGAAGAAGCGGTAAGAGAGATGGCCAAGGGCACAAAAACGCCTGTCATTATGCCCCTGTCCAACCCGACGGAAAAGTCTGAGGCCAAGCCTGATGATTTGCTGGAATGGACGGATGGCAAAGCGCTGATCGTAACGGGGAGTCCTTTTGCGGATGTGGAATACAAGGGGAAAACTTATAAAATCGGACAGGCGAATAACGCGCTGGTCTATCCGGGAATCGGTCTCGGGACCATCGCCGTTAAAGCATCGCGGGTAACAGACAACATGCTGACCGCCGCCGCCGAGGCTGTGGCAAGCAAGATTACGCATAACAAGCTGGAGGACCCCCTGCTGCCGGGTGTGCATGAGCTGCGCTCTTTGTCCCGCCATGTGGCCATTGCGGTCGGGCAGGCTGCGGTAAAAGAAGGCGTGGCTCCAAACGGGCTGCAGGCACAGGATGTGGAAAGAACTGTAGACAAGGCTGTGTGGCAGGCTCAATATCCGGAAATTCACCCGCTTGGCTGAATGTGAGCAATGGGCTGTCCCGAACCGTGTGCACTTGGTTTGGGGCAGCCCATTTACATATTGCCCTTCATCTGGCAGGGTCGTGGGGATTTTTGGTAAGCTAAAGGGGGAAGAACAACTGGAATGAATGTTGCCGGAGGGGAGATATCATGAGGAATTTTATAATCTTTGGAGCCAGTAAAGGGCTGGGGGAAGCTTTCGTCAAAGGATTGCCTGAGGCGGGAGACCATGTATGGATCGTTTCCAGAAGCCGTCCTGAGACGCTGCAGCTCAATGATGAAGTAAACAGATATTGGATCAAAGCGGATCTGGCGTCGGCCGAGGCGAGCCATGAGATTGCCGATACATTCAAGGACACTGCTTTAGATGTACTTATATATAACGTGGGGATATGGGAGAGCAAGGGCTTCAGGGAAAACTATAATTTTGAGCAGGATGATCCCGCCGAAATCGCCAATATCCTAAATGTCAATGTTGTTTCCGCCATTACTTGTATCCAGAAGCTGCTGCCCAATCTGAAAAAATCGGATAACGCCAAAATCATCTTGATCGGTTCGACCGCCGGGCTTGAGAACAATCATTTCACCCAGGTTTCATTTACGGCCTCGAAGTTTGGACTGCGTGGTATCGGCAATTCTTTAAGGGAGCATGTCAAGAAGTACGGTATCGGGGTAACCGTTATCAATCCTGGAGAAATTGCGACCCAGGTCCCTTATGAAGACGGGGCTGAGAAAGTTTGGTCAGCGTATCAAGGCACACAAATTCCTTTGTCGGATATCGTTTCACTGGTTAAATGTGTAATTCATCTCTCCAGGGCATCCTGTGTGAAGGAAATCAACATTCCGGCGATGCTTGATGAGGATGCCTGAAAAAGCGCTTGCAAAAAACGGTGAAGATTGATCGTATATGCGGTATAATGTGACAGGAAGTCATAAATTTTGTGAGAACATGCAGTACATACGATGAGGGAGGAATTGCAGTGGAATACCGGATTGAAAAAGATACCATTGGTGAAATCAAAGTTCCCGCGGACCGTCTTTGGGGTGCCCAAACCCAGCGCAGCAAGGAGAACTTCCCAATCGGCAATGAAAAAATGCCTATAGAGGTCATTTATGCGTTTGCGGTGCTCAAGAAGAGCGCGGCGATCAGCAACAACCAGCTGGGCAAGCTGTCGGCAGACAAGAAGGACGCGATCGTATATGCTGCGGATGAAATTTTGACCGGCAAGCTGAATGATCATTTTCCACTGGTTGTATGGCAGACCGGAAGCGGCACGCAGTCGAATATGAACGTGAACGAGGTCATTGCGCATCTTGGCAACCAGTGGCTTGAGCAGCAAGGGAAGGAAGAGCGCCTGCACCCGAATGACGATGTGAATATGTCGCAAAGTTCCAACGATACGTTCCCGACGGCCCTGCACGTTGCAGGTGTGCTTGCGGTTGAGGACCATCTGCTGCCTGCCATAACCAAGCTGAAAGAGACATTCCGCAGCAAGTCGGAGCAGTTCAAGGACATCATCAAAATCGGCCGTACGCACCTGCAGGACGCCACTCCGTTAACCCTCGGCCAGGAGATCAGCGGGTGGGAAGCGATGCTGGACAAGAGCGCCCGCATGATCACGGATACGGTTGAATATATGAAGGAGCTGGCCATTGGCGGAACGGCTGTGGGCACCGGAATTAACGCCCATCCCGAGTTCGGAGCCAAGACATCCGCCGAGATTTCCGGTTTCACAGGCAAAACGTTCACTTCGGCGCCGAACAAGTTTCATGCGCTTACCAGCCATGATGAAGTCGTAGCGGTTCATGGGGCCGTGAAGGCATTGGCGGCCGACCTGATGAAAATCGCCAACGATGTGCGCTGGCTCGCGAGTGGACCGCGCAGCGGCCTTGGCGAAATCACGATACCGGCCAATGAACCGGGAAGCTCCATTATGCCAGGCAAAGTTAACCCTACTCAAAGTGAAGCGTTGACGATGGTCGTTACCCAAGTAATGGGCAATGATGCAGCGATCGGCTTTGCGGCCAGCCAGGGCAATTTTGAGCTGAATGTGTTCAAGCCTGTCATCATTTACAATTTCCTGCAATCCGTGCATCTGCTGGCCGATTCCATCGTTGCCTTTAATGATAATTGCGCGGTTGGCATCGAGCCGAATATGGCGAAAATCGAGCATAACCTGCACAACTCTCTCATGCTTGTCACCGCACTGAATCCTTACATCGGATATGAGAATGCGGCCAAGATCGCGAAACTTGCGCACGCAGAGGGCCTGTCACTGAAAGAAGCCGCTCTCAAGACCGGATTGTTAACCGAAGAGCAGTTTGACCAATATGTTGATCCGGCAAAAATGATTCAGCCAAAAGCCTGATAGTCCTTGAATATGAAAGATTGAATTTCTCGAATGAAGCTCTGTCTCGGAAGTAAGCCAAGCTTATGATAAGCCAGCCAAAAACCGTGCACCCGTTAGGGTCGACACGGTTTTTTTTGTATGCAAAAATAAAATTGGGATTCCATGGCAGCTCAGCTCTGCCCATCATTTTCATGTCGATCCAGGAATATGATCCATCTATAGCAGCCCGGAAGCTGCAGCTGTATGGAAATCAGGCCAGCAAGCTGCCGGTCATGCGTGCCGCTCATTCCTGAAGACATTTATAAGGGGGAACAACAGCATGGCAAGTATTTTGATTAAAGGCGCGCAAATCGTCTCCATGAACGCGGATGAAGATGTTTTTGTCGGAGACCTGTATGTTGAAAACGGCCTGATCGCTGAGATCGGAACAGAGCTTCGACAGGAAGCCGACCGTGTCATCGATGCGAAAGGAAAGGTTTTGCTGCCAGGCTTTGTACAGACGCATATTCACCTCTGCCAAACCCTGTTTCGCGGACGCGCGGATGACATGGAGCTAATGGACTGGCTGCGGAAAAGAATCTGGCCGCTCGAGGCGGCCCACGACGAGGAATCAGTCTACTATTCCGCTTTGCTGGGCATTGGGGAGCTGCTTGCCAGCGGAACGACAACGGTGCTCGATATGGAGACTGTACACCATACGGAATCGGCTTTTCAGGCGATAGCTCAAAGCGGGATTCGTGCCATTTCAGGCAAGGTGATGATGGATCACGGTGACGAGGTTCCCGAACCGCTGCGAGAGAAAACGGAGGATTCCATCCGCGACAGCGTCGATCTGCTGGAGAAATGGAACGGCTTCGGCACAGGTCGAATCCAGTATGCGTTCAGCCCTCGCTTTGTAGTGTCTTGTACGGAATCGCTCTTGAAACAGGTGCGGGACCTGTCGGCCAAGTATCATGTCAGAGTGCACACACACGCCTCGGAAAACCGCGGGGAAATCGCGCTGGTGGAAGCGGAGCGGGGCATGCGCAATATCGTTTACCTCGATCATATCGGGCTGGCGCATTCCAGGCTCATTTTAGCCCATTGCATCTGGCTCAGTGAGGAGGAGAAGGAGATTATACGCCAACGGGGCGTCAAGGTCACCCATTGTCCAGGCTCTAATTTGAAGCTGGCGTCAGGCATTGCCGAGATTCCGGATCTGTTAAACCGTCAGATTCATGTCGGTATCGGGGCAGACGGAGCTCCCTGCAATAATAATCTCGACATGTTTCAAGAAATGCGGCTGACGGCGCTCATTCAAAAGGTGCAGCACGGACCGACGGCGATGAACGCCCGCACTGTGCTGCGTATGGCGACAATGGGAGGAGCGGAGGTGCTGGGCATGAGCAGCGAGATTGGCAGCCTGGAGATCGGCAAAAAGGCCGATATGGTGCTGCTGGATCTGGAGGATTATCATACGTACCCGTCCTATGACGTGGATATTTATTCACGTATTGTGTACTCCGCGACCAGAAGCAATGTGGATACGGTTATGGTTGACGGAAGCATTGTTTTTGAAAACCGCAAAGTCATGACGATGGACCGTTCCGTTGTGTTAAAGGAAGCGGATAAATCGATCGCACGTCTGGTGAAAACCATATAACGGATTGCTAGCCTCAAGGCGGAGGAGGAGTATACGATGGAAATGGCAGACTTATGTGCGGCGGCGGTGAGCGGCAAGGAACGCAAGGTGCTGGCTACCGTCGTATACGTCGACGGGCATGCTTACCGCAAAGAGGGGGCTTCGATGCTGCTGGGCGAGCAGGGCTCCATCTGGGGCAGCATCAGTCCGGGATGTCTGGAGAGCGACCTGCTGGCATGGGCGGACATAGTGCTCCGCTCCGGAAAAATCGAACGTGTCCCTTATGACATGCGACCGGAGGATGACCTTTCCTGGGGTGAAAATATCGGCTGCGGAGGTTTGCTGCATATTGTGCTGGAGCCTGTAACCGGAAAGCTGGAACAGGTGATGCATGAGATGCATATACGCTTCCTTGAATCCGAGCGCGTTATGCTTACACGACGTTATAACTGGGACTCCGGAACGGCGGAATATGAGCTTGGCGAAGCAGCCGGGCTGGGGGAGGACTCGCCTGTGGAATATGATCCGGGCGAAGTCGCAGAGCTGCGGAAGGACTCGCCTTGGCCGGAGGTGTATTCCCGGGCTTATGAGCCAAAACCACGGTTGGTTGTCGTGGGTGCCGGGGAAGATGCCATTCCGGTATGCCGTCTTGCTGAGAGAGCCGGATTCCGGGTAACGGTTGCGGACTGGCGGGAGGCGCTGCTGACAGCGGAGCGGTTTCCGGGGGTGGAACTCGTCTACGGCTTCCCGGAGGAATTCTTTGCCTTGCTGGATATCCATAGTGGTGATTATGTCCTGCTGATGAGTCACCAATTCCAGCGGGAGAAGGAATTTCTCGGTCTGCTGCAGGGCAGCGATTGCGCTTATCTCGGCATTATGGGCTCCAGAGACCGCACGGCACGGCTGACCCAGGGACTGACCCTGCCTGCGGCATTGTATTCACCGGTCGGGCTCGCCATAGGCGCTGATGGGCCGGAAGAGATCGCCGTCAGCATTGCGGCCGAGCTGATCGCCGTACGGCGGGGAAAGCAGCCAGGACTGTCGAAGGAAGGAGGGGCGAGCTATGAACGCAGCCGGAATAGTGCTCGCGGCCGGACGCAGCACGCGCATGGGACGTAACAAGCTCGCCCTTCCGCTGGCGGACGGAAGCAGCCTGGCTGTCCGGGTGCTGCAAGCAGCGCTGGATTCCCGGCTCGACGCCATTCTGGTCATCGGGCGAACGGAGCAGCCGCCAAGATGGCTGCAAACGGCTCATGGCGTCCAGGCTGCGCCGGAGCAAACCCGTTACATCGCTTGTCCCGATGCAGACCAAGGGCTCGCACACTCGCTCAGATGCGGCATCCGGGCTGCGGAAGCTTTCCGAAGCGACGCAGCGGTGATCCTGCTCGCTGATCAGCCTTTCGTGAGGAGCGAGCATATCAACACACTGCTGGAGCGTTTTGCATCGAACCGGCAGGTGGATTATGTCGCAGCCTCCGATCAGGGGAAAGCGAAACCGCCTGTGCTGCTGGCCAGCCGCTTCTTCGAGAGGCTGCAATCCCTGGAAGGGGACCAGGGGGCAGGCGCTTTGATTAATAGCGCTTCCGCGCAGGGAATCAGGATTACGATGCCTGCCCGTGTATTCCTCGACGCAGATACGCCTGAGGATTTCAATTTTATTAGAAAGAAGGAGACTGAAGAAACATGAGCCATGGAAGTTTTACAGGGGAACGACAATTGTACCGCAGAGTGTTAAACTGTCTCTAGCAGTTCCATTTTCAGGGAGAGCATATCCGTTAGATTAGGAGGAAGCAGGGGATGACAAAGGTACTTGTATTGGGCGGAACCCGTTTTTTCGGCAAAAGATTGGTAGAACGTCTGCTGCAGGATGAACAGTGCGAAGTGACTATCATAACAAGGGGGCGTACACCGGATTCCTTCGGCAGCAGGCTCACCCGCCTGGAAGCGGACCGGACGGATGCCGGCAGTCTGTCTGCCGCTTTGGGAAAAGGGGAGTGGGATGTTGTCTATGATAATATATGCTTCTCCTCGAACGAGGCTTTGGACGCCAGCAAAATCTTCGCAGGCAGAGCGCAAAAATATATACTGACCTCCAGCCTGTCTGTTTACGATTTCAATCCCCATGCGCTGACTGAATGCATGTTTGATCCTTATACATATCCGCTGCAATATGGCGACGCCGGCGATTTTTCCTACCAGGAAGGCAAAAGGCTGGCAGAAGCCGTGTTCATGCAGGAGGCTGCTTTTCCCGTGAGCGCGGTCCGGTTTCCCATTGTATTGGGAGAGGACGATTATACGAGAAGGCTTCATTTTCATATCGAGCACGTCCGCCAGGGCATCCCGATCGGCCTTCCGAATCCGCAGGCGCTTATCTCATTCATCCGTTCCGACGAAGCTTCTGATTTCCTGTATTGGCTGGGGCAATCCGGCTTGGCGGGTCCTGTAAACGCGTGCTCGGACGGTACGGTTGCGATAGGTGACATGATCTCCATTATTGAGGAAATTACAGGCCGCAAGGCCAAGATCGCAGCTGAAACCAATGAAAAGGATATGTCCCCGTTTGGCATTCCGGAGTCATGGTATATGGATACAACGAAGGCACGTTCGGCAGGCTGCCGTTTTTTATCACTGGCTGAGTGGCTGCCCGAACTGGCGAGCAAGCTTAATACCGCTTATGAGCAGCAGGCTTGATGCTTTCTGAAATACGCTTCATATTGGGCGAAAAATAAAAAGTGATCCTGTCGATCCCACCCAGAAGTAAGCACGCTGATACGAAGCGTGCTATTTTTGTGCCCTCGGAACCGTTCCGGGAGTCTTTAATATGATATAGGTGAGGATGCTTTAGGATTCTCATTTTTTCGAGAAATGATTTTCTGTATCGCGAACTTGCTCTTGTTCACCAATGAAAATGTCGGCAAACCGGACGAGCTGATTCCGCCAGTGATCTGCCAAGCGGGGAAGTGCTGAGGAAGACAGACGGAAATATTGAAAAAGGGGATGTGAGCGAGAAGTGAGCCGAACACGAGAGCAATTTATCGAGAAATTAGCCCCATATGCCGTGGATTGCATGAAGAAAACGAATATTTCCGCAGCTTTAACCATTGCCCAGGGATGCCTTGAGAGTGCCGATGGAAACAGCGGTCTGACCAAGAAAGCAAATAATCTCTTTGGGATCAAGGGGAAAGGTGATGCAGGAAGCATCGTCATGTCAACCAAGGAACAAAGGTCAGATGGATCCGAATACACCATTGACGCATCCTTTGCCAAGTATAGCAGCTGGGGTGCATGTGTTGATGCGAAAGCAAATATGTTCTTGAAGGGCGTTTCGTGGGACAAAGACAAATATAAACCTGTGGTTGGTAAACGCGGCAAAGAGGCTGCCAAAGCTGTCCAGGCCAGCGGGTATGCCACGGATATTAAGTATGCAGATAAACTGATTGCCATTATGGATGCTCATAACCTTTATCAATACGACGAAGTAGAGAAAGAACCAGACACGCAGGAAATCACCCAGGAAATCGCTGTTTATTACGAATCTGATAAGGATACCGGCCAATTGTTCAATAACACCACATATGTAAAACTGACCAAGCTTGGTGATGTGTTTGGTTTTGCGTGTTCTTTTGACAATAGCACGAAAAAAGCAAACATTAACGGCCGCGAACTGCAAGATACTCTGCTGGTAGATGGAAGGGCTTATGTGCAGGTCAGGCCACTGGTTGAGGCTTTTGGCGGTGAGTTGATTTGGGATAATTCCAATAAAACATTGACTGTCAAAAAGTCCGGATCAGAGGGTAAAACGAAGTAATTCCCAAGCGTTTGGGATTATGATGAAAGCTCTGCTAACCGCTATGGTCGGCAGAGCTTTTTTTATGTTTTATAAAGGAAATTATTTCTCATTACTTCTCGAAAAAACTTTCCCAATCAACACATATAAGAATAATGCAATAATTACTGCTAGCCCGAAGTCGATGATGAACTTAATAAGGTTTTCAAATGTGAAAAAACTGGTTTCTGTGTTGTATTGAAAAAAATCTAGCCTTTCGTAAGTTAGATTCCCAATGATGTTACCAATGAGCAATGCAGCGATAAATCTCCAAATGTTTTTCATCAAAAAACCTCCTTTGGTCATCCATACACTCACTGGCCTGACTCCTTATGGATGGAAATCAATACGATCGCCGTCTCATCCCCGATATTTTCCGCATAATGGGGGAAACAGGCTTTCCAGCTGAACGTGTCCCCTGCATATACTACGGCCGAGTCCTGTCCCTGCCTGATGCGCAGCGTTCCTTGCATGACATAATGGATTTCGTCCCCCGGATGCGAATGGGCCTCCTCTGTAGCGGCGCCTGGCGGCATTTCCACCAGCATCATTTTCACATTTCCCTGATCGTTTAAATGCTCGACGTGAAAAGTGTTTTTGCCGTAAAACGTTTTCCGACGTTCGTCCTTGCGCGTAATGCGCATGCGTTCGTCTTTTTGCAGCAGCAGAAACGCGAGTGGAACCTCCAGCGCTTCGGCAATACTGTTTAATGTAGAAAGGGAGGGCGACGTCTTGTCGTTCTCAACCTGGCTCATGAATCCCTGGGACAACCCTGTTTTTTCGCACAGCTGCTGAATGGACATGTTTTTTTGCTTACGGGCTGCTCTGATATTTGCACCGATTTCCATACATACCCCTCCAATTAACATTAATAATACCAAACTTTTATTTCCTATATCAAAAAAATAATTGACTTTCTAATTGTAAGGTGGTAATTTTGTCACACAGAGGTACTTTAAGTATTGAAATGTTTATATTTTATATTTACGTAATAAAAATTATGTAAACCAATAAAAGAAAGTAGGGAAAAATATGAAACCGCAAATTCATCCGGCAACGGATATTGGTCTCGTGAGTCTGAAAATTAAAAATCTGGAGCGGTCCATTGCGTTTTATACTGAGGTCATCGGCTTAAAAGTGCTGAAGCAAGAGGGACGCCAAGCGGAGATGTCTGCCGACGGGATCCAACCGCTGTTGATTCTCCGGGAAATTGAAGACACGCTCGTGCTGCCGGAACGCTCCGGGGCGGGCTTGTACCATTTTGCCATCCTCGTTCCTGATCGCGCATCGCTCGGTCTGGTTGTCCGCAACCTGATCCGCCATAACATTCCGGTGGGCCAAGGGGACCATCTGGTCAGCGAAGCTCTGTACTTGAACGATCCCGACAATAACGGCATTGAAATTTACGCCGACCGGCCCCGTGAAACCTGGAAGCGCGACAGCAGCGGCCATTACGTGATGGGCACCGATCCGGTAGATGTAGAAGGGCTGCTGGCAATCTCCGAGCATTTGCAGTGGGCAGGCCTGCCTGCAGGCACGGTCATTGGGCACGTTCATTTTCACGTATCGGATTTGAAGGATGCGGAGCAATTTTATGTCAACCTGCTGGGATTCGATATTACAGCTTTCTACGGCTCCATGGCTCTGTTCGTCTCGGCCGGCGGTTATCACCATCATATCGGATTGAATACGTGGGCAGGGGTGGGCGTACCGCCAGTGCCCGAAAATGCTGCTGGCATTGACTACTATACACTGCGGCTGCCTGATCAAAAAGAGCTGGATGCAGTCGTCGCTCGGTTAACCGAGAGCGGTTATTCCATTACACAACGAGATGGTGCCCTGTTTGTAAAAGATCCGTTTAATATCGGGATTAAGCTGGAATCCAAATCCAACGGTTAATTCAACATTTAACAAAAAAAGTATCCCTCAACCGGATTAACCGGATCGAAGGGATACTTTTTTGCTGGAAACGCTAGAACATGCTCCAGTCCAGCTCCCGCGACAGTGTCTCCAGCAGATGTACTCCCGTCGTGCTGTTGCCCATCCGGTTCAGAGCCGGTCCAACGACACCGATGCCGTAACGTCCGGGAACCATCGTCAAGATGCCGCCTGACACACCGCTCTTCGCGGGCAGCCCGACCTGAATGGCAAAATGGCCAGACGCATCGTACATTCCGCAGGTGGTCATGAACGTCTTGGCAATCTGCACATAGCGGCGCGGGATCAGCTGCTCATTTCGGATCGGATCGTAACCGTTATAGGCGAGAACCAGACCCATACGGGCAAGATCGGCACAGGTGGCGTTAATGGAGCAATGGCGGAAGTATACCTCCAGCACGTCCTCAACCTTGCCTCTTAAAATCCCTTTTTCCATCAGAAAATAAGCGAGCGAGCGGTTCAGGTGACCTGTTGCCGATTCTGATTCGTATACTTCATGGTCGAAGTCCATTCGCTCATTATGAGCGAGCAGTCTGAAAAATTGCAAAATCCGCGCATACCTTTCCTCAATGCTGTTGCCTGCAATCAGGGAAGAAACGGCGATGGCCCCTGCGTTGATGAACGGATTAAAGGGAATACCAGGCTCCACCAGCTCCAGCTTCAGCATAGAGTTGAAGCGGTCTCCTGTCGGCTCCATGCCTACCTTGGAGAAGACGAGGCTCTCGCCGTTATCCATCAAGGCCAGGATGAGTGTAAATACCTTGGAAATGCTCTGCAGGGTAAAAATACAGCTACAGTCACCGGAAGTGATCGTATTTCCCCTGCCATCCATAATCGTAATTCCAAGCGCATCCTTCGGGGCTTTGGACAGCTCGGGAATATAAGATGCGACCTGGCCGTGAATATGCTGCTTGCTGCTCTCTTTCACCCAATGCGGCAGCTTGCTTTGAAGTTGCTCCCATTCGTAGCTGTACATGTTGTCCTCCTGTCCTGCTTCATGTCTTCTGTTTATCCTGCTCTGCCTGCGGCTTCAATATGATTGTAATGCCCATGACCCCATTGCAACAAGCCTGAAACGAGCTACATGGACAGGACCTCTTTCAAGCCGGACGGTTCTGTTCTTTCCACTGTGATATGGTCTGCCTGAAAAGAAGCTGCAAACCGTGTTAATCCGCTGCGCAGAGCCTCAATCAGCTCATCCGTCATCTGAATTTGCTCATCCAACTGCAAAAGAGGAACGCTTAACGTACCGCTTTTGCGGGCAAGGCGGGGGTCCACTCTACCGATTAGCTCGTCCCCGTACAGAATCGGCATCGCGTAATAGCCATAACGCCGTTTGACAGCCGGGGTGTAGATTTCCCATCTGTAATGAAAGCCAAACAGGTCGGCCAGACGTTCCCTGCGCCATAACAGGTTGTCCAGAGGCGGCAAAAAGATCACCGGAGAGGCTTCGTTTCCACCTGCAGCAGATTGACCGGAGAACTCCTGCAGCATCTTCACATCGGCAGCAGGCATGTAGTATGGCCTTGCTGCACCTTCAATCTCCAGGGCCACAAGCTGTCCGGCTTGAAGGCGGGATTCGACCCAGCTTTTTCGCTCGGATGCGGACGATTTAACCCAGCCAAGGCGGGAGTCTTGTGCATCGAACACTCTGTAAGCCTGTATGTACTTATCCAGCAGTTCACTGCGGACGTCCGACGAGTCAGCTGATGCAGCTTTCTGCAGCAGCTCATTAGGAACAGTCATATCCGTCAATGCAAAAAAACGCTCCGTGCCTTTGCGCCCAACCACTCGCACGATACCTGCATCCACAAGCAGCGTTAGCGCATGGGACGTATCTTTGGTTCTCGGAATGTCATTCGGATTTTCCCAGTAGCCTGTTACCTTGGCGCCAGATTGAAAGGCACGGGAGGGGAGAGGGCCTTCGGCTTGCAGACGGGCAAGGACGGCTTGTACGACTGGCTCCATATCCTTCAATCTAGCCTGTACAGCATTGCGCATCCGTTCGCGGACAGGCTCGTAAACCGGATAATCCTCCATCGGCATCACGCAGGCCGCGTTGGCCACATACTCGAACACCCGATGCTCGGCCAGCAGTTCTTCGAGCATCTCCGGCTGATACCCCGGAATCCTGGCTGCCAATACGAGATGCTGATTGGGAGCTACGGCTGATACCGGGTCCAATTGTATGGCTGCCAGGGAACGAATCATGTTCAGGACGGTTTGCGAGGAAGGTGCTTCCGTAACAGGCAAAGAGGATGGAGCCGGCAGCAGATGCTGGGTATGAAGAAGATACCTTCGTAAAGCTTTGCGATCTGTCTGTATGGATAGCATGAATCTGCATTCTCCTTTCCAAATCCATAATTTACAAACCAGTATACTGCTTGGGGGAAGGGAATGAAAACAGAGGAGATGAATTCATCATATAAATAATTAATTCTATAAATTATTTATACAATAAAAAATAAAGTTGCAATAGAAGTAATTACAAAGCTGAATTGCAAATCTGAATTTCAAGGTCGGATCGATCCGGCTTTTTTTGTTGCATGATATAGAAATATTTTTCATTTTTGTGAAACTAAGTAGAACAAAAGGATGATTTGTCGTTTTTTTTACAAAAATATGATTGATAGTTCCTTTCTTAAATGGTAGTTTCAAGAAAAAGGAGGTAGAGAAAAATGGTATTGGATCAAAATCAACTTCTTTCAATGATTGGGATGCCGTAATTGTCGGGGCTGGATTTTCGGGATTGTATATGCTTTATCGTCTTCGTGAGGCTGGCTTTTCAGCCTGTGTAATTGAAGCAGGGGGGGATGTTGGAGGGACGTGGTATTGGAACCGATACCCCGGGGCCCGCTGCGATGTGGAAAGCATCTATTACAATTACACTTTCTCTGATGAACTCCTCAAGGAGTGGACCTGGTCATCAAAATATGCCGAGCAGCCGGAAATTTTAAGCTACATAAATTTTGTTGCAGACAAGTTTGATTTGCGCCGGGATATCCAATTTAAGACGCGTGTTGATTCTGCGCATTTTGATGAAGTGAAGAATAAATGGGACATTCACCTGGATAGTGGACAGAAGGTATCGGCCCGTTTCTTTATTACGGCAGTAGGATGTCTATCTGTATCCAATATGCCGAAATTCAAAGGTATAGAGAACTTTACTGGGGAATGGTATCATACCGGGCACTGGCCTCATGAAAAAGTTGAATTTAAAGGCAAACGGGTTGGAGTCATCGGAACCGGATCAAGCGGCATCCAGATCATACCTGCCATTGCTAAAGAAGCAGAACACCTTACTGTTTTTCAGCGTACCCCTCAATTCAGTGCTCCCGCCAGAAATCAGCCAAACAGCCCCGAATATATTAGTCAAGTTAGAGAAAATTACAGTGAAATCCGGAAACAAATGTACTCCTCATTTATAGGTGTACCGGAGATACCTCAGGATCGTTCAGCACTTGACGATACCTCTGAAGAACGGCGACAGGTATTTGAAACGGCCTGGGAACAAGGTAAAATACATTCGCTGTTATTTTCTTATAAAGATATCGCTTTTACACCTGAAGCAAACGAAACAGTTGCAGAATTTGTCCGCTCTAAAATACGTGAAGTGGTAAAAGATGAGAAAGTAGCAGAGAAACTCATGCCAAACCATTATTATGGAATGAAACGGCCTATCATTGATACAGATTATTTCGAAACGTATAATCGCGAAAATGTAACACTTGCAGATATCAAAAATGCCCCAATCGAGGAGATCACATCTACTGGAATCAGGACTGCAGATGCTGAATATGAACTTGACATGATTGTGTTTGCAACAGGCTTTGATGCCACGACAGGCCCGCTCTTTAAAATTGATATTCGCGGAAGAGATGGCATTTCACTTAAGGAGAAATGGGAAGGAGGTTTTCAAATAAGGACTTACCTTGGTATCGGAACAGCAGGCTTTCCTAATATGTTCATACTTACAGGCCCTTTGAGCCCTTCCTCATATAGTAATATGCTGGTTTCGATTGAACAGCATGTTGAATGGGTTTCGGATTGCATTAACTATATGCGAGATAACAATAAAGAGGTTATTGAAGTAAATGCGGAGGCTGAAAATGCCTGGACCAAGCATTCCCATGAGGTTGTTGAACCCACTCTTTTCGTGAAGACCGATTCATGGTATATGGGTGCAAATATTGAGGGGAAGGCACGCGGATTTCTTATTTATCTTGGCGGAGTGGGAGTTTACCGGCAAAAATGTGATGAAGTCGCTGAAAAAGGCTATGAAGGTTTCACCTTGAAGGCTTCTCAAGCTAGTGCTGTGAATTAATATCGATAAGCGGATCAGAAGCGTGGCGAAATCGGCAAATTCCCTTGTTTCCTGAATCTTAATTATTGCAAAATCCATGGTTGACTTGATTGTTCCTCGCTGCTAATATGATAAGCACATTAATCGCATGAAAAATATCGGAATTCAGGTTTGACCGGACAAACCGGAGACACTGGAAGAGAAGGGGCATACTGTGCTCTCTTTTTCCCGTGTCTCTTTTTTTGTTCAAAGGTTCAAGGGGAGAAGGGAGAGACAAAATGATTAGCAAAAAAGCGGACCGGACAGCCGGAGCTTTAGCAGTATTGGCCGGTGCAGCAGCTCTGGCAGAAGGGGGAAAGCTGTTTCAATACAGGGCGGGGCTGTTGATCGGGGATCACGTATTTCTTTTTTTAATCGGAGCCGCTCTTGTTCTGTCCGGTATTGCGTTAGCGGTGAAAGGCAGTGCTGCATATGCAATAGTCAAGCCGTTTCCCGTAGGGAGAACGGCTGTTTTGCTGGCAGCTGTGCCTGCTTTGCTATTTGTATACCTCTTTCTGATGGCATTTATCGGCTACACGGCTGCAACCCTGTTATGCTCACTGCTGCTGTTTCGCTGGATCGGAGCCATGCGCTGGTGGCGGGCTGCACTGGCGGCTGTTCTTTTGACCGGCGCGCTGTACTTCGTCTTTATTACCTGGCTTATGATGCCTTTGCCTGCCGGGAGATGGATGGGGGTGTGGTTATGATCGAGTCCGCTGCAGCACTGCTCTATGGATTTGCAGACGCGCTGACGCCCATGAATCTGCTCATGGCGGCTATTGGCGCGCTGATCGGGACTTTTGTGGGCGTATTGCCGGGGCTTGGCCCCACCTCCGCCATAGCGATTCTGCTGCCGCTCACCGCAGTGCTTGAGCCTGCCCAGGCGATCATCATGCTTGCCGGTATTTACTATGGCGCGATGTATGGAGGCTCAACGACGGCCATACTGCTGAACATTCCCGGCGAGGCATCATCCGTGCCTACCTGTCTCGACGGTTATCCGCTGGCCGTTCAGGGCAGAGGAGGGCCCGCGCTTGGCATTGCAGCCATCGCTTCCTTCATAGCGGGAGTTATCGGTGTTTTCGGGCTCGTTTTCTTTGCGCCGGTTCTTGCAGAGCAGGCAATTAAGCTCGGACCGCCGGAGCTGTTCAGCGTCATGCTGCTGGCGCTTGCGGTGACATCGGGCTTGACGGGCGGTTCATTGTTGAAATCGCTCATTATGGGCTTATTCGGCTTTCTTCTTTCGATGGTTGGTCTGGGCAGCTCGACCGGCATGTTTCGCTTCACCTTCGGATTCAGCAGCCTGTCCGGCGGCTTCGAGATGATCAGTATTATTATAGGGCTGTTTGCGATAACGGAGGTTTTACGAAGCATGGAGGAAAAGAAAACAGCCGTCGCCTCCGACCGGATTGGCAGTGTCTATCCTTCACGCAGCGATTTGCGCCAGAGCTCGGGAGCTATTGCGGCGGGCAGCGTCATCGGCTTCGTTCTGGGCCTGCTGCCGGGCATATCGGCCGCCATCACTTCATTTCTGTCCTATGATGTTGTGAAGAGGTTTTCGAAGAGACGCCACCTGTTCGGGCGCGGGGCGATCGAAGGGGTGGCAGCGCCAGAGGCGGCGAACAATGCAACCAGCTCTGCCGGCTTCATCCCGCTCTTCGCGCTGGGGATTCCTTCATCACCGCCACTTGCCGTGCTGCTGGCCGGATTGATGATCTACGGGGTGGCTCCCGGCCCGCTCCTGTTTGAACAAAAAGGCGGATTCATCTGGACCGTCATCGCCAGTATGGTGATCGGCAACATCGTACTTCTGCTTCTTAACCTGCCGCTGGTAGGAATGTGGGCACGGTTGACTCGTGTTCCTTTTGGCATCATGGCTCCCGTCATTCTGATGCTCAGCATCATCGGAGCCTATACGGTACGAAATAGCCTTTTTGACGTCGGTGTGGCGGTTGTGTTTGGAGTGCTCGGTTACTTTATGCACAAGTTCGACTGGCCTGTGATGCCGCTCATCCTGTGCTTTATTTTGGGGCCGCTAATGGAGCAGTCGTTCACACAGGCGATGTCCATGTCCGGCGGCAGCTTTTCTGTTTTCGTGACCCGTCCGCTTGCGCTTACCTTCCTTGTCATAGCGGCTGTCCTGTTTCTTGCATCCATCTGGCTGGCGGGACGGACGAGAAAGAGAGTGCAGGAAGAAGGGGCGGAAGCACTGGATTTTTAATAAGCCCGAAATTTTTAACAAACATAACCGGAATGTGAACAATGAGATTAACTCGTAAGGGGAGCAGAAATAATGAAAAAACCAACATCGGTGACGAAAAAAATCGGCATGCTGTTATCAGGTTTGGCAGCAGTAGCGCTGCTGATATCGGGCTGTGGGGCAGGACAGCAAACGGAGCAGGGCGCAGATGGCACGCAAATCGCGGCAGGCAGTTCAGATGGTTATCCGCAAAGAGCGATTGAATATGTGGTTCCTTACGCGGCAGGCGGGGGAGTGGATCTGGTGGCGAGAGCGGTGGCGGAAAAGCTGAGCGAGAAATGGGGGCAGCCGGTAAATGTTGTCAACAAGCCGGGAGGTGGAGGTGCAACAGGAGCACAGTATGCGCTGAATCAAGCGCAGCCGGACGGATATACGGTAATGGCCAATGTGGTTTCGCTTGGCTCCATGATGGCGGCCGGGTATACGAACCCGCCTGTCAAGGCGGAGGATCAGATTTTTGTATCCCGGATCGTGCAGGATGTCCCGGCGTTTACGGTGAAGGGGGATGCGCAGTGGCAGAATTTCCAGGAGTTTTCCGATTGGGCGAAAACCAATCCGGAGCAGCTGACCTGGACGACCTCCGGTGTCGCGGGCTTCTCCTCCTTTGCTGTTGCGGAGTGGCTGAATGAAATCGGTGTGGACATCTCCAAAACCCGCATGATCGTTACAAAAGGGACGGCAGAGTCGATTCCGCTCGTAGCTGGTGGCAATGCGGTGCTGGCTGTGCATCCGGTAAGTGAAGTGTCCGCCATGGCCGAGGCCGGAAAGCTGAAAATACTCGCTGTTTCGGGTGAGGAAAGAAGCCCCTATTTTCCGGATGTGCCGACAGCCAGGGAACAAGGAATGGCGAATCTGTCCGCGTTCTGGTGGACCGGTGTGAGTGTGGCAAAAGGGACGCCGGATGAAGTCGTGCAAAAGTGGGACGAAGCGCTTGCCGAGCTTACTGAGAATCCCGATTTCATCTCGAAGCTGAAGACATTGAAGCTGCAGCCCTCTTATTTAGATCAGAAGGAGTATCAGCAATTTGTGCAGAAAGAAACGGATTATTACACCGAGCTGGCTTCCAAGCTGGGACTGCGGAAATAGGGGGACAGTCATGTCATGAAGATCGTCATCGCGGAAGAAATAACCGACTCAGGTCTTCGTATCCTGCAGGACAGCGGACATGATGTGCACTATGATCCCGGGCTCTGGGCTGACCGGGAGCGGCTGCAGGAAGCAGCAGCCACGGCTCAAGCTTTAATCGTCCGCAATCAGACGCGAGTGGAGGCTTCCCTGCTGGCAGGAATGGAGAAGGCAGTTGTGATCGGCAGACTTGGAGTGGGGCTGGACAATATAGACATAGACGAGGCAAAACGGCGGGGAATTGCAGTCATCAGTGCGAAGAACGCCAATGCATCATCTGTAGCTGAATATGTGATGGCCGCTATCTTTACGTTCACGCGCCCGCTGCTGGCAGCATCAGACGATGTAAAAGCAGGAAATTGGGACCGCAAGCGCTTTGGTGGTCATGAGGTCACAGGCAAAACACTGGGTCTCATCGGAGTTGGCGAGATCGGTCACCGCACGGCTGTGCGGGCCAGGGCACTCGGTATGAAGGTCATCGGCAGCGATCCGCAATTGTCCGCATATGACTTTGCAGCTGCCGAATCCGGCATCCGGTTGGCGGATATGAAGGAGGTGCTGCAAAGCTCCGATTTTATAAGCCTGCATGTTCCGCTCCTGCCCGATACGAAGGGGCTTATCAATCAAGCGGCGATCGAGCAGATGCAGTCGCACGCAGTTTTGATCAATACGTCACGGGGTGGTGTTGTTGATGAGCAGGCGCTGTATGAAGCGCTGCTGCACAGGCGGATTGCCGGTGCCATGCTTGATGTATTGTCCGTTGAACCCCCGGGGCCAGAGCATCCGCTGCTGACTTTGGAAAACTGTGTAATTACACCGCATGTAGCGGGGCTGACAGAGGAAGCGAACCATCGTACATCTACGCTTGTTGCATCCGAGTTGCTGAAAGAGCTGCAGGGCATTCGCTCCTTGTGCAGGGTGGTTTGACAACCTGATTCCCCAACATAAAACAGCGGCGGACCAGTATCGGACTATACTGCAATGGTGAGTATTAATCCTGCGTCAAGCACAATAAGAGGTCAGGATTCAGAGACACAAGTTGTGGCAGGTACATATCATGCCACCGTGTTTGGAAATGCATATGGCAGAGAGGGAGCATACACAATAGCTACAGTAAAATCAGCTAAAGTGAAGATGCCAGGATAACAAATAAGAAACAGGCCGGGCTTTTATTTGTAGTCTGGCCTGTTTTAATTAAGGGGGATAACTAAGTGGAATGGGTAAAGGAAGTATCAAAAGAATATGTTTACAGTCGATTTAATTCTTGTTCCGACCAGGACGGAGAAATAGAGCTATTGAAGAGTAAAGAAAAGACAGGTACAAATAATATCACCACTTTAGCCCAATTTTATCTTGCAATGGCAATACATCATCCCGAAGGAACATATAGCTCCATCCCAATCGCCAATACTTATTCATATGAAAAAATAAAAATAGAATTAAGCCCACATTATAAAAAAGTACAAGTCGTTTATGTGAACAAAATTCCTCAGTTTATAATTTTTCAAAGTGCAAGGAACGAGTCAATTGAACAGATAAAACAATTAGCGCAAATCAATAAAATAAATCCAATCATTGAGGATTTATTTTTAAAACAACCAGAAAAACATGCAATATCATCACCATCAACTCGTTATTACCTTATTAAGAAATCATATATTCAGGATGTTGATAATCCTGACTTTGAACCTGTTTGGAATTTCTTGCAAATGAGCTATGGAAGAGAACGAGGAGTTAGTCTTGTTCCAAATGGATGGAAATTTTACGATGGCTTGTTAACTTCAAAAGCGATTGGCTTTATCGCTAATCGTTGTTATGAACTTGTATTTGCCGTAGATATTTCAACAAATGCTGTAATTGGATTGGATATTTTTTTTGATATATTTGAATGAGTAATTTACCTCGATATGTTCCTCGTAGATTTGATATGCAATGCGGTAACCTATACCCAGGTGAGTAAAAGACCATTTTTTCAAATGCGACAGGTCACCGTGGAGTGGCTCACCGGCATGGGGGGGTTCTGCAATATCATCCAATATACCGAGTACAATCTTAATGATCGGCCTATCCAGCCGCTTCAAATCTTTTTTGGCTTGGTTGGTGACAAATAATTGATACATTATAAGTAGCCCTCTTCGTTAAGCTCCTTTTTCAAATCCTGGAGCGATGTAAGCTCTCCCTGTTCATACTGCTCTTCGGACTCCTTAACGACATTCATAAGAGCTTCGGCTAATTCTTTCTTGCGTTCAGGGATTTTTTCGGCAAAGTCTTCTTCGGAGTACCCTTCGTAAATCAGATCTCGTTTAATAAAATCCTCCAGATCGTCCAGCAAATCCTTTTTATACAAGATCAAACGACCTTGTTTATCGATGTCAATTTTCAGGTTGTCGCGGGGGTTGATATTAAGCTTTTCACGAAGCTCTTTGGGTATTGTAAATTTGTCCGCGTTCATTTACTTGAATGTCGAACATCCAAATTCATCCTTTCGATAATTCAGAATTCTGATTTCATGCTTTCAATATACTACATTAACCCCAACTACACACTTTGAAATCCGATTTTTTACATTGAAGGATTGTACAGTGCAATACATAAACCGCAGTTCATCGAGCGTAACTGTGATTTGAGCAAGGGATATTAGCGATTATTCCGCTAAAATAAAATGTTCTGTCATTTGATAGGGTATGATATGGCAGAGGGACCCTGTGTCCTGGAGATTATATCTGCAAGTACATAGGAGGAGAATAATGGGTATCGTTTTGGAAAATCTATTTTATGGAAACCTTAGACCTGACGAATGCATACACCCTGCAAATTCTGAATATCTCAGCCTTAACCAAAAGATTTCTTCGTTAATGGAAGCCTATCACAAGAAGCTTTCACCAGAAGAGTACAATGAGTTGGAGCAGTTAATTGACTTGTTAGGGCAATCGACATCCATGTACTCTGCTGCCGCGTATACAGAAGGTTTTCGGCTGGGGGCCATGATGATGATTGAAGTGTTTGGGGGAACAGATTTAAAAAGGGAGGGCAATGGGTGAATTTTAATTGAAGAGGAAAATCTAACGTAATAAATGAAAGTAAGGAATGTAAGAATTTATAGGAGAGGATGTTCTTAATGAATATGGAAGTTTCAAGAGTGACATCAAAGGGGCAAATCACAATTCCTAAAACCATCCGCGAACGACTAAATTTACAGGAAGGTGATAAGGTCGCTTTTATTGAGGACGAAAGCGGCAAGATTGTCATTACAAAATCCAGTGTGGTCGCCTTACGCGAATTTTTAGATTCGATGGCGAAGGAGGCCAAGACCAAGGGAGTCAGCGAAGGGGACTTGCTGGACGATTTAGAACAAGTTCGGGAGGAAATGTGGAGTGAACGAAACAAATAGTGGGATGCGTGTCTTTGTGGATTCCAACGTTTTGATCTCTGCCATGCGATTTGACTTCAAAAATCACCCTGTATATACCCAAGTGTTGAGGGTTCCTGGTATATGGTTGCAGAATATGCCGATTCCGTGTATCTTTTTGAAAGTAAGAAAAAAATACTTACTATAAAAATAGACTACATAGGAGGGGAACCGGAATGACCCGTTATCTTTTTGAATATGAGTTGAAATCTACCGGCTACAAAGGCGAATTCAGTTGGGTGGCTGAAAGCGAGGAGCAGGCGAAGACGGCCGTTCATGAGCGCATTGCCGATCTGGAGTTTGTGGACATGGATGATGTGATGGTGGGCAAGCTGCTTAAAACACTGGACGCCACCAATCAATACTATGAATGCGAGGGCTGCAGCTCCTAATCTACAGATGATGTAATGAGTATAAAGGGTCAGGAACAGGTAGAAGCTGCCCACGTTCTTGACCTTTTTTCTTTTGTATTTGGGGTAGGGGAGTACCATTGTAGCTAACCCCACCCGCATTTGTTTATGAAGCAGGGATTCCAAGGTTGTGGTATACTGAATTTAAGTGAAAAATTAAAAATAGGGAGACAGGATCCATGGATAAACTCGACTTGATCCTTCGGAAGCTCGAAGCTCTTGAAGAAGGACAGAAAGCTCTTGAAGAAGGGCAGAAAGCTCTTGAAGAAGGGCAGAAAGAACTAAACCAAATCAGCCGTGCGATTCGAGACCGTCAAGAAGAAACCGATGCAAAGTTAGACGCCATGGCTATGGATGTACATAAACTACACGGCAAGGTAGAGGCACAAAATGAGAAGGTGAATGCCGTATCCGACGAGCTGCACACATTTCGCAGGGACACGAAAAGCAACTTCCGCCAGTTGGAAGGTCACATGCGGATGCTTGACAATGACTTTGAAGTAGCTGTTGAACGCATTGACCAGTTGGAATCCCGTCAATAGGGGTCGCCCTCTACAGCGTGAGGTGTCATCAAATGCCAACTAAAAAAATGAAATAAGTTAATTCGGTCTTCCTGAGCAAAGGATGACTTTTTTGTAATTAATAATGCTTTTACTGCATGGTCTTATTTGTTATAGGTTACCGCGTGAAGAGCAACAGCGGTTGGAGGAAGGACTCGTTCTCAGAGCGTCTCATAACATACAAAAGCCCAAGGTATCGCTAGATCAAAGTTAGCATGAAGTATTTGCGGCTAAAGAACCAGGTAAGGCAAAAGATCCACAGTGAAGAAGGTTATGCCCTGGCCGTAAGGCGCATGATCGAGCCGGAGCCTGTGTTTGGAGATACGAAGAACAACCGAGGTTTTAAAAGGTTCCTGCTTCAAGGCTTACCAAAAGTAGTATGAAGGTCGGGTGGCTTTCCCTTGTCCACAATTTACTCAAAAAAGCTGTCCTGGATGCCAAAAACCAAGGAGCTAAGCGAGAATAGACCGCTCAGCCTTGGTTTGGGACACTTTCTTAAGAGGAATCAGTTGTTGTTATACTTATCTAACGCATCTTGGAAAATAGTCTGGAGTTTGGCCTGTTCCTCTTGGTCGCCTTTAAACTGCAGATCAGCTTGACTAGTCAAGCCTTGGACTTCTTGTGTTGGAACTTTACCGTAGTACACGCCTCTAATATTATAAACTCCGGATTCAGTCAAATTTGGTCTTAAAAACAATAAATATTCTTCATCATTATTCATCAGTTGATAGCCAAGTGAGCTAATGACAATATTACCATCCAATGCTGCATTTTCTTGTACTGTAATCGTTTCGCCTTCTTTTACATTCAGATCGCCTTCGTTTTTAAGGACTTTTTCAACCCAAAATCCTGAAAGCGTCCGATTGTCCGTAGCAAGTCCCTGCTCATCCTTCGTTAGAAGTACTTTCTCCTCATTAAGTTTTTTTCCTTTCACAACTAACTCGGTATCCATGTCTAATTCACCGAAATTTTCATATGTAATTCCATGACCTTGAGAAACAACGTAAGCTGGAGTAGTTTTTTTGACATCCTTACTAACGGCACTAGCTTTTTCACCATCACCAATTCCAGTCGTAGAAATTACAATTAAAGACAACACAAGCAATGATGTCGCTGAAAAGAGAATCTTTTGTTTTTTTGATTTCATCATTTGTCATTACGTCCCTTATTTAATATTTCGTTTAAGACAAATTTCATGAGCTGCTGCTCTTAAACACTTGAATGTTATTAGGGCTGTTCCACGCTGCTAAACCATGTTCATTTCTATAACGCCATTTTCACCCATTTTGTTGCATTTAATGGATAACTTTTTAGCCTCAAGGTATCTCTATAAATCTAAATGTGCTTTTGAAGGATGCTCCTGATATGGTATTGTTGTGATATACGCTAATACGAACGGCAAAGAAGGTGCAAATATGGCAGCCACAATTAAAGATATCGCCAGACTGGCCAACGTATCCCATACCACGGTATCCAGAGCGCTGAACAACAGCCCATTGATCAAGGAGGAGACCAAACGCAAAATTTTGGAGCTGGCCGAGCAGTTAAATTACACTCCAAATTACAATGCCAAAAGCCTCGTGATGCAGCGGTCCCATACGATCGGGTTATTCTTCACCAGCATTTCACGCGGAACGTCTTCCAGCTTTTTTGCGGATACAATCAGGGGAGTGAACTCCGTCATTGATACGCATTTTAACCTGTTTGTGCGTGGAATCGACGAGTTCGGAGATTATTCTTCCATCCATGGCAGGCGGTTCGACGGCATTCTATTGATGAGCCAGAGCGAAAAGGACAACCCTTTTATTGACCATGTGCTGCGGGAGGGCATTCCGCTCGTCGTGCTGAACCGCCAAGTATCGGGCGAGGGAATGATCAATATCATTTCAAATGATATGGAAGGGGCTTATCATGCCGCTTCGTACCTTATTGAATGCGGACATACCCGGGTGGCATTAATCGAGGGCAGGGAGGGGTTCAAGTCTTCACAGCGGAGAAGAGACGGTTTTGTGAAGGCGCTGGTTGAGCATCAGCTGCCGATCCATAATGAATACATGGTTGCAGGCCAGTATGATACCGAGAGCGGAAGCGAGGCAATGAAGCGGCTGCTCGCGCTGGCGGAACCGCCTACTGCGGTTTTTTGCTCCAATGATGATATGGCCATAGGAGCCATGAATGCCGTGTTCGAGCAGGGCATGAGGGTGCCTGAGGATATTTCCATCGTCGGGTTCGATGATATCGGATATTCTCAGTATATGACCCCACCGCTGACAACGGTCAAGAGACCGATCGAACAGATCAGCGCAGCAGGAGCGTCCCATATTCTGGAGCTGATCCAGTCGCCTTCCACTGAAGAAAAATTGATCTATATGGGAACAGAACTGGTTATCCGAAAATCGGTGAAAGCGAGTAGAACGGTATAAATGAAAAAAGAGACAGTGTTCCGATTTGAACAGAGCACTGTCTCTTCTATGTATCCAAAGGATCAGTTCATTGTAGCAACCAGGCCGCCGAGAATAAGCACAAAGACGACGACATAAATAACAACGCCGATGACTGCCCAAAGCAAGGACGCTTTGGCAAAGTTTGCTTTACTAGGATTGGCGCCGCCGCCAAATGCCCATACGAACAGCATAATAATTCCCACAACCGGAATGGCCATGAGCAGAATGGTCAGCATCCAGTCTTTGACACTGACAGGTGCCGACGATTTTGTCGAAACATAATTGTCGGCATAAGGCGAATTAACTTGTGTAGACATTCTTTCATTTTCCCCTTTTCATCAATTTACGGACAGCATTTTATTGGTGTGAAGGGAGTAGCATCCTTTTATACCTATATCTTCTTAGTGCCCGTGACATGAATATATAGGAAAATAGTCCGGACGGCAATAATAATTTGAAATAAAAGTGTCGTTTCCTGCTCTTTATACGAATTTTCATAGGACTACAAATTACAACAAAAAAATGAAGCAAATGGACCTGTGCCACATTCGTGCGGAATACAGGTCCATTTCGTTTAGAACTACTTCACTTACTCAGCCGCATGACTTCCCCAGACAGCCGTACCGTCTCCAGACAGGGCCGAGAAGGTCATGACGTAGCTTTGGGCGCCATTATCCCATTGACGCAGGAGTTTTCCTTTGTAGGTCACCCCGTTCAGCGTAAGGGTTATATTGTTTTTGCCGCTCTTTTTCCACGTTCCCGACACGGTCCCTGTGACTGTGCCGTTCTTGTTCAGCTCGATGGCTGCGGAAGGCTTGATGTCTGCCGATATATCCCTGCCGTGATTCACATATTTATAGACGCCTGCAATCTCCTTAGGCTGAACTGAGGCTTCTGTCTCACTGGCATAGCGATAGGGGGCGATCACCGGCCATCCGTCTTCATTCATCATGACTCTATGCACGCGAACCTGATGCTCTTCACCACGCCCGGGAAAGCGGGTATGGAAGAAGATGAACGTTTCGCCGCTTTTCGGGTCGACATATAGGGAATTATGTCCTGGAGATACATAACCCTGATCTGTGTATTTCTCTCCGTTGAGGGCGGTAAACTTAAAGTTGCCAATGAGCTTGGTCCCATATGGAGCAATAGCCGCATCATCGAAAAAGGTACCGTCTGCCCCTTTGGCGTTGATCATATCCTTGCCTGCCGCGTCTACATAGGGGCCGTCCGGGCTCTTGGAACGAGCAACCCTGATGTTATAGCCCCCGACTGCATCCAATCCGCCAAAGGACAAGTACAAATAATAGTAGTCCGTTTGCGGATTATACACGATATAGGGGGCTTCTATGCGGCTGTGATTGCCGCCCAGCAGCTTTTTGCCATAACCTTGCCCGGGAATCGGTTTGCCGGTCTCAGGGTCCATTTCCATAATAAAAATGCCGCCAGAATATGATCCGTACACCATCCACAGCTTGCCGTTCTTATCGAAGAAAACGTCCGGATCGACGACATTCGGGTGAATGGTCGCATCGTAAATTGTCCCGTCTTCACTGATTTCATCCCACATGCCGGACTTCAAGATAATGCCCGTATCCTTGTAGGGGCCCTCCGGGTGATCGGCGACCGCAATACCCATAGCTGACCGTGGGGAATCCCCCTTGCAGGCGTTGTAATACATATAGTATTTCCCGTCCGCCAGCTGAATGACGTCAGCAGCCCATAATGTATTGCTTTGCGCCCATTCGAACGTTTCACGAAGCTCCTCGAAAACATTGGGGATGAGCGGGTTGTTATGATCTACAACAGTGGAAATTTGCTGCCAGTGCATCAGATCCTGTGTTTTGGCCGAGGCCAAATGAGACCCGAAAACGTAGAAGGAATCTCCGCTTTTAATGACAGAGGGGTCATGAACGGTAACCTCGGAAAAAGAAGGGGCTGCATTCACCTTTTTGTTAACGCTTTCAATGTTGAGCGATGATTCGGCAACCGTTAGTTCAGCAGGAGAGGACATGGCAGTTCCATTGACGATACTGCTGCCGGCCGCGGTCAGGCAGGATAGCAAAACCAAAGCAGTTTTTTTACTTTGTTTCATTAATAAACCATCCTTCCGTATGTATATTGATATACAAATATATTTACAAATTAACATTATTATAAATCACAATGGTTGGCAACCGTTTTTTTCCACATCCAGGATAGTCTTCTGCTGGAGTGGCAGTTGATTTCAGACCAAAAGTAAACCGCCTTCCTGAGGAGGCGGTTAATTGAACTATTATCTATTAGGGTTCAACAGTAAGCTTTTCTTTTAAAAATAAGTGCTTATCAATTCCTCGCTTTTCGCCCAAAGCCGTTCGGCTTTGTTAGCGTCGAGCGCATACGACCTTACGCCGTCGGCAAACGGGTTGGGCGTGTCATCGATCGGCACGACAGCGCAATCTTCGAGATAGCGTCCGCCGATTTCGTCTTTGTCAGCCACGACTGCGGCCCAGACCGACGTTGCGGCTGCCTGAGCGATTTCTTTGAGCTCCGCTGGTGCAAGACCCGCTTCGGCGCGAGCTTTGCGGGCTGACTCGAAAAGACCCTGCAAGTCTTCCTGCGAGAAATGCCGCGGGAGATCGGTAAGACTATTTCCGGGCATCACCGAGGCAGCGCGGATGCCACGATTGCGATGCCGTTTATCGAATTCCGCTGCGAAGAGAGTAGTAGCCGTTTTCGATCGGCCGTAGGCGACAAATGGGTCGTATGCCTGTTGCTCGAAATTCGGATCGTCCAGGTCAACATCGGCGGCACGATGAGCTTGGGACGACAGCATAACCAAGCGCCCGTTATCGATGAGCAGCGGCTCGATCCGATTGATCAAAGCGAAATGACCAAGATAGTTCGTCCCGAACTGGATTTCGAAGCCGTCGACCGTCCGACCGAACGGGGTTGCCATGATACCAGCGTTGGCGATGATGGCGTCGAACCGCTGGCCGTTGGCCAACAGTTTATCCGCGCAGGCGCGAACGCTTTGCAAGGATGCCAGATCGAGCTCAATCAACTCTAGGCTGCCGCCTCCTTGCGCCGCGGCGTCAAGGATCGATGCAGTGGCCGCTTCGGCTTTGGCGAGGTCTCTGACCGTGCCAACGACGCTGGCGCCGTGAGACACCAGTGAGCGGGCGGTTTCGAGGCCAATGCCCGATGATACACCTGTAATGAGAAATCGTTTTCCCTTGAGATCAACGCCGGAAAGCACCTGATCGGCTGTTGACTTTGCATCGAATTTCCTGGACATATGTCTTCTCCTTTAATTGCATGTTTATTAAGAGCTTTGCTTTTCTTCGGCCCGATCTTTGACATACCTAAGCCGAGCGCTTTGCTGCATCAGATCGGCAGGTTCAAAGATCACAATACACTCCTTGGTCGGTTAACTGCGATCACAACTAGCGGACGTCAGAATGCTTGGCAGGTACCCATGCATGGGCACTTGCTCCGGACAGTCTTATGCGCCGGCTATATTGAGGGTCTCACCGGTGATGTAGCCCCCATGTGGTCCGGCGAGGAAGCAGACGGCCTCTGCCACCTCTTCAAGGGTTGCAAAGCGACGGATCGCATGCATGTCCAGGAAGGTTTCAAGGGGTGGAAGATGATCGGCAACATCCTTGTTCATGTCCGTGGGCATGGCGCCTGGCTGCACGACATTTACAGTGATATTGCGGGGGCCGAGGTCGCGCGCGATGCCCCTCGCATATCCGGCGAGCGCTGCCTTCGTTCCGGCGTAGTCGGCGACTCCTCTAAAGGGCACGAAATCGCCGAGCCGAGAGCCGATAAAAATAATGCGGCCTCCGTCCGCTAGTTTGGGTGCCGCCGCGCGGGTATTGGCGATTGATCCCATGACATTGACTTGCCACTGCCGATTGTATTTTTCTTCGTCGAAGCCGGGATCATCTACCGTCTGGCCCTGGATCGCGATGCCGGCGTTGTTCACGAGGATGTCGAGCTTGCCGAATTCGGCAATCACCGAGTTAATTAGGGGCTTGGCAGAAGAAAGGTCCGCTTGGTCGCTTTTGATTGCCAATGCACGAACACCCTTGGCCTTTAGCTTCTCCACGACAGCCTCTGCCTTTTCGGGCGAAGCCGCGTAGCTAATCGCAACATCCGCTCCGTGATCGGCAAACGCTTCCGCCGTAGCGGCGCCAAGTCCGCGTGAGCCGCCCGTAATGAGGACAACCTTGCCCTTTAATGATTTTTGCATGAAAATAACCTCCTTCAATGATTTCAGAATGATAGAGAACCACTTTGTACGTGGCCGAACGCCCTTGCCCCGGGAATCGGCGCCATTTCATAACGGTCATTACAGTAACGGATGTTACACAATTTATTGCGCACTGTCAAGCGCTCTATCTCCTTGCCCGAAGGATTGGCAGCGATCTGTAACGTGTGTTATGATAACGTATAGTATGAAAATTGGACATAGAAGGCGAGGTGATCTGACTGATGGGACGTAACCGCGAGTTTGATGTGGATCAGGCACTGGAAGCGGCACTTTACGTGTTTTGGCGCAAAGGCTACGAGGGTGCGTCGTACACCGATCTGACACAGGCCACAGGTGTCGAACGACCCGCGCTCTACTCGGCGTTTGGCAACAAGGAAGCGTTGTTTCGCCGCGCGCTGGCGCGCTATTACGAGCACTACCTGGATTTCTTCCCGGCGGCGTTGGAGATGCCGACCTCACGAGAGGTGGCCGCACACATCCTCCGCAGTGCAGCCGCACTGCATACCCGTTACCCGGATCGCAAGGGATGTCTGGGAATCCACGGCGCCTTGGCTGGCTCGGACGATGCCGAACCAATTCGACGTGCCCTGATCGATGCGCGTGCGAACGGAGAGGCGTCGCTGCGTGATCGCTTCGAACGGGCAAAGCAGGAGGGAGATCTGCCGGAGACCGCTAACTGTGCTGTGTTAGCTGCGTTCGTGATGGCAGTGTCCCACGGTATGGCTGTTCAAGCCAAGGCCGGCTTCAGTCGCGAAATGTTAGAGGCTGTTGCTGAGCAAGCGCTCTCCACGTGGCCTACCGGCAGTTCCGCACTTTCCGGAAAGTCATCCTAAACCTTAGTGCAAAAGGACATCGATATGCAAAAACGCAAACTTGGCAGTAATGGTACCGAAGTCTCGGCAACCGGCTACGGTGCCATGGGATTCCATCTGGTATATGGCTCCGCCGACGAGCAGGACGGGCTAAAAACCATTCATCGTGTATAGAATGTTGGCGCTACCCTTTAGCGTACGTTTTTCGTGTTTTGTTGGCGGGATCCCAAAATAAAATTACAGGGAATCGGTGATTGCTTTTTGTTATTTTTAAAGTGGAAGTGCGCACAAATGCAGCGGAGAGAACGAAGCAATTCCGGAAAAGCGGCAGCGCTCGCCTTTGACCCCAAATTTCATCCACTAAAAAATAAGATCAATAGAAATTTGGGGTCAACAGCGATTGTAGGAATGGTTCGTTCTCGGAGCCTCTTACAACATACGAAGAAGTGCCCCGGGTCAATGAATCTTTCGAGGCAGTTCCATCATAAACGCAATTTTGTTTCAGGCCTCAACCTGTATGAGCCTGTGCTGGAGTATTGGCTGAACTAGCAGGCTGATTCGCAATGAACACTCCCATCAGAATAAGACCGGCGCCGATATAACCTTGCAGCCCCATGATTTCATTCAGGAAGGCAAAGGCGAATATGGCCGAAAAAACCGGCTCAAGCGAGAACAGGAATCCCACACTTTCAGGGGTGGTGTACTTATGTGTGATCGATTGCATGACAAACCCATAAGCGCTGCATATCAAGGCCAGGCCAAGCACGGCCACCCAGTGAACGGGAGTTGACGGCAGTACAGGTTGTTCGAAAACCAGCATTCCAACCGATGCAAACAACGCAGCAAAGCCCAGTTGATAAATGCCTAATTGCAGCGAATCCACTTCACGCACAAACCGGTTTGAAACGATAATATGAATGGCATACAACAGTGCTGCGGCCAGGCAATAAACTGAGCCGATATCCAAAGCAAATCGGTCCCCGCTGGTCAGCAGTAACAGCCCGGCAGATACGACGATCACGCCGAGCATGATTTTGGAATTCGGCAGCTTGCGGGTGATGATGGCCAGAAGGATGGGAACCATGATCACCGTCGTGCTGGTCAGGAAGCCAGCCGAGGAAGCGGTGGTGGTTTTCAGCCCATACAGCAAGCCGGTGAAAAGTCCGCATAATAGCGCGCCGCAAATGGCGCTGTACTTCAAGGTCTTTACATCAACCTTTCTTATTTTCGGGAAGAAGACAAGAGCGGTTATAAGAAAAGCAATTCCGCATCTCAGCGCAGTCATGTTGAATGGGGGAATTCCTTGAACGCCCAGCTTCATTAATAGGTACGATAACCCCCAGGCTAAGGATACCGTTGTTAAAATCAAATTCGCTTTCTTCTGAGTCATGATGTCCACCTTTTACTTGGAATTGCAGCGTCTTAATGCAGCATCTTGAATCCCATCTTAGCCAAAGGCAGTATATAAGAGAAGCGAATATATATGATGCTGAATATTACATTTTCTAATATGGCGGTGCCTGAGTGAAAAGATCTAAATACGAGGTATTTGTAAAAGTGGTGGAGTTCGGAGCCTGTCACGCGCGGCGGAGTATTGCAACTACTCCCAGTCTGCGGTTAGCCAAATCATCAGCTCCCTGGAAAATGAGCTAGGCATCAAGCTGCTCAACCGGAGCCATGCTGGGGTCTGGCTTACATCGGACGGGGAGCAGCTGCTGCCATATATCCGAAATTTGAGCAGTGCACATCATGAGCTGTCCGATAAAGTGTTTGAATTGCTGGGCATTGAAAGCGGGCTGATCCGGATCGGCTCTTTTTCCAGCGTCTCCTGCCACTTGCTGCCGCCGATTCTTAAAGATTTCAAAGCAGTACGCCCGAATATCAGGTTTGAGCTGCTGCAAGGGGATTATCGCGAAATTGAGCAGTGGATTGCGGACGGGACGGTTGATTTCGGGTTTGTGGTACAGCCCGCCTTAAAAGAGTTTGAGGTCATTCCCATTTGCGAAGACAGAATGCTGGCAGTTCTTCCTGCAACTCATACATATGCCGATCATGAGCTTGTCCCTTTGCAGCTTTTTGAGCAAGAGCCCGTTATACTGCTGGATGAAGGCACGAAAAAGGAAGTGCTGGAAATGTTCCGCAGACATCATATGAAGCCCCGCATTGAGTATCGCTCGGAGGATGATTACACCATCATGTCCATGGTAGAAAACGAGCTGGGCATCAGCATACTGGCTGAGCTGGTCTTAAACAGAAATCCTTACCGTATTGTCGGCAAGGAAACAAATCCCGGTTTTTCAAGGAAAATAGGCATTGCCATCAAAAATAAAAGCCAGGCGTCCATGGCTGTCCGATGCTTTCTTGATTATGTAATAGAGAATAAAGAGCGCTATATCACCAGTCCTTTAAAATATTCCGCCAGCTGATTCGCATGCCACGGCATAAAAACGAGCTGGCGGCAAAGAAGTTATGTATTTAACTTCCAAATAACCTCATGACCAGAATACCCGCAAATGCGGTAACTAATCCGGCTGTTTCCAGCCTGCTGAACCGGTCCCTAACCACAAAGCGCGTATACAGCAGGATGATGACGACATTAAGAGCGGCAACGGCCGATACCAGGCCGGCTTTGCCATAATCAAAAGCGGTCAGAATCATGACCATGCCGACTGCATTGGTGATGCCAACACCCATACCGATAAGGAAAGTTTTTTGGGCCGACCAGGCAGATTTATGCCTGGATATCGTCACAGGTTTGGCAGACTGCTTCCGGTAATCCAGCAAGCTTCCCGCCCCAAAGCAAAGCGTCCCGGTAAAGAACATGCAAACCAGCGTTGGAAACATGGGCGCTTCGAGCAGGGTAGACCATTTGCCCGTTAAATCATTTCCCGCAAAGAGAACGAGCGCAATCAATCCCCACTGCGCCCCCTGCAGGTTTTTTAGCGAAATATCATTGGAATACCTGACCAGGAGCACACCGCTGACGATGATCATGAATGCGATAAACTGTATCAGATTAAGCCGTTCACCCCAGATCAAATAAGCGCCAATCACCACCAGTACCGCCGGCAAGGCCGTCAGAATGGCAACGACGGATGCCTTGCCGACCTTGAAGCCCTGGAAGAGGCTTGCATTGGCCGCAAAAGAGAACAGCCCCATCTGGATGCCGACCAGGGCGGAAGCAGTCCAGTCTTGTTGATATATCAGGCTGCAGACCAGACTGATCAATCCGCCCATAAAAAAAGTGCCGCAAAGCAGCATGTTGCGCTGGACGGATTGCTGGCTCGTCCAGTGATACAAAATTCCGCGCAGCCCGAAGCATACGGCGGAAAGCAGAGCAAAAATAAGCCACATTTGAGCTGAAACCCCTTTCTGTATTTTAAATAGTAAACAATTCATGCTGAACCAGCAACCATATATTGGGGCCGTATTTGTTTTTTCGCCATTGCTTTGCAAGCGCACCGATACAGGCGTATGATGGAAAGCGGCGGTTTATATTTTACATAACAGGAGTGTGCAAGATAATGAAAGATTTCGACAATTTGCTGGAACAATACGCCGAATTGGTTGTTAAGGTGGGGGTGAATGTCCAGCCAGGCCAGGTGCTCATGGTGACTTCGCCGCTTGAAACGGTGGAATTTACGCGGCTGATCGTCAAGAAGGCTTATGAGGCCGGAGCCAAATACGTGCAGGTTGACTTTGAGGATGAACAGATCGTTCGCAGCCGCTACGAGTATGCCGACGACAGCACTCTCGATTATTTTCCGGCCTGGAAGGCGAAAATGCTGGAGAAGTTTGCGGAAGAGGGCGGGGCCACTTTGACGATCCGGGTGCCGGATCCGGAGCTGTACAAGGGGATTGATTCGCAGAAGGTCGCCCGTTCCACCAAAGCGGCAGCCCAGGCAAGACGTGCTTTTGCCGATTATACGCGCAACAGCAAAATCAGCTGGTGCTTGATCAAGGCGCCGACCAGAGCATGGGCCAACAAAGTATTTGCCGATATTCCCGAGGAAGAGCGGATCAGTGTCATGTGGGACACCATTTTCAAAATGAACCGTGTCGACGGCGGGGATGCCGTTCAGAACTGGCATGAGCACCTGGGCCGACTCATGGAGCTGCGGCAGAAGCTTAACGGCAAAAGATACAAAAGCCTCCATTATCGCGCGCCCGGCACGGATTTGCACATCGAGCTGGCCGAGGGGCATATTTGGCACGGAGGAGCAAGCCAGACCCAGGATGGGACATCTGTTGTACATAACATGCCGACGGAAGAAGTTTTTACAATGCCCAAGCGGGACGGCGTAAACGGTTATGTGACCAGCACCATGCCGCTGAATTTGAACGGCCGGCTCGTGGACCGCATCCGCTTTACCTTCAAGGATGGGAAAGTAACGGAATTTACAGCCGGGTCGGGCGAAGAGCATCTGGCAAGTCTGCTTGCAACGGACGAGGGAGCCAGTTACTTGGGCGAGGTCGCCCTGGTGCCTTATGATTCGCCGATTTCGAATTTGAACCGGATCTTCTACAATACCGGCGTTGACGAAAATGCCTCCTGTCACCTGGCTCTAGGCAGTGCTTATCCGACCAATATCGAGAACGGCACGCAGATGAATAACGAAGAGCTGCTGCGGCACGGATGCAATGTCAGCCTGATTCACACCGACTTTATGATCGGCTCGGCCGAGCTTGATATTGACGGAGAGCTGCAGGACGGAAGCATCGAGCCTGTTTTCCGCAAAGGGAATTGGGTCATTGATTGAGTCGGAGGGCAACTTATTGTATTATGTTGTAGGTGCCCGCAGAGCGGGTGATCACATTCTATAGTAAAGAGAGCTTAGAACTTATGAATTCAACCCATTTGAACTATACAATGCCGCCTGAATGGGCTCGGCATGAAAGAACTTTTATATCCTGGCCAGTGCGTGAATCCATGGTATATCCGGACACACATCCCGCCGTATGTGACGGTTATGCGGAGATCGTGCGCGCCATGGCGGAATTCGAGCCTGTGACGGTCGTTGTTAATCCGGAGGACTTGGAAACTGTGCAGAAGTTCGGCTTTGGGCAGCAGGTCGAGCTGCTGCCTATCGAGCACAGCGACGCCTGGCTGCGGGATAACGGACCGACCTTTGTGAAGAACGATAAGGGAGAGCTGGCCGGAATCAACTGGAGATTCAACGCCTGGGGAGGCAAATACGCGCCTTGGGATCTGGACGATCAGCTCGCACCCCGCATTCTTGAGAAGCTGAACGTTCCCTGCATCGATGCGCCTCTTATTATGGAAGGCGGCTCCATTCACGTGGACGGGGAGGGCACATTGATTACGACGGAAGAATGCCTCCTGAACCCGAACCGGAATCCGGAGCTGTCGAAGGCGGATATTGAAGAATATTTGCGGAAATATACAGGGGTCAGCAAAATTATCTGGCTGAAAAGAGGACTAAGCGGCGACGAGACGGACGGCCATGTTGACAATATCGCCTGCTTTGCTGCTCCGGGCAAGATTCTGATCCAAGTATGCGATGATCCGTCGGACGAGAATTATGAGATTTCTCGAGAGAACCTGGAGATATTGCGGCAGGAGACGGATGCCAAGGGGAGAAAGCTCGAGATTATTCCCATTCAGCAGCCGCCACAAAGAATGCATGAAGACAGCCGTTTAACGCTGAGCTACATTAATTTTTACTTCGTTAACGGCGGAATTATCCTGCCTGTCTTTGGCGGCGAGGCGGAAGAGAGCGACCGTCAGGCTGCGCAGCGGCTGTCCGAGGTGTTCCCTGACCGGAAAATCCGTGCGGTGGACGGCATGGCTGTCATTAAGGAAGGCGGGAATGTGCACTGCACCACTCAGCAAATGCCGGCTGCCGGAACTGTATAACAGATTGTCCGGTATCCGTTTTGGTTAATATATCAACATGTATTATGGAGGAGCCCATTCAGAGGAGGATAAGTGCTTGAGAAAAGTAAAAGTGGCGGCTACACAAATGAGCTGTTCAGCCAACATTGATGAGAATATAGCGAAAGCCGATAAGCTGGTAAAAGAAGCTGCGGCGCAGGGCGCCCAGATTATTTTGCTGCAGGAGCTGTTTGAAACCCCGTATTTCTGCCAGAAGGAGAAAGCCGATTACTTTGCTCTGGCTACGGAATTGGAGGCCAACAAAGCGATCAGCCATTTCAGAAAAGTCGCCAAGGAATTAAAAGTGGTGCTGCCGATTAGCTTTTACGAGAAAAAGAACTATGCGCGCTACAACTCCCTGGCCGTCATTGATGCGGACGGGGAAGTGCTGGGCAAGTACCGTAAAAGCCATATCCCTGACGGGCCGGGTTATGAAGAGAAGTTTTATTTCAACCCTGGTGACACTGGCTTTAAGGTGTGGAATACCCGTTACGCCAAAATCGGGGTAGGCATCTGCTGGGATCAATGGTACCCGGAAGCGGCGAGAGTGATGACGCTGATGGGAGCGGAAATTTTGTTTTATCCGACTGCCATCGGTACCGAACCGCAGGATTCTTCCATTGATTCGAAGGATCATTGGCAGACCGTCATGCTGGGACATGCAGCGGCCAATCTGATTCCTGTTGTGGCGTCCAACCGGATTGGTGTGGAAGAGGATGACGAATCGAAAATTACGTTCTACGGATCCTCCTTTATCGCGGGTCCGCAGGGGCAGAAGGTTGCCGAGGCCGGTCGTACTGAGCAGACTGTGCTTACAGCGGAATTTGATCTGGACGAGCTGGAAACCGGGCGGATCGAATGGGGCATTTTCCGGGACCGCCGCCCTGATTTGTATAAACTGATTGCCACGTATGATGGTGAGCAAAACGTGTAATACGGGTAAAAAGCAGACCTTTACGGGTCTGTTTTTTGTTCCCCGATAAGCAGCATATTTTTATATTGACTTGTTGATGGCCGGGAGTAGAATGAGTGAAGAAAGTACCATCGTGGCAGTTGCCGACTGTCGAAGGAGTGCATATCCATCGCTAATACAGTTCATCCAGTAAAACGTCCTTTTCGTCCGCGGCGGCGCGGAAAGCTCTCGGAGCAGCGCAGGCAGATTCGGATCGCGACCTGGGAGGGAGTGCCGTCCACCATATTTCAGGTGCTTCTGGGCGGCCCGTTTCTTACCGGTTTTCTGCTCTATCTGGGAGCCAATTCGAGTCAAATCGGTTTTGTATTGGCTGTTACCACATTGGTAAACATTACGCAGCTTGGTGTTGCATACGGAATCCAGCGCATTCGCAGCCGCCGGACGGCCCTGATATGGTTTATTGCCGTACACCGGCTTTTGTGGGCGGGAACCGGACTGATCCCGTTTTTGTTTCCCAAGGATGTATGGGTGAGCGTGTATATCGTGACCTACACAATAGCCTTCATGGCGAACGCGGTGTCAGCCATGCTGTGGACTTCACTCATCAGCGACCTTATCCCTGCCAAGGTGCGTGGACGGCACTTCGGGATTCGCAACACGGTGCTGAATGCCCTGAGCAGTGTCTGTCTGTTTGCGGGTGGCATACTGCTTGACCGTTATCCTGGCGGGGAAGGTTTTTTGCTGCTCTTTATACCGATCTGGATATGCGCAGTTGCAAATATCGTCATCTACTTTTTTTATCCGGATTTACCTTTTGAACGATCAAAAGAAACCGCTTTCCTGCCCATGGTCCGCAAGCCCTTGCAAGATGCCGGGTTTATGAAGGCTGCCGGTTTTCTTGCCGGCTGGCTGCTCATGCAGACGCTGATCGTACCGCTTTATTCTTATGCCATGCTTGAGTTAATGCGGCTCAGCTACAGTACCGTTTCTGTTTTAACGGTGATCCAGACCGTTGCCATGATGATCAGCTTTTACGTATGGGGCAACCTGAACGCCCGCTACAGCAACAAAAAGCTGCTCTTCTGGACACTTCCGTTAATCGCAGGCTCCTGCCTGTCCTGGGGGATGCTGTCGGTACTGCCGGCGCTGCCAGTGTTGATCATATCTCATATATTGCTTGGAGCCGGCATAGGCGGCTTCAATCAGTTGGCTTTTAACTTCACCATCGGCGATACGCCCAAGAGTGAACGGCCGATGTATGTGGCCATGTATTCATCGTTAACCGGCCTGACCTCATTCCTGGGACCGCTTGCAGGCGGAGCTGCCTATCAGTGGATGAAGAGCTGGCACCCGGCGTTAGACTGGTTTGAATTATTCGGATTTCCGGCATGCATTGGTGTGCTGATGCTGGTCATGGCATTTACGTTGGGAAAACGCATTTTGACCGCAGATTGATTGGGCTTAAATTTTGGCTTGGCATAAAAATCGGTGCTTGATGAACGGGTAAGCTTCGAATGATCTATCGATCTGGAACGTTTACTAAGCTAACGGTTGTCATTGCTCTTATTTGGGCGAAAAAGCGAAGGTTTCATTTTTAACGGTCGCAGGCGCGCTTATTTTGGGGAGACCGTCCCTTTATCGCCGAAATACGGAAAATAGGCTCGCTGGCACCCGTTACATTTTATAGGACTCTGGTAGCGTCAAGAAGTTTGTGTATGGAAGATGTAGGGGTATTCAGTGGGACACTGAATACCGAGATTTTGTAATGTT